>CBFGPV010000059.1:0-22432 GCA_965650765.1 uncultured Burkholderiales bacterium
CTGATCGACCGCTCGCCTGACGCTTGAGCGGTCGAACGCTGAGCCGCCGTACTACGGAGCCGCCGTACTACTGAGCGGCCGCAGCGCTGGCCGCCGGTGCCGTCGCGAGCGGTCGCGGCATGCCGGCCAGTTCGGGGTGGTCCTTCAGCATCGACACACCGTTCAGCGGCTTGTTCACGCCCTGGTGGCAGGTGGCGCAGCTGATCTTGGCCACGTCGCCGTTCGGGCCGAGCCGGTGGGCCGGGAAGCTGCCGGTCAGCGGTTCGAGGTAGGCCTGATTCAGGTCGCGGGCCATGCGGATGCCATGCCAGGCGGTCGAGCGCTGCGGGGTGCTTTCCTCCCACGACGAGAACGAGCGGCTGTTGTGGCAGAAGGTGCAGTTCACACCCAGGGCATCGGCCATGTGCATCATCAGGCCGTAGGTGCCTTCGGTGGCCGCGATCGTGGCGCCCGGTGCAGCCCCGCCGCCCGGCAGCGCGGCCTTGGCGGCGATGCGGATCTCGTTGTCCTTCAGCAGGTAAGGTGTGAACGGGTCGCGCGGCAAGGCGCTCAGCGCCGTGGCGGCAGCCGGCATGTTCTGCCCCGCGCGGCTGCCGGCCATGCGGCTCGCCTGCTGGTCCAGTGGCGGGGCGAACCACACCTCGGACGGCACCGGCTTGCCGCGGTGGCAGGTGAAGCAGGTCACGCCGGTCTCGGCCACGTGGGTCTTCCAGTCGCCGTTGATGTGCCGGGTCATCTCGATCATGCGCCGGGCCACCACCTTGGTGTACTTCGAGTCGTCGGCCAGGTTGGCCGGGTTGTGGCAGTAGTTGCAGCCCTCGTCGGGCGCGACCCAGGCGGTCATGGCCAGCATCAGCCGCGTGAACTCGGCCACGTTCAGCTCGCCCAGCACCTTGACGTTCTGGTAGATCTGCCCGGCCTTGGGCCCGTCGGACGGCACCGCGGGCTGTGCGGCCGGCACCGCATGACGTGCGGCCTGTTCAGCCACCAGGCGCGGGTTGTCGATCTCGACCATCGCGGTGCCGCGGTAGCCGATCTGAGTCGAGGCCTGGGGTGGGCGTTCACAGCCGGCCAGCAGCGCACCAGCGGCCATCAGGGCCAGGCCGGCCAGGCGGGAGAGGAGGTGCGTCATGGTGTGACTCCCTGGGTGAGGGCCGGGTCGGCGACCGGCGGGAAGACCATCGGATAGGCGGGCGCCACGCCGTGTTTCATCGCCCACAGGTACCAGTTGTCCACCACGGTGCCGGTCAGCAGGATGCCGATGCCGCCGGTCAGCGGGCACAGCACCGCAAACCACCAGGCCCAGCGGTGGATGGACTCCATCGTGGCGTTGAAGCCCATGGTCCAGCGCCAGAACAGGGCGGCGCGTTCGCTCGCGGTGCCGCGGTCGACGATCTGCTCGATCTCGCGTTCACCGCCGAATCGGCTGACGGCCAGGATCGTCGCGCCGTGCATCGCAAACAGCAGGGCCGACCCATACAGGAAGGCGATGCTGAGCATGTGGAAGGGGTTGTAGAACAGGTTGCCGTAGCGGATCGAGAAGGCTGCGGTCCAGTCCAGGTGCGGGAAGATGCCGAAGGGCACCGCCTCGGACCAGCTCCCCATCAGCACCGGACGGATGAAGCCCAGCACCAGGTACAGCCAGATCGCCGCGGCAAAGGCCCAGGCCACATGCGTGCCCATGCCCAGCGCGATGGCGCGACGGTACATGCGCACCCACCACAGCAGGATCGCCGCCGTCAGGAAAAAGCCCGCCATCAGCCACCAGCCGCCCTGGTTGAGGGGCGGGATCGACAGGCCGTACTCCGGCGGGGGCGGCTCCAGGGCCAGCCACGGCAACTGGCGCACGAACTCGATCGGGCTCCAGCCCACCGAGGCCCACATGTTCAGCCCGATGATCTCGATCGCGATGAAACCGCACATCAGCGACGCCAGGCCGAACCAGCCCAGGTAGAACGGGCCGATCTGGGCATCGCCGAGCCGGCCCAGCAGATGCACATGCAGGGGCGGACCCTCGCGCTCCTTGTTGCCCCGCTCCAGGGGCACCCCAGGGTAGGACGGCGCGGCGACCTGCACCCGCGTGAAGAGGTTCTGATATTGCGCTGGCATGATCCTTGTCTCCTTCTCGATGGGGCGTGTGGCGCGGCTCGTTCACCAGATGGGCAGGTTGAGCCACCAGCTCCACCATTCGGGCCACCCGCGGGTCCAGAACGGCCCGCTGATGACGATGCACACCGCGCTCCAGAACGCCGCCGACAGCGCCAGGAACAGGCCCAGACGGTGAATGCCGAGCGTGCCGATCGAGTAGCCGATCGTGTCGCGGAAGAAGGTGTTCTCGTGTTCGGGCGTCTTGACCGGCTCACCGGCCTGCGGGTTGGTGGCCGACAGGATCAGCGCCCCGTGCAACGACAGCGCAAAGGTGGTGGCAAAGAAGAAGCTCACCGCCAGCATGTGCGCCGGGTTGTAGTGGAAGTGCAGGTACTGGTAGCCGGTGTTGGACACCCAGTCCAGGTGGCTCATGATCCCGTACGGGAAGCCGTGGCCCCAGGCGCCCAGCAGCAGCGGGCGGATCACCACCAGCGTGACATAGGCCAGGATCGCGAACGAAAACGCCACCGGCACATGCAGGCCCATGCCGAGCTTGCGGCAGATCTCGACCTCGCGCAACGCCCATGAGATGAAGGCACCGATCGCGCAGATCGTGATCAGCTGCCACAACCCGCCTTCCATCAGCGGTGCCATGGCCAGGCCGTAGCTCAGGTCGGGCGGCGCGATGTTGATCTGCCAGAGGTTCCAGGTCGGGCCCTGCGAGGCCCCCCAGACGATGAGCAGCGTGCCCACCGCGGCGAAAAACAGGGTGGTCACCCCGAAAAAGCCGACATAGAACGGCCCGACCCAGAAGTCGAACAGATCGCCTCCGACCAGGGTGCCTCCGCGCACGCGGTATTTCCTTTCGAAACTGAGCATGCTCATGTTCGTCTCCTCGAGTCAGGAGATGGCTGGGGCTGCCATCTCCCGGGGGTCCTGTCGGGTCGGTCGCAACGGACGGTGCGGTCGGCCAGGCCGGCCGCACCGTCCGCAAGCCCCATCCACCGGGGCTACTTGCGCACGTGCGTCACGCTGGCGGTGGTCACCGCGTCGGGCATGGGCACGGTCTGCGCGGCGGCAGCCTTCATCTTGGAGGGACCCTCCAGCCAGTTGAACCGGTCGGTGCTGAGCAGGATGAAATGAATCACCAGCGCCAGAACGAACAGGAACGTGAACAGGGCGATCAACGTCCTGCGCGGGTCGAACAGAAGCCATAAGCGCCACATGTCGTTGCCTCCCTATGCCGAAAATGCCACTGCGATGTAGGCCGCGGCAAGCTCGCGGGCCTCGCCGACGGCTGCCGCGTAACCACCGGGACCCGGCAGCCACGGACGCCACTGCCACGCCAGAAAGTGCGCGATGACGGCGATCACGGTGAAGATGATGAAACTCGTGATGAAGATGCTGTGGAACTCTCTGGCCTCGGATTCCGTGAGGCCGGACAGAGAACCGTCTCGACTATCAGCCATGGGGACTACCTCCTGGGTTGCCTTTCAGCTGGCTGCCGCGCGCCTCCCGCGCGGCTGGGATCGTCGCGGGGGATTCCGCGGCTGACTGCCTGCCTTGCAAGGGCGGGCAATGTCGGTGGGGGTGTGGCCCGGTCATGCCGGTTCACCCTGTCGCAAGGCATCGCGTGCGCGCTGCACGCGCTCGGCGGTGATGTGGTCTTCGCCGTCGCGTCGCGCGTCGCGTTCGGCACGGTCACGCAGTTGTTTTGCCGCGGAGATCTGCACCAGCACCGGTTCGTTCTGCACCAGGCGGGCGAGCAGCAGCCGGGCCTCGTCGTCCCAGGGGGTCTGGCGGGCTTCGTCCTGCCCCGCGCCGCGGGCGGGTGTGGCCTCGATCTGGTCCAGGTCGCCGGCGCGCGGCAGGATGTGGAACAGCGCATCGAACAGCGCGTTGCACACCTCCTGCAGCACATAGGTGGCGCCGCCATAGCCCATGAACGGCGTGCCGGTGTGGCGGCGGATGATCGCGCCGGGGAAGGACGCCGGGATGTAGGTCGGGCGCATCGGCCCGCGTGCGGCGATCTCGTCGAGGTACATGCGCTCGTTGAAACTGCCGAACAGGATCAGCGGCGTGCTGCCATGCACGAGCCGGCGCACCTCGACATTGTCGGTCTTGGTGCCGGCCGTGCGTGACACCGCGAACTGGCAGGGCAGGCCCAGCTCGGTCTCCAGGAAGTGGCGCAAGCCTCGTGCATACGTCTCGCCGGCCACGACGGCAAAGCTGGCGGTGCCGAAGAAGTCCTGCGTCACCGAACGCCACAGGTCCCACACCGGCTTGAGCGTGGCGTGTTTCTCGCGTTCGATGAAGGGTTCGGGGTCGAGGCCGAGCAATTGCCCCAGCTCGCGCAGGAAGGCGGTGGTGCTGTGCAGGCCGATGGGCGCCTGCAGGTAGGGCCGCTCCAGCGCCTCGCACAGCATGCGGCCGAACTCGCGGTACATGCAGATGTTGACGTCGGCGTTGACGAGACCGGCCACGTCGGCCAGGTGGCTGCCCAGCGGGAAGGCCATGTTCACTTCGGCGCCGATGCCCTCGACCAGCCGGCGGATCTCGGCCAGGTCGCTCGGGCCGTTGAAGACGCCATAACACGGGCCGATGATGTTGACGCGCGGCTTCTCGCCGGCCGGCCGTTCGGCCAGGGGCTTGCGTGCCGGCACCTTGCGCAGGCCGTACTCGCTCCACAGCCAGTACATCGCACGGTTGGCGCATTGCCACTGGTCTTCGTCGATGGTGCGCGGCAGGAAGCGCTGGATGGTGGTGCCTTCGGGCGTGACCCCGCCGCCGATCATCTCGGCGATCGAGCCTGTGACCACCACGCTGGGCAGGTCAGGGTCGAGCGCGGCATGGGCGCGGCGCATGCTGCCTTCGGTGCCCTCTCGCCCGAGCTGCTCCTCGGCCAGGCCGGTGACGACGATCGGCAGCTCGTGCGGCGGCAGCGCGTCGGTGTAGTGCAGCACGCTGGTGACCGGCAGGTTCTCGCAGCCCACCGGGCCGTCGATGACCACCTGCAGCCCCTTGATGGCGCTGAACACATAGACGGCACCCCAGTAGCCGCCGGCACGGTCGTGATCGAGGATGAGGGCCACTAGATCATCTCCTCGGCCTTGCGGCGCTTCATGATCTTGATCACCTGGCGGCGCACCTCGGCCTTGAACTCGGGTCGGTCCTGGGGCACACCGTGGGCGCGTTCCCAGACGCCGGCCGCGGCGCCCTGGCCCGCCTCGCCAAAAAACTCGCGCATCGCGGTGAAGCGGTTGCGGTTGGCCAGCGCGGTGTTGATCACCTGGGCGAGCGAGCCTGCGCCGGCCGGCCCCATCAGCGGGCGTGCCGAGATCAGGTTGGTGAAGTACAGCGCCGGGATGGTGGCCTCCTTGGCCGCCTGCACCACCGGCGTGGTGCCGATGGCCAGGTCCGGGCGATGCGCGGCCACGGCCTGCAGGTCCTGTTCGAGCGAGGCGCGGAACTGCACCTGCACACCGCGGTCCTCGAGCCACAGTCGGTCCGGGTCGCTCCAGGGGCTGCGGGCGCAGGCGGTGCCGACATAGGGCACCTCGGCGCCGCTTTCGATCAGCAGGCGTGCGACCAGCAGCTCCGAGCCCTCGTAGCCGCTCACGGTGATGCGCCCGCGGATGGGGGTGCGTGCCAGCGCATCGCGGATCACCGGCAGCCAGCGATTGCAGGCCGCGTCGATGCGCGCCTGCGCGATGCCGCAGGCCTGCCCCACGGCCTGCAGCCAGGCCTGGGTGCCGTCGTGCCCCACCGGGGCCGACGGGATCACGGCACGGCCCGCGGCCTGGAACTCGCGCACGCTGGCGGTGTAGAAGGGGTGGATCGCCGCCACGGCAGCGCAGTCGAGCGCGGCATACAGCTCGCGCCATTCGCGGGTGGGCACCACCGGCCCGGCGGCCAGGCCCAGCGGTTCGAGCAGCATGCCCACCGCCACCGGGTCGGCCGGGAACATCTCGCCGAGCAGCGTCACGGTGGGTCGTTGCGACACACCCTGCCGCGGTGCGCTGACCGGCCCGCGTTCGGCTTCGGCGCGGGCATGGCGCAGCATCGCGCCGGCCAGCACATCCTTGGCTTCGGCATGGGTGGGCACGCCAAAGCCCGGCACGTCGATGCCGATCACGCGCACACCGTTGATCACCTTGGGCAGCAACTGCAGCGGCACGCCGCTGGCCGTGGGCACACACAGGTTGATGATCACGATGGCGTCGTAGCGCTGCGGATCGGCCTGCGCGTGCACCGCCTCGCGGATGTCCTCGAACAGCTTGCCGGTCACCAGGGTCTCGGAGTTGAACGGCACATAGCCCACGCTGCGCCGCGCGCCGTAGAAGTGCGAGGTGAAGCTCAGGCCGTAGACACAACAGGCCGAGCCCGACAGGATGGTGGCGGTGCGCCGCATGCGCAGGCCCACGCGCAGCGAGCCGAAGGCCGGGCACATGCTCTGGGGCTGGTCGTGCGGACCGGCCGCATCGGGCATCGGGTAGTCGCGGGCGTACTGCGCGAGCGTGTCGGACTTGCCGGCGGCGCTGGCGGCGGCGCGCAGCTGCTCCTGGCCACCGTGGCAGCCGCCTGCGGCCTCGATGGCCGGGGCGCCGTCATGCGGCGTCATAGATCACCTCGAGCGACGGGCGCAGTGTCTCGTTGCGCCCGACCATGTCGAACACGGTGGCCGGCTCCAGCACCACGTTGCGGCCGACCACGTCGCTGGAGAACAGCCCCAGCAGCTCGTCCTGCGTCTGCGGCCTGGGGCGCACGGGGGGCGCCTCGGCCACGTTGCTCGCCAGCGTCTCGAACAGCGAGGCCCACGGGGTGCCGGGGCGGCCGATGATCTCGTAGCTGGCGCTCTTGCGGCGGATGTCCTCGTGCGCCGGGATCGCGGCGAGCACCGGGATGCCGGCGTTGGCGGCAAAGGCCGCGGCCTCGCCGGTGCCGTCGTCCTTGTTGATCACCATGCCGGCCACGCCGACATTGCCGCCGAGCTTGCGGAAATACTCGACGGCCGAGCACACGTTGTTGGCCACGTACAGCGACTGCAGGTCGTTGCTGCCCACGACGATGACCTTCTGGCACATGTCGCGAGCGATGGGCAGCCCGAAGCCGCCGCACACCACGTCGCCCAGGAAGTCGAGCAGCACGTAGTCGAAGCCCCAGTCGTGGAAGCCGAGCTTCTCGAGCGTCTCGAAGCCGTGGATGATGCCGCGCCCGCCGCAGCCGCGGCCCACCTCGGGCCCGCCGAGTTCCATCGCGAAGACACCGTCACGCTTGAAGCACACATCGCCGATGGCCACGGCCTCGCCGGCGAGCTTCTTGCGGCTGCTGGTCTCGATGATGGTGGGGCAGGCCTTGCCGCCGAACAGCAGCGAGGTCGTGTCGCTCTTGGGGTCGCAGCCGATCAGCAGCACCTTCTTGCCCTGCTGCGCCATCATGTAGCTCAGGTTGGCCAGCGTGAAGCTCTTGCCGATGCCGCCCTTGCCGTAGATCGCGATGATCTGCGTGGTCTTGGCCGCAGGCGAGGTGTGCACCGGGTCGGGCTCGATGGCGGCCTCGGCGCGCAGCTGCTCCTTCATGATGAACTGGACGGGCTGCCCGGGGGTGCCGGCAAGGGCGGGGTTGGGTGTCATGAGCACGCTCTCCAGTCGATGACCATCTTCAGACAGCCGGTATCCGCAAAGGCGGTGTGGTAGGCGCTGGCGGCGTGTTGGGCCGTGTCGCGGTGGGTGATCAGTTCGTCAAGTTGCAGACAGCCGGACTGCACCAGCTGCCGCACGGCCATCAGGTCGGCGCGCTGCCATTCGGCTGCGGCGCGGATCTGCAGCTCACGCATGAAGGCCGGTGCGAAGTCGAACGACAGGCGTTCGCTGTAGAAGCCGGCCAGCACCAGTTCGCCGCCCGGCGCCATGCGGGCGATCAGGGCATCGAGCACGGTGGCATCGCCACTGACGTCATAGACGCTGCGGTAGTCGCGGCGGGTGTCTTCCGACGGGTCGATCACCGCATAGCCGCGGGCACCGCCGCGACGTTGCGGCTCGCGCTCCCAGACCACCGGCGGCGGGTACCCGCCGGCCACCGTCATGCGCGCCAGCAGGCGGCCCATGACACCGTGGCCCACGATCAGCTCCGGCGGTCGCACCTGCTCGCGCTGTCCGCCACAGGCGACCGCGTGGTACGCGGTGGCTGCCAGCGCCAGCAGGATGGATTGCTCGCCCAGGTGCTCGTCGACCGGTGTGACGCGGTTGCCGGCCACGACGATGCGCGACGCCGCACCGCCGAACAGGCCGCGCACCTCGCCGTAGCAGCGCGCGCCGGGCACGAACACATAGGCACCCTCCTGCACGCCGGAGGCAGCCTGCGCCTGCACCACCCGCCCCACCGACTCGTAGCCCGGCACCAGCGGGTAGCCCATGCCGGGGAAGGCCGGCATGCGGCCGTTCCAGAGCAGGCGTTCGGTGCCGGTGCTGATGCCGCTCCAGTCGATCTCGACCACCACGTCGGTGTCGCACGGTGCGGTGAGGTCGAGCTGGCTCAGCGAGAGCTGCCCGGGCTGTTCCATCACGATGGCCAGGGTGTTCATGAGCGGGCTCCCGGCGCTGCCGCGCGTGCCACCACCAGCCTGGCCTGCAGCGGCAGCCGGGTGCGAGGCCATTCGAGGTGATCGAACCCGGCCGCCTGCAGCATGGCCGCGATCGCGTCGGGTGTGCGCGGCCGCCCATGGCCCATGGCCAGCAGGTAGAAGCCGAAGTAGGCATCGCCCATGGCTTCGGCGCCGCCGGTGTGGGCCATGGGTTCGGCCAGCAGCAGGCAGCCGTCCTCGGGCAGGGCCTGGCGGATGCGGCGCAGCAACTGCAGCGCGGCATCGTCATCATGGTCGTGCAGCACGCGGATCAGCGTGATGAGGTCGCTGCCGGTGGGCAGCGGGTCATGGAAGAAGTCGCCGCCCACCGCACGGGCCCGATCGCCCAGTCCGGCCAGCGTGAAGGCCTGGCGGGCACGTTCGGCAACCGCCGGCAGATCGAACAGGCACATCTGCAGGTGCCCCGCCTCCCGGGCGGCCCGCACCAGGAAGCGACCCTCGCCGCCCCCCACGTCGAGCACGCTGCGGTGGTAGCCAATCGGGTAGGCGGCGAGGATTTCCTCGGCCACCAGCGGCTGCGAGGCGCTCATCAGCT
This sequence comes from uncultured Burkholderiales bacterium, assembly GCA_965650765.1. Lineage (GTDB taxonomy): Bacteria > Pseudomonadota > Gammaproteobacteria > Burkholderiales > Burkholderiaceae_C > Caldimonas. The sequence goes on from CBFGPV010000059.1 coordinate 9,267, forward strand.
GCGAATACGCCGCCACCTGGTCGGGGCACAAGGTGGCCGGATCGGTGTCGCCCGAGTAGGCCCAGTACCGTGCAAGGCCCGTGGCCGCCTGGGGCTGGCCGGCCCGCTGCAGCAGCGCCACCGGGTCACGCAGGTCGGCATACAGCGTGGCGTGATGCTCGACCATCGCGGCCAGTGCCGGGTTGTCGACCATCGGGGCGCCCAGCGGGCCCAGGCCGTAGCGTGCACCGCGGCGCAGCGAGAGCAGGCGCAGCGCGACGGCGGCATCGAGCAGGCGGCGGCAGGCCTCCTCGCTCAGCCCCAGGCGCGGGGCCAGGGCTGCGGCGGTCATCGGCTCGGCGGCCAGGCGGTCGAACACCTGCAGCCGCACACAGGCCAGCAGCACCTGCGAATACACAAAACCGGCCACCAGGTCGAACAGCGCCCGGGCGCGGCGACGGGCGATCGGGCGGGTCAGCACGAAGGACGCGGCCCACTCCCGGAAGCCGGCGCCCGCGACGAGCCGGTCGCGCCAGGCCAGGCAGCGGTCGAGCCAGCCCGGCCCGCTGTGGGCCTGCGCCAGGGCGGTGTGGGCGGGGGCGGCCAGCGGGGGCTTCATGCCGCTGCTCCGGCCGGCCCGTACACCGTCTGGCGCACCAGGCCGGCACACAGCGATCGCGGCACCAGGCGTTCGGCTTCGCTGCGCACCAGGGCGCGCAGGTTCACCGCGCCCGGGCCGTCGGGAATGGCCTGCAGCGCACCGTCGACCAGCCGGTCGAAATGGTGGATCGCCCCCTGCAGGCCCAGGGCGCTGGCGGCACTGGGGCGGCACAGGGCCACGTCCTGGCCCACCGGCTTGCCCAGCAGCAGCGGGTCAGCGGCCACGTCGCGGATGTCGTCGGCCACCTGATAGGCCTCGCCCAGCCGGTCGCCGAAGGGCAGCCACTGCCGGGGGTCGGCACCTGCCGCCACCGCACCGGCCGCAGCTGCGGCGGCAAACAGGGCGCCGGTCTTGGCACGCTGGTAGTCGGCCAGGTCGGCGCGGGGTTCACATTCCCAGGCCTGTCCGGCCACGATGCCGTCGGGCTGGCCCACGCCCCGGCACACCAGATGCATCACGGCCACCAGCCGTTGCGGGTGGCGGGCGCGCGCGCCGGCCAGGGTCTGGAAGGCCAGCACGATCAGCGCGTCGCCGGCCAGCACGGCCAGGCGTTCGCCATAGGCGGCGTGGACGGAAGGGTGGCCGCGCCGGGTGGCGGCATTGTCGAAACACGGCAGGTCGTCATGCACGAGCGAGGCGCAGTGCAGCAGCTCGATGGCGGCCGCGGCCGCGTCGCACAGGGCGGGGTCGTCGTCACCGCACGTGGCCGCCACGGCCAGGCAGAGCTGGGGGCGGATGCGCGCCCCGCCGGGAAACACGGCGTGACGCACGGCGGCAGCCAGACGGGCGGGCCCGCGGGAGGCTTCAGTGCCGGCAACGGCGGCCGCCAGGGCCTCCTCGATACGCGTCACAGATCTCATGCTGCCCACCTTTTCAGTGGCATTGCGAGATCAACGAAGTGTCAATTCACAATGTCATATCAGTATGTAAACTAGAATAGACACATGTCCTGGGCGTGTCAACGGGCAAGCACATGGACGGTGCATGGACCTGGAGGCCTCGATGAAGTCCCGCAGGGTGGTCGTGGTGGGTGCCGGGGTGGGCGGGCTGGTCGCTGCGCTGGAACTGGCCACACAGGGCCAGGAGGTGTTGGTCGTCGAGCGTGCCGACCGCCCCGGCGGCAAGCTGCGGCAGGTGGAGGTGGCCGGCCAGGCCATGGATGCCGGGCCGACGGTCTTCACGATGCGCTGGGTGTTCGACGAGCTGTTCGACCGCTGGGGCACCTCGCTGGCCGAGCAGCTCTCGCTGACGCCGGCGCGGGTGCTTGCACGCCACGCCTGGAGCGCCGACGAACGGCTGGATCTGCATGCCGACCTGCAGGCCTCGGCCGATGCGATTGCCGCCCTGGTCGGCTCGCGCGAGGCGCGTGGTTTCCTCGCGTTTGCCGAACGCGCGCGGCGGGTCTACCAGGCGCTGGAAGGGCCGTTCATCCGGGACACCCGACCGACCCCCTGGGGGCTGGTCGGCCGCGCCGCGCAGCGCAACTGGCGCAGCCTGGGTGACCTGTCGCGCATCTCTCCGTTTGCGACCCTGTGGTACGGCCTGGGCGCGTATTTCTCGGACCCGCGCATCCGCCAGCTGTTCGGCCGGTATGCCACCTACTGCGGTTCGTCACCCTTCCTGGCGCCGGCCACGCTGATGCTGGTCGCGCACGTCGAGCAGGACGGTGTCTGGCTGGTGCAGGGCGGCATGGTCGCGCTGGCCCAGGCGCTGGCTCACCTGGCTGCGCAGCGCGGTGTGAGCTTTCGTTATGGCTGCCGCGTGCAGGAGATCCTGAGCGATGGCCAGCGCGCCTGTGGCGTGCGGCTGGACGACGGCGAGCATGTGCCGGCGGGCGCGGTGGTCTTCAACGGCGATGCGGCCGCGCTGTCGCAAGGCCTGCTGGGCCGTGCGGTGTCGCAGGCCGTGGGCGCACCGGCCGAACGTTCGCTGTCGGCCGTCACCTGGAACCTGCTCGCGCATGTCGAGGGTTTCGAGCTGGCGCGCCACACCGTGTTCTTCTCTCCGTCGAGCGAGGCCGAGTTCGACCAGATCGTGCGGCAGCGCCAGTTGCCGCAGCGCGCGACGGTCTATGTCTGTGCCCAGGACCGCGACGACCGCGGCCTGCGGCAGCTGCATCAGGTCGAGGCCCCCGAGCGGCTGCTGTGCCTGGTCAATGCGCCCGCCATCGGCGACGAACGCCCGCTCACCTCCTGGGAGATCCACCAATGCCAACGCATGATGTTCGACACGCTGGCGCGCTGTGGCCTGCGCCTGACGGTGCTGCCCCAGGCCAGCCTGGTGACGACACCGAACGACTTTGCACGCCGCTTCCCGGGCACGCAGGGGGCGCTGTATGGCGCCGCGAGCCATGGCTGGCTGGCCTCGTTCCGCAGGCCGCAGGCACGCTGCCGCATCCCGGGGCTGTACCTGGCGGGGGGCAGCACTCACCCCGGCCCGGGGGTGCCGATGGCGGCGCTGTCGGGCCGGCTGGCGGCCGACGCCTGCATGCTCGACCTCGCTTCGACGAGGCCGTCAGCCCCGGCGGCTACGCGTGGTGGTACCTCGACGCCGTGAGCGACGACGGCCGCCATGCGCTCAGCCTGATCGCCTTCATCGGCAGCGTGTTCTCGCCCTACTACGCGCAGGCCCGGCGCCGTGCGGCACGCCAGGGCATGCAGGGGGCCGATCCGCGCCACCACTGCGCCGTCAACATCGCGCTGTATCCCGGGCCGGCCGCCATCGACCGGCGCGGCTGCCGGCGCTGGAGCATGACCGAGCGCGGCCGGCGCGACCTGCACACCGAGGCCGACCACCTGAGCATCGGCCCCAGCAGCCTGGCCTGGGAGCACGATGCGCTGACCTGGCGCCTGGACGAGGTGGGCGCGCCCGTGCCGCGGCGGCTGCGCGGCACCGTGCGCGTACATCCCCTCGCGCTGGTGTCGAACGCCTTTGCACTCGACACCGCCGGCCGACACCGCTGGTGGCCGGCGGCGCCGCTGTCGCGGGTGGAGGTGGTCTTCGACGAGCCCGCACTGCGCTGGCAGGGCCAGGCCTACCTCGATGCGAACCAAGGTGATGGACCGCTCGAAGACGACTTCATCCGCTGGGACTGGGCGCGCGGCCGCCTGGGCGGTACCGAGGCAGCGAGCCGCTGCGCGATCGTCTATGACGTGGAACGCCGTCGTGCATCACCGTTGGCGCTGGCACTGAGCTTCGATGTGCGCCAGGGGCTGCAGCCGCTGGAGGCTCCGGCCCGGGTGGGGCTGGCGCCGGGCCACTGGGGTGTGGCGCGCCACACCCGCCATGCCGGCCCGGCCGGTGAGTCGGCCCGCGTGGTGCACACGCTGGAGGACGGCCCGTTCTACAACCGCTCGCTGATCCAGGCCCGCTGGGCCGGCCTGCCGGTGACGGCGATGCACGAAAGCCTCTCGCTCGAGCGCTTCAGCCGGCCCTGGGTGCAGGCCCTGCTGCCGTTTCGCATGCCGCGGTGGGCGCGCTGAAGGGCGGCCGGTACAGGGATTCAGTTGCCGGTGCTCGAGGGCGGCGCGGGTGCTGGCCCGCCCGTTTCCTTGCTTCGCGCCTCGGCCTCCTGCTCCATCTGCCGGCGCCGGCGGTAGCGTCGCAAGGACACCAGCTCCCACACGGCCAGCGCGATCAGGCTGCCCAGCACCAGGCCGATCTCCAGCGTGATCAGCAGGCTCGAACTCATGCCCGGCTCCGACGGGGCGCACTCTGGCGGGCCCGCAGTTCCAGCATCTCCAGCGTGGCCAGCCAGCGCAGGTCCAGGCGCCAGGCGGGCACGGCCCGGGAGGGCGGTGCCACAGCGGCCGGCCACGGGGCGGCCGCTGCCGCGCGGACCAGTGAGCGGGCGCACGGCAGGGGCCCGGGCTCGCGCAGCGCCACGCCCGGGCGGGGGGTGGCCCACAGGGCCCGGGACACACAGGCCAGCTTGCGCACCGGGCTCACCACCGCACGCTGGTTCACGCCGTCATGCCCGTTGCGGGCCACCTGGTGCCCGATCTCGGCATACAGGAAGCGCGCCGCCTGGATGCCCGGACGGCAGCGCGGCGGCAGCTCGGCCACACCGGCCGACACACGCGAGTACAGCGCGTCGGCATGCGCCAGCAGCCGCGACACCACCGATGCCAGCGCGGGGCTGTGCACGGGGGCGGCCAGCCAGGCTTCGGCGTCGATGCCGGCGTCGTGCAGCCAGCGCTGCGGCAGGTAGAGCCGGCCGGCGCGCGCATCCTCGCCCACGTCGCGGGCGATGTTGCTCAGCTGCATGGCCACGCCCAGGTCGCAGGCGCGTGCCAGGGCCGCGGGCGCGCGGGCCCCCATGATCAGCGCCATCATCACGCCCACACTGCCGGCCACTCGCACGGCATAGGCCTGCAGCTCGTCGATGCTGTCGTAGCGGCGCCCGGCCAGGTCCCATTCGAACCCTTCGAGCAGCGCTTCGGGCACCTCGGGGGCGATGCCATGGTGTTGCACCACCGCGGCAAAGGCCCGGTCCGCCGCGTGGTCGGCGGGGCGGCCGGCATAGGCCAGCGCCAGGCGCTCACGCCAGCGCGCCAATGCAGCCGGGCCGGCCCCCTGGGCATCGATGTCGTCATCGGCCAGGCGACAGAAGGCATACACCGCACAGGCCGGTTCGCACACGGCACGCGGCAGCAGCAGCGACGCTGCCCAGAAGCTGCGCGAGCCGCCCCGCAGCAGGCGCTGGCAGTGGGCGAGGTCAGCCTGCAGATCGGCGGGCACGACCCGCGGGTGTTCAGGCGTCGAGGCTGGCTGCATGGGGCACCACCGTATCAAGCACACGCGCCGACGACAGCACACCGGGCAGGCCGGCGCCGGGATGGGTGCCGGCACCGACCAGGTAGAGGCGGTCCACCTCCTCGCTGCGGTTGTGCGGGCGGAACCAGGCACTTTGCGTGAGCACCGGCTCCATGCCGAAGGCCGCCCCGCGAAACGAGCTCAGCCGCGTCTCGAAATCCTGCGGCGTCAGCAGGCGCGAGCTGACCACGGCCTCCTGCAGCCCGGGCAGCAAGCTGCTTTCGAGGCGCCGGGCAATGGCCTGGCGGTAGGGCTCGGCGCGTTCACGCCAGTCGACCCCGGCCTGCAGGTGGGGGACGGGTGAGAGCACATAAAAGGCATCGCAGCCGGGCGGCGCCATCGACGGGTCGGTGGCGGTGGGCCGGTGCAGGTAGAGGCTGAAGTCGTCGGCCAGGTGCTTGCGATCGAAGATGTCGCCCAGCAGGCCGCGGTAGCGCGGCCCGAGCGCGATGGTGTGGTGCGCCACCTCGGGGTATTGCCGACGCGTGCCGAAGTACCAGACGAACAGGCTCATCGAATAGCGCCGCGTCTCGATGTGACGGTTGGTCCAGCGTTGCCGGTGCTCGGGCGCGAGCAGGTGGCGGTAGGTCCAGGCCGAGTCGGCGTTGGACACCACCACGTCGGCCGCCAGGCTGCTGCCGTCCTCCAGCCGCACCCCCACCGCCCGGCGGTCGCGCACCAGGATCTGCTCCACCGGGGCATGGCAGCGCACCTCACCGCCCTGCCCTTCGATCAGCCCGACCAGGCCGCTGACGAGCCGGTTCGTGCCGCCCATCGCAAAGTGCACGCCCCAGCGCCGCTCGAGGTAGGCGATGAGGCAGTAGACCGAGGTCGTCGAGAACGGATTGCCGCCCACCAGCAGCGACTGGAAGGTCAGCACCACCCGCAGCCGTTCGTCACGCACATGCCGGCAGGCCATGCCGTAGACGGTGCGGTAGGCCTCCAGCCGCAACAGCTCGGGCAGCACCCGCGCCATGTCGGTCCAGCGGTCGAAGGGCACATGCCCGAGCTGCTCGAAGCCGACCTTGAAGATCGCCTCGCTGGTGCGCACGAAACGCTCGTAACCCTCGACGTCGCCCGGCGCAAGCTGCGCCACCGCCTCGCGCATGGCCTGGGCATCGCCGCGGTAGTCGAACTGCGTGCCGTCGTCGAAGCGGATGCGGTAGTAGGGGTCGACCGGGCGCAGCGTGACGTCATCGGCCAGGCGCCGTCCGCACAGCGTCCACAGCTCCTCGAACAGGTGCGGCGCGGTGATCACCGTGGGCCCGGCATCGAAGGTGAAGCCGTCCTGCCGGTACACACCGGCCCGTCCGCCAGGGGCGTCCAGGCGCTCCAGCACCGTCACCCGGTAGCCGCGTGCACCCAGGCGCACGGCGGCGGCCAGCCCGCCGAAACCGCTGCCGATCACCACCGCATGTGGCGCGCCGGAGCGGGCCGAGGTGGGGGCCACGGTGGGGGCCGGCGCGTCGCGCGGGGTGCGGTCTGCGCCGACGGGCAGGCCGGGAAGGGTGCGCTGGATAGGTGTCAACATTTTGCATATAGTAGGTGTGTCACGTTTAGTTGACAACACCGCAGTTTTGCGCGACAACCGTTTACCGGCGCCGCCATGGCGCCCCCGAGCGAGGCGGTCCACGGATGAACAGGCTCCAGCACCCATCAGGCACGCTGCTTGTGAGCGACCTGGCCTGTGCGCGTGGCCTGAGGCTGCTGTTTCGTGCCGTGAACGTGCAGCTCGGCCCGGGCGAACTGCTGCATGTGCAGGGGGGCAACGGCAGCGGCAAGACCAGCCTGCTGCGCATCGTCTGCGGCCTGCTCAAGCCCCTTTCGGGCACCGTGAGCTGGCGTGGCCACAGCATCGCCGCGCTGGGCGCGGCCTATGCGTGCGAGCTGCTGCACCACGGCCACGCCACCGGTCTCAAGGACGAGCTGAGCGCCATCGACAACCTGCGCGCCGGTGCGGCAATGGCCGGCGATCCGGTCGAGCCAGCCGAGGCGCTGGGCGCCCTGCAGGCGGCGGGTCTGGCCGGCTGTGCCCACCACGCCGTGCGCGAGCTGTCGCAAGGCCAGCGCAAGCGGGTGGCCCTGAGCCGGCTGGCGGTGTCGCGGCAGCCGCTGTGGGTGCTGGACGAACCCCATGCAGCGCTCGATGCCTCGGCCCGCGCCTGGCTCGACGGGCTGATCGACCGGCACCTGGGCCGCGGCGGTCAGGTGCTGCTGACCGGTCATCACCCCGTGGCGGGCGCAGCCACACGCCAGTCGAGCCTGCAGCTATGAGCCCCCCCGTGCTGCTGGTCGCGGACACCACCGCGGCACCCCGCCCCGCCCCTGCGGCCGACGGCGCGGCCTGGGTCGCCTGGCGTGCGCTGGTGCAGCGTCAGCTGAAGCTGAGCCTGCGCCGCTGGTCGGATGCCGTGGCTTCGCTGGCCTTCCTGGTCATCGTGGTGAGCCTGCTGCCGCTGGGCCTCGGCGGCGAGCCCGCACTGATGCAGCGTGTGGGCGGCGGGGTGGTCTGGGTGGCCGCCCTGCTGGCCTCGACGCTGACGCTGGGTCGGCTGTTCGCCGACGATCACGCCGACGGTTCGCTCGATCAGATGCTGCTTGCGGCCTGTCCGCTGCCGGGCCTGGTGCTGGCCAAGGTGTGTGCGCACTGGCTGTCGACCGGCCTGCCGGTCGTGCTGGTGTCGCCGCTGCTGGCCTTGCAGTTCGGTCTGCCGGGCCCGGCGGTGCTGGCGCTGATGCTCACGCTCGCCCTGGGCACGCCCGTGCTGGGTCTGGTGGGCGCCGTTGGTGCGGCGCTGACGGTGGGCCTGCGCGGTGCGGGCGTGCTGCTGGCGCTGCTGGTGCTGCCGCTGCATGTGCCGGTGCTGGTGTTCGGTGCCGCGGCCGTCGATGCCGCCACCACCGGCCTCGGTTTTGGCGCACATGCCAGCCTGCTGGGTGCCTTGCTGGTGTCCGCCCTTTTCCTTGCGCCCTGGGCCACTGCGGCGGCCCTGCGCATCAGCCTGGAGTGATGCCGATGGCTGCCACCCCCCTTCCGCTGCCTTCCGCGCAGGCACGCCCGGCCCGACGGCTCACGTGGTCCACCTATGCCGCGCCGGTGCGCTTTCATGCGCTGGCCGGGCGAGCGCTGCCCTGGCTGGTGACCCCGGCCATCATGCTGGCGCTGGTCGGCCTGTGGCTGGGGCTGCTGGTGGCGCCCACCGACCATCAGCAGGGTGAGGCCTACCGCATCATCTTCGTGCACGTGCCGGCGGCGTGGATGTCGCTGGTGATCTACCTGGCCATGGCGCTGTGGGCGGCGGTGGGCCTGGTCTGGCACACACGGCTGGCCTTCCTGCTGCTGCGCGCGCTGGCGCCCACCGGCGCATTGATGACCGTGCTGGCGCTGGGAACCGGGGCGCTGTGGGGGCTGCCCACCTGGGGCACCTGGTGGGTGTGGGATGCGCGTCTCACGTCCGAGCTGCTGCTGCTTTTCCTGTACCTCGGCGTGATCTGCCTGCATGCCGCCATCGACGACCCGGCCCGGGCCGACCGGGCCGCGGCACTGCTGGCGCTGGTGGGGGTGGTCAACGTCCCGGTGATCTACTTTTCGGTGCAGTGGTGGAACACCCTGCACCAGGGCGCCTCGGTGAGCCTGACGCGCTCGCCCAGCATGGCCACCACGATGCTGGCGGGCATGCTGGTGATGGCGCTGGCCTTCTGGCTCTACAGCATCGCGATGGCGCTGGTGCGGGTGCGTCGCCTGATCGTCGAGCGTGAACGGCGCGCGGCCTGGGTGCAGGCGCTGCTGGACGGTCGGGAGGCGCCATGAGCTGGAACAGCCTGCCGGACTTCCTGGCCATGGGGGGCCACGGCCTGTACGTGTGGGGCTCGTTTGCCCTGGTGGCCGCCGCGCTGGGCCTGGAGTGGCTGGTCGAGCGGGCGCTGCGGCCCGCCACAGGGCCGGGCCGCGGTGGCGTCGGTGGCGGCATCAGTGACGGCATCGGTGACGGGGGTCGTTCATGAGCCCGCGGCAGCGCCGTGCGGCCGTGGTGATCGCCGGCCTGCTGTGCCTGGGGGCGACCAGCGCGCTGGTGCTCAATGCGTTTCGCAGCAACCTGGTGTTCTTTTTCAGCCCCTCGGACATCGCCCAGCACAAGGCGCCGCGCGACCGCAGCTTTCGCGTGGGCGGCCTGGTCGCCGAAGGCAGCGTGCACCGCGACCTGCGCAGCCTGACCGTGCGGTTTGTGGTGACCGACCGCGCCCGCAGCACCCCCGTGGTCTACACCGGTGTGCTGCCCGACCTGTTCAGCGAGGGCAAGGGCGTGGTCGCACAGGGCCGCCTGCGTGAAGGCATCTTCCACGCCGAGCAGGTGCTCGCCAAGCACGACGAGAACTACATGCCGCGCGATGCAGCCGATGCCCTGGAGCGCGCCGGCGCCAGCCTGCGGGAGCTGCCGCCGTGAACGTCACGCTGGGTCATGCCGCCTTGATGCTGGCCCTCGGTGTGGCCCTGGTGCAGGCCGTGCTGCCGCTGTGGGGCGCACAACGCGGCCGGGTGGCGTGGATGGCCGTGGCCCCGGCCGCGGCCATGCTGCAGTTCGCGCTGGTGGCCGTGGCCTACGCCGGCCTGAGCCTGGCCTTCGTGCAGCACGACTTTTCGGTCAAGGTGGTGGCCCACCATTCGAACACGCTGCTGCCGCTGCCCTACCGGCTCGCTGCGGTGTGGGGCAGCCATGAAGGCTCGATGCTGCTGTGGACCCTGATGCTCGCCGGCTGGGGCCTGGCGCTGGCCTGGCTCGGCCGCCCGCTGGGCCGTGTGCTGCACGCGCGCATGCTGGGCGTGATGGGGGCGCTGGGCTGTGCCTTCCTGCTGTTCACCGTGATGACCTCCGACCCCTTCGAGCGTGCGTGGCCGTCGCCGGTCGAAGGCCGTGACCTCAACCCGCTGCTGCAGGACCCGGCCATGGTGGCGCATCCACCGCTGCTCTACATGGGGTATGTGGGCTTTTCGGTGGTGTTTGCGCTGGCCATCGGTGCGCTGCTGGGCGGGCGCCTCGATGCAGCCTGGGCGCGCTGGTCGCGCCCCTGGGCCACGGCGGCCTGGAGCTTCCTGACGCTGGGCATCGCGCTGGGCAGCTACTGGGCCTACTACGAGCTCGGCTGGGGCGGCTGGTGGTTCTGGGACCCGGTCGAAAACGCCTCGCTGCTGCCCTGGCTGGCCGGCACCGCGCTGATCCACACGCTGGCGATGGCCGAGCGGCGCGGCAGCTTCAGGCTGTGGACGGCGCTGCTGGCGATCCTGACGTTTTCGCTGTCGCTGCTGGGCACCTTCCTGGTTCGCTCGGGCGTGCTCAACTCGGTCCACTCGTTCGCCAGCGACCCCACACGCGGCGTGTGGCTGCTGGCGCTGCTGGCGCTGGTGACCGGCAGCTCGCTGGCGGTGCTGGCCTGGCGTGCCCATGAGCTGCACGACCACCAGCCGTTTGCCTGGCTGTCGCGCGAGGCCACGCTGCTGGCCAACAACGTGCTGCTGCTGGTGGCCGCGGCCGCAGTGATGCTGGGCACGCTGTACCCGCTGATCCTCGACGCGCTGGGCGGCGGCAAGCTGTCGGTCGGGCCGCCGTACTTCGATGCGGTGTTCGTGCCGCTGATGGCCCCTGCGTTGTTCCTCATGGGGGTGGGCCCGGTCGTGCGCTGGCGCCAGCATGCCGCACCCGATGTTGCCCGTCGCCTGCGCTGGGCGCTGGCCGTCAGCCTGGCCAGCGGGCTGCTGCTGCCGCTGTGGCTGGGCGAGGCGTCGGTTGCGGTGGTGGCCGGGCTGCTGCTGGCCAGCTGGATCGCCTGCGCCACGTTGGCCGCACTGCACGAGCGGGTGCGTGGCCTGCCGCTGCGCGACTGGTCGGCCCGCCTGTGGCGCCAGGGCGGCGGCCTGTGGGGCATGGCCCTGGCCCACCTGGGGGTGGCGGTGCTGGTGGCCGGCATCACGCTGGTCAAGGGTTACGAGCTCGAACGCGACGTGCAACTGGCCCGGGGTGAATCGGCCGCGCTGGGCGACTACCGCTTCCGCTTCGACGGCGTGACCCAGCAACTGGGCGAGAACTACCTGGCCGCACGCGGCGTGCTGGTCATTGAACAGGACGGCCGCGTGGTCGCGCGGCTGCACCCGGAAAAGCGGGTCTATGCCGCGTCGGGCCAGGCGATGGCCGAAGCCGCGATCGCCAGCCGCTGGCATGGTGACCTGTACGTGTCGCTCGGCGAGCCCGCCTCGGGCGACGTGCTGAACGGCGCCTGGGGGCTGCGGCTGCACGTCAAGCCGTTTGTCGCCTGGATCTGGGCCGGCGCGCTGCTGATGGCGCTGGGGGGTGCGACGGCCCTGGCCGACCGGCGCTATCGCCGCCGTCATGCGGCCAGCACGGCCGCCGAACCCGCCGCACCGATGCCGGTCGGGCCTGCCTTGCTGCCGCAGGGGAGGCCGTCGTGATGCGCCGCCTCATGCCCTGGACCGTCGCACTCGTTGCGCTGGCCTTGCTGGTGGTCTTGGCCCTGGGCCTGCGCCACGATCCGCGTGCCCTGCCCTCGGCCCTGCTCGACCAGCCGGCGCCGCCCTTCAGCCTGCCCCGCCTGGACCGGCCCGACGACATGCTTTCGCTGGCGCACCTGCGAGGCCAGGTGAGCCTCGTCAATGTCTGGGCCTCGTGGTGCGGGGCCTGCCAGATCGAGCATGCGCTGCTGGTCGAGCTGTCGCGTGCGGGCCAGGTGCCGATCTACGGGCTCAACTACAAGGACCAGCGCCCGGCAGCCCTCGACTGGCTGCGCCGCCACGGCGACCCCTACCGCGCCTCGGCCTCCGACACACGCGGCCACACCGGGCTCGACTTCGGTGTGCAGGCGGTGCCCGAGACCTTCGTGGTCGATCGGGAGGGTGTGATCCGGCATCGTCATGTCGGCCCCGTGACCCGGCAGGTGATCGACGAGACCCTGCTGCCCCTGGTGAGGCAACTCGGTGGCTAGATCTGTCGCTCTCATGTGGCTGCTGCTGGCCCTGCCCTTCGCTGCCCTGGCCGTCGACCCGGCGCGCCAGGCCGAGGTGATGCACATTGCCCGCCAGTTGCGCTGTGTGGTGTGCCAGAACCAGACGGTGGCCGACTCGTCGGCACCGCTGGCGGTCGACTTTCGCGAGCGCATCGCCGCGCTGCTCGACCAGGGCCGCAACGAACAGCAGGTGCTCGATCACATGGTGGCCCGCTATGGCGAGTTCGTGCTCTACAAGCCGCCGTTGCGGCCAGGCACCTGGGCCCTGTGGCTCGGGCCGTTCGTGCTGCTGGTGGCAGTGGCCGGTGTGCTGGTCCACCAGGTGCGCCAGCGTCAGCGGCGTGTGCCCGCGGCCATGAGCGCCGAGCAGCGCCGGGTGGCCCGGCAGGCCCTGGGCTTGGGGGACACCCCATGAGCGCACCCAACAGCGTGTGGGTGCTGCTGGCCATCGCCGCCCTGGCCCTGGCCACCATCGCCGGGCTGGCCTGGCCGCTGCTGCGTCCTCCGCGCGCCCAAGGGGCACCGGTGGACACACACCCGGGCGACGCGCATCGGCAGATCCTGCGCGAGCAATGGCGCCAGCTCGACGCCGACCATGCCGCGGGCAACCTGAGTGCCGCCGAGCTGCAGCAGGCACGCCAGGAGGTCGAGCAGCGGGTGTTGAGCACCGCCGATGCCGGCGCCGTGCCACTGGACC
>CBFGPV010000060.1:0-22194 GCA_965650765.1 uncultured Burkholderiales bacterium
AGTCGGCACTCTCGGGCACGTCGGTCTGCTCGCCCCAGGTCTGCGGGCTGGACGGCGGGAGGTCGCAGTACCAGTCGTAGAAGCTCATGCACACGCCACCGATCAGCGACAGGTAGCGGCTGCCGGCGGCATAGCTCACCATCGACATCGCCGGGATGGGCGAGAAGCCGATGATGCGGTCCGGGCCGTGCTTCTTGATGGTGTAGACGTTGGCCGCGGCGATGATCTCGTTGACCTCGTCCCAGGTCGAGCGCACGAAACCGCCCAGGCCGCGCTGCTGCTGCCATTCACGCCGCTGGCTGTCGTTCTCGACCATGCTGGCCCAGGCATCCACCGGCGACTTCGCGACCGAACGCGCCGCGCGCCAGTGCTTGAGCAGACGGCCGCGCACCATCGGGTACTTCACGCGGTTGGCGCTGTACAGATACCAGCTGTAGCTCGCGCCGCGGGCGCAGCCGCGCGGTTCGTGGTTGGGCAGGTCGGCGCGCGTGCGCGGGTAGTCGGTCTGCTGGGTTTCCCAGGTGACGATGCCGCCCTTCACATAGATCTTCCACGAGCACGAGCCGGTGCAGTTGGTGCCGTGGGTGGAGCGCACGATCTTGTCGTGCTGCCAGCGGGCGCGATAGGCATCTTCCCAGGTGCGGTCCTCGCCGGTGGTCACGCCATGGCCGTCGGAAAAGCCCTCGCGGGGCTGGTTGAAGTAGGTCAGGCGGTCAAGGAAATGGCTCATTCGAATTCTCCGGGCGTCATCGGGGTCATCAGGGGCTCGCGCCCCTCAGCGGCTGCCGCGCGGGCAGCCGACGGCGGTCGGGGCGGGGTCATGTCAGCACGGCATCTCGGCATTGCGCCGCGCGTAGTACCACCAGGTCAGGACGATGCACAGGCCATAGAAGACCGTGAAGATCCACAGCGCAAGCTCAGGCCCGCCGGTCGCAGCGATCGAGCTGCCGTAGCTCTTGGGGATGAAAAAGCCGCCGTAGGCACCCAGGGCTCCCGAGAAACCCAGTGCCGCGGCACCCTCGGTGTTGCCTTCCTTGATGGCCTGGTTGCGGGCCGCCTCGTCGTCGCTGCGCAGCTCGTTGAGCTTCTGGTTCAGGAAGATCACCGGGATCATCCGGAAGGTCGAGCCGTTGCCGATGCCGGTGGTCAGGAACAGCACCAGGAACATCAGGAAAAAGCCGGTGAAGCTGCCGTCCTGCGGGCCGAAGGGCAGGATCCAGCCCCCACTGCCCTTGGGCAGGAAGTACAGCACCCCGACCACGGCCAGCGCCATCACGACGAAGTTCCACAGCGTGACGGTGGCACCGCCCAGCTTGTCCGACAGCCAGCCGCCCACCGGCCGGATCAGCGCCCCCACCAGCGGCCCCAGCCAGGCATAGGCCAGCGGGTTGACCTCGGGGAACTGGCTCTTGATCAGCAGCGGAAAGCCCGCCGCAAACCCGATGAACGAACCGAAGGTGCCCAGGTACAGCACACACATCAGCCAGTTGTGCTTGCGCCGGAAGATGGCCGCCTGTGCGGCAAACGAGGCCTTGGCATCGGCGATGTCGTTCATGAAGAACCAGGCCGCCAGCGAGGCCAGTGCGATCCAGGGCACCCAGATGAACGCGGCGTTCTGCGTCCAGGCCTGGGTGGTCTGGCCGGCCTTGTTGACGAAGGTCTGCGGGTCGCCGCCCAGCACGCCGAGCACACCCACGGTGACGACCAGCGGCGTCAGGAACTGCACCACCGACACGCCCAGGTTGCCCAGCCCGGCATTCACGCCCAGCGCCGAGCCCTTGCGCTCCTTCGGGAAGAAGAAGCTGATGTTGGCCATGCTGGAGCTGAAGTTGCCGCCGCCCAGGCCGCACAGCAGCGCCAGGGTCAGCATGGTCGGGTAGCTGGTGGTGTTGTCCTGCACCGCATAACCGATGCCGATGGCCGGGATCAGCAGCGAGGCGGTGGAGATCGCCGTCCAGCGCCGTCCGCCCACCAGCGGCACCATGAACGAGTAGAAGATGCGCAGCGTGGCGCCCGACAGCGCGGGTGCAGCGGCCAGCCAGAACAGCTGGTTGGTCGAGTACTTGAAGCCCAGCAGCGGCAGGTTCACCGCCACCACGCTCCACAGTTGCCAGATCGCGAAGGCCAGGAACAGCGCCGGCACCGAGATCCAGAGATTGAGCTTGGCGATGGCCTCGCCCTCGCGCTCCCAGAAGGCCTTGTCTTCCGGGGTCCAGACGGTCAGCAGCCCGCCCCGCCGGGACGTGGCCGGGCCGCCTGCAATGGTGGGATTCATGATGGTCTCCATTGCGCGGGGCTCAGGCCCGCGCGGTGAGCGGGGCGGCCGTGTCGTGCGGCCCCATGACGTCGGTGCGGCGCACCTCGGTGAAGTACATCCAGATCAGCGAGACCCAGACCACGCCGTACATCAGCATGAAGGCGCTGGAGCGGATGCCGGTGAGGTCCAGCAGGGCGCCGAACATGATCGGCAGGATGAAGCCGCCCATGCCGCCGGCCAGGCCGACGATGCCCGAGATGGCACCGATGTTGCCGGGGTAGTCATCGCTGATGTACTTGAAGACGCTGGCCTTGCCGAAGGCCCAGGCGATGCCCAGCACGAACATCAGCGCAGTGAAGGCATAGACGTTCAGGCCGATCGTGAAGGTGCGCTGGCCGTCGATCGTGGCCACCGTGAATTCGGTCTGCGGATAGCTCAGCAGGAACAGGCAGATCCAGCTCACCCACATCACCCACCAGGTGACGCTGTGGGCGCCGTACTTGTCGGACAGCCAGCCGCCGATGGCCCGCAGCACGCCGCCGGGCAGCGAGAAGCAGGCCGCCAGCAGCGCCGCCACGCGCAGGTCCAGGCCGTACTCGCCGACGTAGTACTGCACCATCCACAGGCTCAGCGCCACATAACCGCCGAACACGATGCTGTAGTACTGGCAGTACTTGAGCACACGCGGGTCCTTCAGCGCCTTGAGCTGCTGCACGAAGGTCACGTTGCTGGACACCACATGGCGCGGGTCATGGGCGCTGAACACCCAGAACAGGAGGGCCGTGCCCAGCAGCACCGCGGCATAGACCTGCGGCACCATGGTCCAGCCGAAGGCCACCACCAGCGCCGGGGCGACGAACTTGTTGACGGCCGCGCCCGAGTTGCCGGCGCCGAACACCCCCATCGCAAAACCCTGGCGCTGCTTCGGGAACCAGCGCGCCACATAGGGCGTGCCGACCGAAAACGAGCCGCCGGCCAGGCCGACGAACATGCCGATCACCAGGAAGTGCCAGTACTGCGTGGCATACGACATCAGCCAGATGGGCAGCACGCAGCTGATCATCAGGATGAAAAACACGATGCGCCCGCCGAAACGGTCGGTCCAGATGCCCAGCGGCACACGGATCAGCGAGCCGGTGAGCACCGGCATGGCCGTCAGCAGGCCGAACTCGGTGGCATTGAGGTTCAGTGCCTTGCGGATCGGGATGCCGATCACGCCGAACATCATCCACACCATGAAACACACGGTGAAGGCCAGGGTGCTGACGATCAGCACCGGCAGGGCCTTGGACGGCTGGGCGGGTGGGCTGGCCGCCCCGCCCGAGGGGCTCGCGCTCATGGAAGTTTCTCCTTCTTCTCCATGACACGAACTCTAGGAAGCGCGGCTCGCGGCGAACATCCTTCCGGCAGGCAGCCGCCCCCCGGCGGAAGAACGATGGCGCCGGCCGCGGCATAGTTCTTTCGGACGATGGCGGCCGGACCCCGGGGCTTCTCCGCGCCGACCAGATGGGCCCACAATGGCCTGAACCCACTGCCTGCTCACGATGTTCAAGAGCCTGACCCCGCAACGCCTGGTGGCCCTGTTTGCCGTCGGCAGCATGCTGCTGAATGCGCCGCTGCTGGCGCTGTGGGACCAGGACGCCCGCGTGCTGGGCCTGCCGCTGTTCCCGGCGATGCTGTTCCTGCTGTGGGGGGTGCTGATCGCCTGCGTGGCCTGGCTGCTGGAAGGACGGGACGACGGATGATCCCCGCCCCGCTGGTCATCCTGGTGGCGCTGGCCTACCTGGTGCTGCTGTTCGGCGTGGCCTTCCATGCCGACCGCCGGGCGGCGCAAGGGCGCTCGCTGATCGGCAACGCCTGGGTCTACACGCTGTCGCTGGCGGTGTACTGCACTGCCTGGACCTACTTCGGCAGCGTGGGCCGTGCGGCCGGCTCGGGCGTGTGGTTCCTGCCGATCTACCTCGGGCCCACCCTGGGCATGATCCTGGCGTGGCTGGTGGTGCGCAAGATGATCCGCATCGCCCGCACCCACCGCATCACCTCGATCGCCGATTTCATCGGCAGCCGCTACGGCAAGAGCCCGGCCCTGGCCAGCCTGGTGACGCTGATCACGGTGGTGGGCATCGTCCCCTACATCGCCCTGCAGCTCAAGGCGATCTCGGTGGGCTACACGCTGCTGACCCAGCCGCCCGAGGCACAGGCCGTGGCCGGCCTGCCGTGGTGGCGCGACACCGCGCTGTACGTGGCGCTGGCACTGGCCGGCTTCACCGTGATCTTCGGCGCGCGCCGGCTGGACACCACGGTGCGCCACGAGGGCATGGTGGCGGCCATCGCCTTCGAGTCGGTGGTCAAGCTGGTGGCCTTCCTGGCCGTCGGTGTGTTCGTGACCTGGGGTTTGTTCAACGGGCCGGCGGACATCTTCGACCGCGCCCTGGCCGACCCGGAGCTGGCCCGGCTGCTGCGCCCCTCGAATGCCTCGCCGACCGGGTTCGACTACGGTGCCTGGTTCGGGCTCACGCTGCTGTCGATGCTGTCGGTGGTGTTCCTGCCGCGGCAGTTCCAGGTGATGGTGGTGGAAAACGTCGACGAGAGCCACCTGCGGCGGGCCGCCTGGGCCTTTCCGGCCTACATGCTGCTGATCAACCTGTTCGTGCTGCCGATCGCGCTGGGCGGCCTGCTGCACTTTGCCGGCACGCCGGCCAACCCGGAGGGCTTCCTGATCTCGCTGCCGCTGTCGCAGGGCCACCAGGCGCTGGCGCTGGTGGCCTTCATCGGCGGCATGTCGGCCGCCACCGGCATGGTGATCGTCGAGGCGATCGCCGTGTCGACGATGGTGTCCAACGACCTGATCATGCCCTGGCTGCTGCGGTTGAAGCGCTTTCGCCTGCGCGACGGTGGTGAACTCACCGGCGTGCTGCTGGCCACGCGGCGCGCCGCGATCGTCGGCATCCTGCTGCTGGGCTACCTGTACTTCCACCTCGCCGGCGAGGCCTATGCGCTGGTCAGCATCGGGTTGATCAGCTTTGCCGCGGTCGCGCAGTTTGCACCCGCCATGCTGGGCGGCATGTACTGGAAGGGTGGCACCCGGCGCGGCGCCATGGCCGGGCTGGTCGCCGGGTTTTCACTGTGGGTCTACACCCTGCTGCTGCCCTCGTTCAGCAAGTCGGGCTGGCTGCCCGCCGAATGGATGGACACCGGCCCGATGGGCATCGGCCTGCTGCGCCCGGGTGCGCTGCTGGGCCTGTCGGGCTGGGACAGCATCACCCATACGCTGTTCTGGAGCCTGACGGCCAACGTGGCCGCGTATGCCGTGGTGTCGCTGTGGCGCGCACCCTCGGCACGCGAGACCAGCCAGGCGATGCTGTTCGTCGACGTCTTCGAACGGACCCAGGCCGTGGGCCCGGCCTTCTGGCGCGGGCGCGCTCAGGTGGGTGAGCTGCTCGAACTGGCCGGCCGTTTTCTGGGGCGCAGCCAGGCCACGGCGCGATTCGAGCGCTACGCGCGCCAGATCGGTGTGGCCGGCATCGAGCAGATCCCGCCGGATGCGCGGCTGGTGCAGTTCGTCGAGACCGAGCTGGCGGGGGTCATCGGCAGCGCCTCGGCGCGGGTGATGGTCGCCTCCGTCGTCGAGGAAGAACTGCTGGAGCGCGACGACGTGATGCGCATGGTCGAGGAAACCTCGCAGCTGCGGCAGTACTCGCACGAACTGGAGGAGAAGTCGCGCTCCCTGGAACAGGCCACCGCGGAGCTGCGTGAGGCCAACGAGCAGCTCAAGAGCCTGGACCGGCTGCGCGACGACTTCATGTCGTCGGTCTCGCACGAGTTGCGCACGCCGCTGACATCGATCAGGGCGCTGGCCGAGCTGATGCAGGATGATCCGCAGATGGACAGCCAGCAGCGCCAGCAGTTCCTGGGCATCGTGGTGGGCGAGACCGAACGGCTCAGCCGGCTGGTCAACCAGGTGCTGGACCTGGCCAAGATCGAGTCCGGCCAGGGCGAATGGCACCACACCGAGGTCAACCTGAACCAGTTGCTCGAACAGGCGGTGCAGGGCACGCACAAGCTGTTCGAGGAACGCGGTGCCCAGGTGCATCTGCACCTGCCGGCCGAGCCCCCGATGCTGCACACCGACAGCGACCGCCTGACGCAGGTGATGATCAACCTGCTGGGCAATGCGGCCAAGTTCGTGCCGGCCGGCACCGGGCGGGTCGACGTGCACCTGAGCACCGACCGCGACGGCGTGACGGTGTCGGTGCAGGACAACGGCCCGGGCGTGCCGGCCGACCTGCAGAGCACGGTGTTCGACAAGTTCCGACAGGCCGGTGACGAAAGCATGCGCCGCATGGGCACCGGCCTGGGCCTGCCGATCAGCCGCCAGATCGTCGAGCACTTCGGCGGGCGCATGTGGCTGGACAGCCCGCCCGGCCAGGGGGCGTGCTTCCATTTCCATCTGCCGTGGACAATCACACCGGACCAGGGCGCACACAGCCCGGCCAGCCTGGAGACAACCGATGCACGGGAAGATACTGATCGCCGATGACGAACCCAACATCCTCATCTCGCTCGAATACCTCATGAAACGCGAAGGCCATGAGGTCCTGCTGGCGCACGACGGGCGCGAGGCGCTGGAGGCGATCCGCCAGCACCGCCCCGACGTGGTGCTGCTCGACGTGATGATGCCGGTGAAGAGCGGGTTCGACGTCTGCCAGGAAGTCCGCGCCGACGACTCCCTGGCCCAGGTGCGCATCCTCATGCTGACGGCCAAGGGCCGCGACACCGACGTGGCCAAGGGCCTGGCGCTGGGCGCCGACGGCTACATGACCAAGCCGTTCTCGACGCGCGAGCTGGTCACGCGCGTACAGGCGCTGCTGGAGGCCCGGCCGACGTGAAGTTCGACCGTCGTTTTGTCGTCGCCCTGCTGGCCTTTGCGGTCGCCATCGCGCTGTGGGCCGGTGTCACGCTGGCGCTGGTGGCCTCCACCCTGGACAGCACCGACCGCGACGCACTGTGGTCGCTGCTGGCCGACAAGGGCCCGATGGCGATGATCAGCCTGCTGTTCACGCTGGGCGTGGTGGTGATGATGCTCAGGCCGGCCTATCGCCGCTGGGTGGTCAGTGCCGCCCGGCTGGCCGAGGACACCCAGGTGATGCTCGGCACCGGACTGACGCGCACGATCCCCGAGCGTGGCACGCTCGAACTGCGCAGTCTCACCCGGGCCATCAACGAGCTGGTCGCCCAGCGCACCCGCCTGCGTGAAGACATTGCGCAGCAGGTGCGCCTGAGCACCGAACACGTCGAGCAGGAACGTGCCCGCCTGGCCGCGCTGATGGCCGAGCTGACCTACAGCGTGGTGGTGTGCAACCTGGATGGCCGCATCCTGCTCTACAACCAGCAGGCGCGCCTGCAATTCCGCGCGCTGTCCAGCACGCCGGAGCTGGCCGACGGCGCCGAGCTGATCGGGCTGGGCCGCTCGATCCACGCGGTGCTCGACCGCCGGCTGCTGGCCCATGCGCTGGCTGGCCTGCAGCAGCGCCTGCAGCGCGGCTCGGCCCGCCCCTCGTCGCAGTTCGTCACCACCACGCCCACCGGCCGCCTGCTGCGGGTGCAGATGACGCCGGTGCACGACACGACGGCCGGGCTGGGCCTGAGCGGCTACCTGCTCATGCTCGAAGACATCACCCAGGAATTCGAGTCCGAGTCCGAACGTGACCGCCACCTGCACCTGCTGACCGAAGGCAGCCGCGCGTCGCTGGCCAACCTGCAGGCCGCCGTGGACGTGCTGGACGACCCCGCGCTCGACCCGGCCCTGCGCGGCCGCTTCCAGGCGGTGATCCGCGAGGAGACCCAGGCCATGGTGAGCCGGGTGCAGACCCTGGCGCAGCGCACGGCCGAGGCCCGGCGCACCCGTTGGCCGCTGGAGGACATGCTCGGGTCCGACCTGCTGACGGCTGCGACCCGCCAGCTTGAGGCAGCGCACACCGCGCGCATCAGCGCCGACGACGCCGACCCCGGCCTGTGGCTGCGGATCGACAGCTTCTCGCTGCTGCAGGCCATCGCCTCGCTCGCCCAGCGCCTGACCGACGAGTTCGACGTGCGCTACCTGCAACTGCGGCTGCAGCGCGCCGGCGAACGGGCCCACCTCGACCTGATCTGGCCCGGCCAGGCCCTGAGCACCGAAACGGTGATGAACTGGGAGCTCGACCCGATCCGCGTGGGCGCCGACACCTCCACCCTGACCGTGCGCGACGTGGTCGAGCGGCACCGTGGCGAGTTCTGGTTCGAGCGCGACCGGGCACGCAACCAGGTGTTCTTCCGCTTCCTGCTGCCGCTGGCGCCGCCGCCCGAGCCCGACACCGGGTCGCTGCCCGGTGCGCCGGCGCGGCCGGGCAGTCGCCCCGAGTATTACGACTTCGACCTGTTCCGCAGCAGCGAATCAACCGAGGAGCTGGCCAACCGGCGCCTGAGCGACCTGATCTACACGGTGTTCGACACCGAGACCACCGGCCTGGAGCCCTCGGGGGGTGACGAGATCATCCAGATCGGTGCGGCACGCATCGTCAACGGCAAGCTGCTGCACCAGGAATGCTTCGAGCAGCTCGTGGACCCGCAACGCAGCATCTCGGCCGAATCCATCCCGATCCACGGCATCACACCCGAGATGGTGCGCGGCCAGCCCACGATCGACGTGGTGCTGCCCGCCTTCCATGCCTATGCCCGCGACACCGTGCTGGTGGCCCACAACGCGGCCTTCGACATGCGTTTCCTGCAGCTCAAGGAAGACCGCACCGGCGTGCGTTTCGACCATCCGGTGCTGGACACCCTGCTGCTGTCGGCCGTGGTGCATCCGCACCAGGAATCTCACCGGCTGGAAGCCATTGCCGAGCGGCTGGGCGTGACCGTGCTGGGCCGCCACACCGCACTGGGCGATGCGATCGTGACGGCCGAGGTGTTCCTGAAACTGGTGCCGCTGCTCGCCGCGATGGACATCCACACGCTGGGCCAGGCCCGCGAGGCGGCACGCAAGACCTACCTCGCTCGAGTGACGTACTGACCCGCCGCGGCACCGCGGGCTGGCATGCCCGCCAGCCCCATCCACGGCCGCAGCCAGCCGATGCGCCGCACGGCAAGGTAACCCATGATGCTGCCGGCCAGCGTGATCGCCACCAGCACCGGCCCTTCGACCCACGGTGCCAGCGCCGATGGCGCCAGCGCAGCGGCAGCCAGCAGCAGCACCGTCTGGTGCAGGATGTAGACCGGAAACACGGCCTCGTTCAAGGTGGCCCGCAGCGGATGGTCGCGGTTCAGGTGGTGATGGCAAAACCCCAGGGCCGCGACGATGGCCCACCACTGCACGCCGCTGCGCAGCAGCATGGCCTGGGGCGAGATCGGTGAGTCCAGGCTGACCCCGACGGCCCAGCAGGCCAGCGCCAGGCCGAGTGCGTGCCAGCGCAGCCCGGACAACATCGCCCACAGGCCAGGCACCCGCACGAAGGCCGCACCAGCCACGAAAAACCCGAGGTACTGCGCATGGTTGAACCAGTCGTCGACCAGCGCGTGACTGCTCGGGAAGCGCAGCCCGAGCGTCAGGCGCGCCAGCCACAGCAGCCCGACCGGCACCAGCATCCAGGCCAGCCGGCGATGCACCTGCTGACCCAACCAGCCCGCCAGCCGGTCCAGCCCGGACGGCCAGCGTTGCAGCACCGCCCACAGCAGCGCGGTGTAGACCCACAGGTAGGCGACGAACCACAGGTGGTTCCAGGTGGGCAGCACGATGCAGCGGCCCGGTGCGGGGCAGAAGTCGCCATACGCGCTCAGGTACAGGCCCATGAACTGCAGGTAGCTGCCCGACCAGCCCAGCTTGTGCACCACCTCGACGTAGGTCTGAGGCGGCACGATCACCAGCATGCCGAACAGCAGCGGCACCAGCAGCCGCTTCGAGCGCGTGCGCAGGAAGGCCCCATCGGCGCGCCGCGCGAGCATCACCGACGTGACGGCGCCGGACACCAGGAACAGCAGCGACATGCGCCAGGGTGAACTCAGCCGCATCCAGGGTTCCAGCGCGGTGCCGGCCGACGGGCTCTTGAAGTGGAAGTCCCAGCTCACGTACACCATGCCCACGTGGTAGAGCACCAGCAGGCCGAAGGCGAAGATGCGCAGCCAGTCGAGAAAGTAAAGGCGTGGTGCCGCAAAGGCGGCAGGAGCAGCGGGCATGATGACCTCGTGGCAGTGGGGAGACGCCAGCGTAGGCGGCCCCCTGCCGTGGATGTCACGTGCTGGGGCGAACGGGGGGGCCTGCGGGGTGAGCCGGGGGGCGTTCGCCGAGCCGGGCCATCAGCGCCGACCGGTGGTTGCGGCTGCACGGCGCGCAGCCACCGCCCTGCAGCCGGACCTCGGCGTCACCCTTGTCCAGCGGCAATACCGCCACCACCTGCGCCACAGCCACGGCGGCACCACGGTGGGTGCGCACGAAACCTGCGCCCAGGTCGTCGAGCAGGCCGGCCAGGGTGCGGCGCATCAGCAATGCCCGGCCGGCCGCGTGGACCACCACATAGTTGTCGGCTGCCTCGAGCCAGGTGATGTCGTCGACGCGGACCACATGGGTGCGGCCCCGGTCGGCGATCAGCAACTGGGCCGGTGGCGCCTCGAGCGGAGTCCTCCGGGCGACCGACAGGCGTTCGCGCAGGCGTTCCACGGCGCGCAGCAGCCGGGCCGGGTCGACCGGCTTGAGCACGTAGTCGAGCGCACCGGCATCGAAGGCCGCCACGGCATGGCGCTCATGGGCCGTGACAAACACGATGGCCGGTGCCGGATCAGGCAGGGAGGCGGCCACCTGCAGGCCATCGACCTGAGGCATCTGCACGTCCAGGAAGATCGCCTGCGGCGCCAGGTGCTGCACCTGCTGCAGCGCCGTCATGCCGTCGGCCGCCTCGCCGACGACCTCCAGGCCCGGCACGGCCGCCAGCAGGCGCACCAGGCGACGCCGCGCCGGCGCTTCATCGTCGACGATCAGCACGCGCATGGCAGCTCCAGCGTGGCCACGGCCCCGCCACCCGGCACGCCGCTGAGCGTGAGCTGCGCCGCGTCACCATGCAGCGCCTGCAGCCGCTGCTGCAGGTTGCCCAGCCCCACGCCGGGCTGGAGCGGGCCGTCGATCTGTCCGGCGGTGTCTTCGACGCACAGGCGCAATCGGCCCGACTGCAGCGTGGCGCTCACCGTGATGGTGACCGCACCGATCTGGCGCTCGACACCATGCCGGAACGCGTTCTCGAGCAGTGGCTGCAGGCACAGGGTGGGCACCCGGCATGCGCGCGCCCGGTCGTCGATCTGCAGGGTCAGCTTCACCCGACCGGTGAAGCGCTCGCACATGATGTCGGCATACCCCTGCAGCAGCACCAGCTCGTCGTCGAGGGTCTGCACCGGGCGCTGCGCCAGGTCGGTGGTCGTACGCATCAGCAGCGCCAGACGGGTCAGCAGATGATCGGCACGCGCCGGGTCGGTGTGCACCAGTTCGGCAATCGTGTTGAGCGCATTGAACAGGAAGTGCGGCTCGATCTGCTGCGTGAGCTGCAGCAACTGGGCCTGCTGCGCCAGCGCCCGCTGCCGCTCGGCCAGCCACCGGGCCTGGGCCAGCGCCGCGTGCGAACGCACGGCAAACACCACCGACATGAACAACACGTAGAAGATCGAGAACTTGAGCAGCTCGCGCACGATGTGCCCACCCCAGGGGTGTGGCGTGTAGGGCTGTCCCATCATCTGATGCACGCCGACCCGGAGCAGGCTGACGGCCGCCACGAACAGCACCGCCGACACCGGCAGGGACAGCAGCGCACGTGCGAACCAGGCTGTGGCGCGGGTGAGCCGGTCGTCCAGCCGCGGTACCCGGCGCCACTGCCAGGCCAGCAGCAGCGTGGCGACGAGCATGGAACTGCCCTCCCAGAGCAGGGGCTGCCAGACCGGCCGACCGGCCTCGGCAACATGCTCCTGCAGCGCCAGCAGCAGCATCAGCGCCCAGAAGGCCAGCCAGGCGATCCACAGCCCGCGCGGCGGCGCGGCCAGGGGGCCAGGCCCGGGGTCGTGCGCGATGTCTTGGGGCTGCATGCAGCGATTGTGCCGGGGGCACCACCGCTGTGGCCAGCCGCCGGCCTCATGCAAGTGAGGTCAGGTGCGTGAGGTCAGGTGCGTGAGGTCAGGTGCGTGAGGTCACGTGCGCGAGGTCAGGCGCGTGAGGTCAGGTAGACCGCCGCCTGCACGCGTGAGCTGAGGTTGAGCTTGCGCAGGATGTGCTGCACATGGATCTTCACCGTGGTCTCGGCGATGTCGAGGGCGCGGCCGATTTCCTTGTTGCTGGCCCCGCGGGCGATGTGCTCCAGGATCTCGCGCTCGCGTGGCGACAACTGGGCCAGCGGCTCGGTCGGTGCCGCCGCCAGGGCCGAGCGGCTGGCCGCGCCGTTGAGCGACTGGAAGGCCGAGACCAGCTTGCCCGTCATCTCGGGGCTCACGACCGACTCGCCGGCCACGACACGCCGGATGGCCTGCACCAGCGCCGGGCCATCGATGGTCTTGAGCACATAACCGTGTGCGCCAGCCTTGAGGGCGCCGGCCAGGTCGCGCGCGTCCTCGCTCACGGTGAGCATCAGCACGCGGCTGCCCGGCGAGGCCTCGCGCAGGCCGGCGATGGCGTCGATGCCGGTGGCCCCGGGCAAATGGTTGTCGAGCAGGACCACGTCGGGGTGCAGCTCGCTCACGCGGCGCAGCGCCTCGCCGGCGTCGGCCGCATCGCCCACGATCTGCAGGCCGGGCTCCAGGCTGAGCAGCGCGATCAGGCCGCGCCGGAACAAGGTGTGGTCGTCGACCACCAGCACACGGATGCGGTCAGGTTCGGGCATGCAGGTCCTCAGGCGGCTTGGGCGACCGGACGATCCGGCACCACGGTGGTCTGGTCGGGCAGGCTCAGGATCACCTGGGCGCCTTCGTCGGGGCGGCCCTGCACCGTGACGGTGGCGCCGATGCGCCGGGCCCGCTCGTTCATGATGCGCAGGCCCACATGGGTCTCGTCGGGCGCGTGTTCGGCCGGGTCGAAGCCGCGGCCGTCGTCGCGCACCTCGATGCGCCAGGCCGGCGCGCGGGTGACGTCCACCCACACCTGGCTGGCGCCGGCATGCTTGCGCACGTTGGACAGGGCTTCCTGCACGATGTGCAGCACCTGCACCTGCACATCGGCCGGCAGCGGCAAGCCGTGGCCATGGAAGGTGAGCCGTGTGGCCAGGCCCGTCTGCAACTCGAACTTCTGCAAGGTGGTGCGCAAGGCGGGCTCGATGTCCTCGTTGTTGGTGCGGGTGCGGAAGTGCACCAGCAGCTCGCGCACGTCGGCGTAGCACTCGCGCACCCCGACGTCGAGCTCGTCGGTCGCGCGCTCTGCGGCCGCGTTGTCGAGGCGGGCCCGTGCATCGCGCAGCAATTGCACCTGGATCTTCAGGAAGGCCAGCGACTGCGCAATCGAGTCGTGCAGCTCCTGCGCCAGCAGGCCACGCTCCTGGGCCACCGCCGATTCCTTCTCGAGCGCCTGCGCACGCAGGCCCTCCATGGCACTGGCCAGGTGGGCCGCCAGCGTCTCCAGCAGCGAGCGTTCGTCATCGCCCAGCTGCACCTCGCCGCGGAAGAACAGGTCGATCTCGCCGAGCACCCGCTGATGCAGGGCCACCGGCAGCGACACCAGCGTCTGGTAGCCGGCCTGTGCGCAGTGGCCCATGCTGCCGTCGGGCGTCGCGTGGATCGGGATGACCCGGGTGCCCGCGGACTCGTGGGTGCGCCCGCAGTGGCAGCTGCCGGCATGCAGGCACTGCTCGGCCTCGACCATCACCCTCGGCAGGCAGTCGGTGGCCAGCAGCAGGTAGCGCTGGTTGGCCTCGTCGGACCAGCGTATGGCCACCGCGTCGGCGCGGGCGATCTCACGCACCTGGCGGGCAAAGCCGCGCGCAAGATCATCGAGGGTCGGGGCATCGGCCAGGCTGCGACTGACGTCATACATCGCCGCCAGGCGCTCGCGCTGCAGCTCCAGGCGGGCGGTCTTCTCGCGCACCTTGGCCTCCAGCGTGCCGTACAGGGCCTGCAGGTTTTCGGCCATGCGGTTGAAGCCCCGGGCGAGGTGCCCGAACTCGTCGTCCGCTGCCGGTTCGACCCGGGCAGCGAAGTCGCCCCCTTCGACACGTTCCAGCCCGCGCTGCAGCCGCGCGACCGGGTCGAGCACGAACAGGTAGCCGGCATACAGCAGCACCACCGCACTGCCGATGGCCAGGGCCATCATGGCCAGCTGGAACATGTGCAGCAGCGCCGTCCAGCGCGACAGCTGCAGTTCGATGCCGGTGACCAGGTCGTCGATGGCCCCCACGAAGGCATCGATGCGGACCAGCTCGGGCGCCCCCTGCCCAGCCTGCCAGACCTGCCGCAAACCGGCCCATTGCGTGCGCACCGCGTCGAACTGTGCGCGGGTCGTGTCGTTCCAGGGCACGAACAGCGGGCGGGAAGGATCACCGGCGCGCAGCGACTCCAGCACCCGGTCGAATCGGGCGACCTGCTCTCGAACGGGCTCCTGCACGGCGCCCTGAGCCCCCATGACGGCCAGACGGTAGGTCTGCATGCGCATGCGACCGGCCTCGTTGACCGCCGCGGCGCCACCCTCGATCTGCCAGGTGAGCCACAGCGTGGAGCCGATGGACGCCAGCGCAAGCGCCAGCGCCAGCGCGCCCATCAGCACGAGCTTGGCGGCGAGGGACCATCGAGCGTGAGTCATCGTGCCCGCAATATAGGCGCGCCCGACGCCACGAGCTTGATCAACATCAAGTGCGCAAGGGTGTTGCTGCGGCGCCGCCGTACATCTCGCGCGCCACCGCCACAAAGGCCGTGGCCGCCGGCGACAACCGGGCCCCGTCGCGCACGGCCAGGCCCACGCGGCGCGGTGCACGCGGCCGCAAGGGGCGGTAGACGATCCCGGGAGGATCGTCCGGCAAGGCCAGCCGGGCGGCGATCGACAGGGCCAGGCCGCGCTGCACGAAACCGAGGATCGACAACAGCTGCGGGAACCGGTAGAGCACACGCGGACGGGCGCCTGCCGCATCCAGCAGGCCCTGGATCAGTTCGCCGCAACCGGCCTCGGTCAGCACGAACGGCAGGCCATCCAGCAGGCGGGGTTCGATGGCGGTTTCCTGCGCCAGCGGGTGGTCGGCGGGCAGCAGCACCATGAATTCGTCCTCCACCAGCGGCACGGTCTCGAACCGGTCGTCGGGCAGCACGACAAAGCCGATCTCCACACGCCGCTCCATCAGCCAGCGCACCACCACATCGTCGCTGTCCTCGTCGATGTAGACGGCAATGCCCGGATGCCGCCGGGCAAAACGGGCCAGCACGTCGGGCAGGATGCGCAGGCTGGAGGTGAAACCGAAGGAGCCGACCCGCAAGGTGCCTTCGCGCAGACCGCGGGCGTCCTTGGCATCCTGGACCAGCGCCTCGTGCAGGGTGCGGATCTCGTGCGCCCGGGCCAGCAGCCGGGCGCCGGCCGGCGTCAGCTCGGGCACGGCCCGCTCACGCGAGAACAGCACCACACCCAGCTCCTTCTCCAGCGAGCGCAGCGCATGGCTGACGGCCGACTGGGTGATGCCCAGCAGCGCGGCCGCACGCGAGAAACTGCCGGCCTGGGCCAGGGTGGCAAACACTTCGAGCTGGGTGAAGGTCATCGCGCCTGATGAGCATTCGCTCATTTCCATATGAATGAGCGTGAGCATAGACTCATTCGAACCGCCCCGCACCCCCCACCGCCTCCGATCACCTTCACGACGATGACCACGCCCAGCTCCACCACCTGCCTGCCTCCCGTGGCCGAAGCGCCGCTGTGGAGCATCTATGCCCGCCTGGTCGCCGTGCCGGCCATCTGGGGTGGCACCTTCATCGCCGGGCGCATCGTCGCGCTGCACCTGCCGGTGGCCACCGGTTCGGTGCTGCGCTACCTGATCGCCTGCGCGGCGCTGCTGATCGCCGCCCGCGTGCTCGAAGGCGGCCTGCCCCGGCTGTCACGCCAGCAGTTGCTGGCCACCCTCGGCCTGGGGGCCACCGGCATCTTTGCCTACAACCTGTTTTTCCTCGGCGCGCTGGCCCATCTGCCGGCCAGTCGCACCTCGCTGATCATCGCGCTCAACCCGGTGGTGACGATCACCGTGGCCTCGCTGCTGCTGCACGAGCGGCTCAGCCTGCGGCGCTGGGCGGGGGTGGCGCTGGCCCTGGTCGGTGTGTGGATCGTGATCTCGCGGGGTGACGTGACAGCGGCGCTCGGGCAGTCGATCGGCAAGGGCGAGTTGCTGATGTTCGGCGGCGTCTGTGCCTGGGCCGCCTACACGCTGCTGGGCCGGGTGGCGCTGCGCGGCCTGAGCCCGCTGGCAGCCACCACCTTCGCCTCGCTGTGGGGCACGGCGATGCTGCTGGTGCTGGCCGCCCCGGAGTGGCCGCGCCTGGAGGCCAGTGCCTTCACCCCGGCCGTGGTGCTGTCGGCGCTGTACCTGGGGGTGCTGGGCACGGCACTGGCCTTCGTCTGGTATTCGCAGGGTGTGCAGCGGCTGGGTGCCGCACGCACCGTGGTGTTCAACAACCTCGTGCCGGTGTTCGGCGCCTGTTTTGGCGTGCTGCTGCTGGGCGAATCCCTGCTGACCAGCATGCTGGTGGGCGGTGCGGTCGCGGTGTGCGGCGTGATGCTGGCATCGCGCTCGCGCTGAGCAGCCTGCTGCAGTCGCCGGCGGTTCAGTCGAACACCGGCAGCACCGTGTGCTTGAGGTGGCCCCGCGCCTGCTCGAAGTCGGGCATGACCGACCGCACGACGTCCCAGAAGCGGTCGCTGTGGTTCATCTCGCGCAGGTGAGCGAGTTCATGCGCCACGACATAGTCGATCGTGGGCATCGCAAAGTGGATCAGGCGCCAGTTCAGCCGGATCGAACCATCGGCCGACGCACTGCCCCAGCGTGTCTGGGCCGATGACAGGCTCAGCCGCGTGTAGTTCACCCCCAGCCGCGGCGCGAAGTGGCGGCAGCGCTCCTCGAACACCCGGCGCGCCTGGCGCTGCAGCCAGCTCTGCACCACGTCACGAATCTGTTCGGGCCCGGCCTGCTGCGGCAAGCCCACATGCAGCACCAGACGCGGCACGCCAGGCAGCGACTCGGCCGTGCTGTCGAGCACGGCGCCGGTGGCCCGGGGGTCCAGCAGCACGATGACGGTTTCGCCCAGGAAGGGAATCGCCGTGCCGTCGCGCCAGTCGACCCTCGCCTGCTGCAGCCGCCGGTTGCGCTCATCCTGCTCGGCCAGCTTGCGCAGGATCCAGCGCCCCTTGTCACGCAGGGCCGCCTCGATCTCGCCCAGGCCCACCCACCGGGGGGCACTGACGCTCAGGCCGTCCGGGCCGACGACAAAACCGATGGTGCGCCGCCGGGCGCGCCGCAGCTCGTAGGCCACCCGATGCCCGTCGAGCCGCACGTCATGGCTGGCGCGGGGGTGGGCAAAGGCAACCGCAGGCAGTTCAGCGGCGCCCGACATGGCGTCGCCCGCGGGCATCACGCCACCCGGCGGCCGGGCGACATCGGGGGCAGGCGGCGCGGCGGGGCGGTGCGTCGGTGCGGCATCGGCCGGCACCGGCCAGACGGGAGCCGGGAGGGGCGCACCGTTGGCGGCAGTGACCGCGGACGGGGTGGCCGCCGCATCCGGCACCGGCCCGAAGGGCAGTGCCAGCTGCAGGGAATCGGTGTCGTGCGGTGCCCGGCTCGCCATGGGCTGCGAGTATAGAAGTTCAGGCCTGCGCGGCGCGGGCGGGCGCCGTCGGCGCATAGGCTTCGGGGTCGAGACGGCGCATTTCGGCTTCGATCCAGGTCTCGACCTCGCGCATCAGTTCGTCGGCTTCGCGCCCGACGGTCTCGATCGGCTTGCCGATGGAGATGTCGATCACGCCGGGCCTGAGCACGAAGCTCTTGCGCGGCCAGCAGCGCGCCGAGGTGACGGCGATGGGCACGACGGGCACGCCGGTGGCCACCGCCAGGCGTGTGCCGCCGGACTTGTAGACGCCCTGGCTGCCGCGCTCGGTGCGGGTGCCTTCGGGGAACATGATCACCCAGTTGCCGCGCGACATGAACTGGCGGCCCTGCTCGGCCACCTTGCTCCAGGCTTCGGTGCGTTTGCTGCGGTCGATGTGGATCATGTCCAGCCGGCTCATGGCCCAGCCGAAAAACGGCACCATCAGCAACTCGCGCTTGAACACGTAGCACAGCGGATGCGGCATCAGCCCCGGGAAGGCGAAGGTCTCCCAGGTCGACTGGTGCTTGGGCAGCAGCACCACCGGGCGGTCGCTGGGCAGGTGGTCCATGCCCTGCACGCGGGCACGCACCCCACAGATCACGCGGGCGCCCCAGATGGCCACGTTGAGCCATCCGACGCACATCCAGTACAGCGGATTGCCACGCACGAAGATCGACGCGACCAGCACGGCCAGCGCCCAGGGAATCACCGTGGCCACGAGCCACAGCACAAACAGGATGGAGCGCAGCAGGCGCATCAGTTCAAGCCTCCGAATCCCGAGGTCGAGCCGGCACGCTCGCCACGGGCATCACGATCACGTTGGATGAGGTGCACGGCAAACGTCTCGAGGTCGTCGTGCACGACGGTGCCGGGCACCTGCGCCGCCACCTCGGCGACTTCGTCGTCGTTCAGGTGTTCGGCACGTCCGGTGCGCAGCAGGTGGGGTTCGCAGCCGGCCGCCTCGGCCGCCTGCAGGTCGCGCACGGTGTCGCCGGCCACCGCCACGTCACGCAGCTGCACACCGAAGCGCTCACCGATGCGCAACAGCAGGCCGGGTGCCGGCTTGCGGCAGTCGCAGCCGTCCTCGGCGGTGTGCGGGCAGATGAACACCGCATCGACCCGCCCGCCATGGCGCGCGAGCAGTTCGTTCATGCGCAGATGCACCGCATTGAGGCCCGACATGTCCAGCAGACCGGTGCCCAGCCCAGGCTGGTTGGTGGCCACCACCACATGCCAGCCGGCATGGTTGAGCCGCGCGATGGCCTCCAGCGCCCCCGGCAGCGGCTCCCACTCGGTGGCCGAGGTGACGTGTTCAGTGCGATAGCGGTTGATCACGCCATCGCGCCCCAGCACCACCAGCTTCATCGTGCGATCCATGCCGTGCTCCTCGAGGTGGGGCGGCGCTGTCTCAGGCGGCCAGACGCGAGAGGTCGGCCACGCGATTCATCGCCGCGTGCAGGCTGGCCAGCAGCCCCAGGCGATTCGCCCGCAGGGCCGGGTCGTCCGCATTGACCATCACCGCGTCGAAAAACGCATCGACCGGCGCCTTCAGGCCCGCCAGCGCCTGCAGCGAGGCAGTGTAGTCGCCACGCTCGAAGGCGGCATCGGCCAGCGGCACCACCTGGACGATGGCCTGGTGCAACGCCGCCTCGGCCGTTTCCTTCAGCAGCGTGACGTCGACCCGGGCCTCGACCACCGACTCGGACTTCTTCAGGATGTTGCCCACGCGCTTGTTGGCCGCGGCCAGCGGCGCCGCCTCGGGCAGCGCCGCGAATGCGCGCACGGCTGCCAGGCGCTGGGGATACTCGCCCCAGCGCTCGGGGCGCAGTTCGGTGACGGCCTCGACCTCCTGGGCGGAGTAACCGCGTTCACGCAGGTAGCCCACCAGGCGTTCGCGCAGGAAGAAGTTGATCTCGGCCTGCGCCTGGCCATGGGTGGCCGGGAACGCGGCAAAAGCGGCCGACACCAGGCTCGACCAGCTCAGCGGCAGGTCCCGCTCGACCAGCATGCGGATCACCCCGAGGGCATGGCGGCGCAGCGCGAACGGGTCCTTGTCGCCGGTGGGCACCTGGCCGATGCCGAACAGGCCGACCAGCGTCTCCAGCTTGTCGGCCAGCGCAACGGCCACCCCGGTCGCCGTGCGCGGGAGTTCGTCGCCGGCAAAGCGCGGCTTGTAGTGGTCTTCGATCGCACTTGCCACGTCGTCGCCGAGGCCGTCGTGGCGGGCGTAGTAGGCGCCCATGATGCCCTGCAGTTCAGGGAACTCACCGACCATGTCGGTCAGCAGGTCGGCCTTGGCGAGCTGAGCGGCCTGATCGGCACTGGCCGCCAGGGCATCGCCGCCGAGCGCCTGGCCGATCGCCCGCGCGATCGAGCGCACCCGCTCGACACGCTCGCCCTGGGTGCCCAGCTTGCCGTGGTAGACCACCTTGGCCAGCCCGGGCACGCGCGAGGCCAGTGGCTTCTTGCGGTCCTGGTCGAAGAAGAACTTGGCATCAGCCAGGCGCGGGCGCACCACACGTTCGTTGCCGCCGATCACCGCGGACGGGTCCTCGGGGCGGATGTTGCTCACCACGAGAAAGCGGTTGGTCAGCCGGCCCTGCGCATCGAGCAGCGGGAAGTACTTCTGGTTGGCCTTCATCGTGAGGATGAGGCACTCCTGGGGCACGGCCAGGAATTCGGCCTCGAACTGCCCCACCAGCACGTTCGGCCGCTCCACCAGGGCGGTGACCTCGTCGAGCAGTGCGTCGTCGTCGATCGGACGCACACCGCCGCCCAGACGCTCGGCCGCGGCCTGGAGCTGGCGCACGATCTCGGCGCGCCGGGCCGCAAAGCTTGCGATCACCGCGCCGTCGTCGGCCAGGCGACGCTCATAGTCGTCGGCGGTGGCCAGCTCGACCGGATCGACCCGGGCCTCGAAGCGATGCCCGTGGGTGCTGCGTCCGGCCTGCAGGCCCAGCACCGACACCGGCACCACCTCGCTGCCGTGCAGCGCGACCAGCCCATGGGCCGGGCGGACGAAATTCACGCTGGTCCAGCCATCGGCCAGCTGGTAGCTCATGACCTTGGGGATGGGCAGCCGGGTCAGGGCCTCGTCGAGCGCCTTCTGCAGGCCGTCGCGCAAGGTCACGCCGGGCTGCATGCTGTCGAGGAACAGGGCTTCGGCCTTGCCGTCCGGCTCACGCTTGAGCGTGGGCACCACCGAGGCGTCCACTCCCAGCGCGCCGAGCTTCTTCAGCAGGGCCGGCGTGGGCTGGCCGTCGGCACCCAGGCCCACGGCCACCGGCATCAGCTTCTGGCGCACGGCCTTGTCGGCCGCGCGCGACAGCACGTCGCTCACCTGCACGGCCAGCCGGCGCGGCGAGGCATAGGCATGGACCTGGCTGCCGGCCGGGGCCAGCCCCTGGGCCTTGAGCTGGTCGGCCAGGGTCTGGGCAAAGGCTTCGCCCAGCTTTTTCAGTGCCTTGGGTGGCAGTTCTTCGACAAACAGCTCGACCAGCAGGTTGTGGGTGGCGGGGGTCATGGTCATCAGGCGGCCTTCTTGTCGATCTGGCTGAGCACTTCGTCGGCCCAGGCACGGGGGGCCATCGGGAAGCCCAGGCGGGCGCGGCTGTCGAGGTAGGACTGGGCCACCGCACGCGCGAGATTGCGGATGCGCCCGATGTAGGCGGCACGTTCGGTCACGCTGATCGCGCCGCGGGCGTCGAGCAGGTTGAAGGTGTGCGCCGCCTTGAGCACCTGCTCATAGGCCGGCAGGGCCAGTTGCTGCTCCATCAGCAGCCGGGCCTGGGCCTCGTGGCTGCCGAAGGCGCCCAGCAGGAAGTCGACGTCGCTGTGCTCGAAGTTGTAGGTCGACTGCTCGACCTCGTTCTGGTGATAGACGTCGCCGTAGCTCAGCCCGTCGGTCCAGATCAGGTCATAGACGTTCTCGACGCCCTGCAGGTACATGGCCAGGCGCTCCAGGCCGTAGGTGATCTCGCCGGTGAGCGGCTTGCAGTCGATGCCGCCGACCTGCTGGAAGTAGGTGAACTGCGTGACCTCCATGCCGTTGAGCCAGACCTCCCAGCCCAGGCCCCAGGCGCCCAGCGTGGGGTTCTCCCAGTCGTCCTCGACAA
>CBFGPV010000061.1:0-22182 GCA_965650765.1 uncultured Burkholderiales bacterium
CTGGTCTTCAACGTCACCCTCAGCGCTGCCAGCCCGGTTGCCACGACCCACACCTTCAACCTGGGCGGTGGTTCGGCCGCGGCCGGCGACTACGGCGTGCCGAGCTTCACCAACGGCGTCACCTACGACGCCGGCACGGGCCTGATCACCGTGCCCGCCGGTGTGACCACGTTCGACATCACCCTGCCCACGGTCGATGACGCCGAGATCGAGTCGACCGAAGCCGTGCCGCTGAGCATCGGCGGCGTGGATGTCACCGGCACGATCCTGGACAACGACTTCGCCCCGCCGTCGATCGACATTCCGGACCTCAACGGTGCACAACCCGGCGAGAACACGGTGTCCGAAGCCGCTGCAGCGCCGCCCGCGGTGGGCAGCTTCACGATCACGGCCGCCGCCGGTCTGCAATCGGTCTCGATCGAAGGCACCGACCTGAGTCTGGCGGACCTGACCGGCCTGGCCTCGACCCCGGTCACGATCACGACGGATCGCGGGTTCCTGACGCTCACGGGCTATGACGGTGCAACCGGCGCGGTGAGCTACAGCTACCGCACCAACGGTGCCCAGGACCACCCGGCCGACAACGCGATGACCGATGTGGTCGACATCACCGTGACCGACATCCAGAACCGCACGGCGCAGGGCACGCTGGACGTCCAGATCCTGGACACCACACCCACAGCCAACCCGGTCAATGTGGAGGTTGGCCTCAGCGTGGGCAACACCAACATCATGCTGATGCTCGACTCCTCGGGCAGCATGGCCAACTCCAGCGGTGTGGCCGGTCAGACCCGCATGGATGTGATGCGTGCAGCCGTGAACCAACTGCTCGAGAGCTATGCCGACCTGGGCAACGTTCGCGTACTGCTGGTCGACTTCGACAGCACGGCACAGGTGCTCGGCGGTGGCTGGATCACCCTGAGTGCGGCCCAGGCCTTCGTGAATGCCCTGGATACCAGCGGAGCGACGAACTACGACGCCGCGCTGACCACCGCAATGAGCGGCTGGGAGTCCGCTGGTCGCTTCACCGGCCCGAATACACAGAACATCGCCTACTTCATGTCCGACGGTGAACCGACGCTGTCGAACACCGGCGGCGCCGGCAACAACGGCAACACGTATGACCCCGGCCTGGGCGACGGCATCGATGCGACCGAGCAGGCCGCCTGGGAAAGTTTCCTGACGGCCAACGACATCAACTCGTATGCCATCGGCCTGGGTTCGACCGGACCGTCCGTGGCTCAGCTGAACCCGATCGCCTATGACCCGAGCAACCCCTCGGGTTCTGACAGCACGAACACGATCGTGGTCACCAGCCTCGAGCAGCTGTCCACCACCATCCAGGCCACCGTGAGCGCACCGCCCGTCAATGGCAACCTCACGGCTGAAGGTGGCGTGACCATCGGTGCGGACGCGGACGGCGGATTCCTGCAAAGCATCACAGTGGCCGGCGTGACCTACACGCACGACGCTGTGAACAACGTGATCACCACCAGTGGCGGCACGCCAGCCGCGTTCACCTTCGATCCGGCCACGCACACCTTGTCTGTCGCCACGCCGCTGGGAGGCACGTTCACGATCGACATGCGTGAAACCAACATCGGCAACTACAGCTACCAGGCATCGACCCAGTCAGGGACCGAGCTGATCGGCTACACCATCATCGATGCCGACGGCGACACCGCGTCGAACACGATCACCGTGCAGGTCAGCGCGCCCCAGGCCGTGCCGCCCGATGCCAATGCCGACCAGGTGATCACCAACATCCTGGCACCCCAGATCGTCCTGCCCAGCGCGCTGCTGCTGGCCAACGACCAGTCCCCGTCAGGCGGCCTCAACGCCGGCAACCTGACGGTCAATACCGGCTGGAACGTCCCGGGTTCGGACTTCACGGCGGGCAGCGTCGGCCCGACCTTCTACACCTCGGGTCAGACGGCGTTCACCGTGAGCCGCAGCGCGTTCTCGCGCACAGGCCAGCAACCCAACGAGGCCGAAGCGCAGATCGTCGGCTTCGTGGGCGCCGTCGATGGGGGTACCACCAATCGCCGCGACGTCATCACCGTCTCGCTGCGCGCAGGTGAAACCCTCACGATCGACCAGGATCCGGGCGCCGACCGCGTGACCGTCGAATACCGCCTGGGCACGTCGGGAGGTTTCACGGACCTGGCCGACGGTGGCACCTTCACCGCGACCACCGACGGGCAATACCAGATCCGGGTCGAGAACATCCGCAACCCGGCCGGCTCGGGTGGTGACCGCAACGCGGGCGAGAACTACGCCCTGTCGATGACGATCAACTACGCCAATGCCGACACGCTGAGTGACGTCAGCACGACCTACACCGTGGAGGACAACCGCGGCCTGACCGACACCGCCAACGTGACGCTGAGCTACCAGTCCGGCAGCACGCTGCAGGGGGACGGCTCCGCGAACGCGCTGCTGGGCGGCTCGGGCAATGACACCCTGGTCGGTGGCGCCGGCAACGACACGATGTTCGGTGGTGCCGGTGCGGACGTGTTCCGCTGGGGCCTGGCTGATGCAGGCTCTGCAGGTTCGCCTGCGCAGGACACCATCCTCGACTTCGACAATGGTGCGTCCGGCGACGTGCTCGACCTGCGCGACCTGCTGGTGGGCGAAACTGCCGGCAACCTGTCGAGCTACCTGCACATTCAGTCGAGCGGTGGCAACACCGTGGTGCAGATCAGCTCGGGCGGTGGTTTTGCCGGCGGTGCCTTCAATGCGGCGGCAGTGGACCAGACCATCACGCTGGCGGGCGTGGACCTGATGGGCGGCCAGGCCAGCGAGCAGGTGATCCAGGACCTGCTCTCGCGTGGCAAGCTGATCATCGGCGACTGAGCCGTCGCGACCCCACCGGATCAGGCGCTGATCCGGTTCAGGGTTCAACTCAAAGGCCGCCGGCGGGGCAACCCGCCGGCGGCCTTGTCATGTGCGGCAAGAGCGCTTGCTCAGCGGGCGCTGCCGGGCCACTGCACCGCCGGGCCGGTCACGCCATCGATGCCGCACTCCCACAGCGCAGCCATGTCGTCGGGTGACGCAACGCCCTCGGCATAGACCGCAATCCCCAGGGCGTGGACCATCTGCACGGCGCCCTGCACAAAACTGCGCGTGGCCTGGTCCTCCGCGCTGCCCCGCACGAAGCGGGCATCGAGCTTGATGAAGTCCAACCCCAGTTCATACAGCCGGTCGATGCGTGCCAGCTGCTCGCCAGCATGCTCCAGGCCGAACCGGGCACCGAACTGATGGGCCAGCTGGCAGACCTCACGCACCAGCCCCTGATGCTGCACAGCAGCGGCTTCCGGCAGTTCAAGCCACAAGGACCGCGCCGCATCACCCGCGCCTGCCAGCAGTTCGCGCAACCCGGCCGAGAAGCGCGGGTCGGCAACCGACGCCAGCGACAGGTTGAGCCCCAGCGCCACGCCGTCTCGCGAGATCTCGGCCAGTGCAAGCCGCACCCCGGCCAGGTCCACCTCGGCAATGGTCTGGGTACGCAAGGCCAGCGGCAGCCACAGCGATGCCGCGGCATAGTCGCCCTGCGGTTCAAGCTGGATGCGCACCGGGCACTCATGGTGCAGCAGGGACCCACCGCGATCGACCACCGGATAGCGCTGCAGGCGCACGCCGCCCTGCGCCAGCGCGGCGCCGATGCGCCGCTTCCAGGCCTCCTGCCCCAGGGTGTCGGCCACCGTGCTGAGTTCGCCCTGGCTCTGCACGGCATAACGGCCCTGCGCTTCGGCACGCGCCAGTGCGGCATCGGTGCCAGCCAGCAATTGCGACAGGCTCATTCCCCTCGCGTAGCGCATGGCGCCGACAACCGCATCGACCCGCGGGCCGAAAGGCTCGTGCGCAACCTGCATGGCCCGGGCGAGTGCTGTGGCCAGGTCGTGCGCATCAGTCTGCGCCGGCAGGCAGACGGCAAAATCGGGCCCGTTGAGCCGCCCGATCGACGCGTCGGGGTGATCCTTCGCAAACTGCCGCAGTGCGTCCACCGTGGCCTGGATGAGCTGATCGGCCTCGCGACGGCCGAGCGCCTGGTTCAGCCCGGCCAGGTCGAGCAGTCGGGTCATGATGAGCACACCTTGCGGTGCAGCGTCCTCGCGCTCGAGTTCGAGTTGCAGCGAAGTCATGAAGTGGCGCCGGTGCGAAACCCCGGTGGCCGGGTCGCAGTTGGCCTGCAGCCGCAAGGACTCGAGCTGTTCGGTCTGCTCCTCGAACACCTGCTTGAGTCGCTGCACCATCGAGTTCATCGCGCGGGTCAGGCGCTGCAGTTCGGGCACACGAGGTTCGCTCACGGTCACGAACTGCCGGTTCACCAGGGCCTGGGCCTGGTCGACCGCCGAGCGCAACGGTCTGCGGATGCTGCGCACGATGACGTTGCCGATCGCACCTGCCGCCAGGCCCACCAGCGCAAGCCACATGCCGGCACGCAGGCCGCCTTGCCACAGGTCGGCATAGGCAAACGAGGAATGGCTGATGACCTCGACCGTGCCAAGCGCCCGCCAGCCGTCGCTGACCTGCGCCAGGCCAGGCTCCGAGCGGATCGGCAGCAGGGCCACGAACCACTGGGGCGCCCCGGCATCGACCGGGTTGGCCTGACGATCGATGGTGCTGCCGTCCGTCCCGACGTAGCGGATGCGCTGATAGAAACCGGTGTCGAACTGGGCCGACACCAGCAGCTCGATCATGCCCGGGTCGCCCTTGTGCTGAGACAGCGCCAGCGCCAGCGAGCCCGCGTTGTCGCTGTTCTTGATCTTCAGCTGTGTCTCGACATAGCTGCGCGCCGACACCATCGTGACCGCAAAACTGCCCACGAAGGCCACGACCACCGTGAGCACCACCACCAGCCACATCTGTCGGATCAGGGACATGCACGCTCCTT
The DNA here is from genome assembly GCA_965650765.1 of uncultured Burkholderiales bacterium. Lineage (GTDB taxonomy): Bacteria > Pseudomonadota > Gammaproteobacteria > Burkholderiales > Burkholderiaceae_C > Caldimonas. The sequence continues at coordinate 4,898 of CBFGPV010000061.1, forward strand.
CTCTGTCACGGTGTTGCCACCGTGTCTTCACTGCCATCGATTGCCGTGGGGTGCCGTCGCATCATGGCGCGAACCCCTCTTCACGGGCCTTGGCCAGCACCTCCCGCCAGCGCGACAGTCGCGCCACCGGGTCGCCTGCCGAGGTTGCCCCCACCCCTTGCCAAAGGCCCTGACCGTTGAAACTGAACACCGGGGTGAGATCGGGCCGGCGCGATGCGGGGCGGATCTCGCCGATCAGGTTGTCCAGAATCAGCGGCTCGGACTGCGGGGTGGCGTAGTAGGCCAGTACCATGTGTGCGACGCTCGCACCGCCCGCCCCACCGATGGCCGCGCGAACGTACACCATCCGCAAGCGCTCGGGCGGCACGCCCAGACTGAGCAGGCTGAAGTACTTGGCCATCGCGAAGTCCTCGCAGTCGCCCTGCCCCTGGTTCAGGAACTCGAGCGGACTGGCCCAGTAGTCCTGCAGGCCCCACACCTGGATGTCGTCGCGAAAGCCCAGCTTGCGATTGAAGAAGACGTTCACGCCGGCCAGCTTGGCGTTTTCATCGACACCGGCCAGATCGCTGAGCGCTGTCTGCAACGCACGCGCCCCCGCCTCCGCCTGCGGCCCGAGGCGCTGGGCCGCCCGCGCCATGCGTTCGCCATCCAGTGCCATGGCCCACCACGCGGCCAATGTCAGCAGCACGGCGCACAAGCACTCGGCGACACGTGCGCGACCGCCCGACGAGGCAGGAAGATCGGCAGCGAAGGCAGGACGTGCGGGCATCAGGCTCGACAGGCTATCGTAAAAAGGCAGTGCCGCCGTCGGGAAACACGACAGGCCCACACACGACCACGCGACATGCGGTACAACCGCCCCGCAATCCGTGACGGAATTCATGAATCCCCCTGAAGTGGGGGTGGGGCCAAAAAGACGGGCCCGATACACTCGCGCGCGCAGCCGGATTCTGTTACTTCTGGCAACCAAGCCTCCGGGAGCGTGCGGTCAACATGACGAACCGTGCGGTCCCTCCTGAAGAAAGTACCTTGATGAAGATGACGAAGCCGCTTACCACCCTCGCGCTGGCGCTGAGTTGCGCGTTTGCCTCAGCCCAGACCATGGATCCCCTGAAGGAGGCGGCTCGCAAGGCCATCGAAACCAACCCCGAGGTCACGGCAAGGCTCAACGCCTACCGCGCCTCGCTCAGCGAAGTCGATGCAGCCCGTGGCGGGTACTACCCGCGCGTCGACCTGAGCGCCAATGTCGGCCGCGACAGTGACCGCATCAGCACCCGCAATCCCCAGTCCGATCACGTCAACCGCAACGGTGTGAGCGTGTCGGTCACGCAGATGCTCTGGGACGGCCTGGCCACCCGCAATGAGGTGCAACGTCTGGGCCATGCGCGGCTGAGCCGCTACTTCGAGTTCGTCGACACCTCCGAACAGGCCGCCCTCGAAGCGGCGCGCGCCCACTTCGACGTGATGCGGTTCCGTCGGCTGGTCGAACTGGCCGAAGACAACTACGTCCAGCACAAGTCGTCGCACGACCAGATCCAGTCGCGCTTCCGGGCTGGCGTGAGCCGTGGTGTGGACCTGGAACAGGCCGCTGCGCGCCTGGCGCTGGCCGAGTCGAACCTGGTGACCGAGATTGCGAACCTGCATGACGTGACGGCGCGCTACCAGCGCATCGTCGGCGAGTTCCCGCCTGCTGCACTGTCCGGCTCGCCCACCCGCCTGAATCTTGGCATGGCGCCTGACGCCTCGCAGTCGCTCCAGGCGGCCCTGAGCCGCAGCCCCGCCATCTCGGCCGCCATCGAAAGCGCACGTGCCGCACGGGCGCAGGCCGCCGGACGCGACGCCGCGTTCCAGCCCCGTCTTGAAGCGCGGCTTCGCACGGGTGCCGGCAGCAACTACGACGGCATCCGCGACCAGAAGCGCGACACCGTGGCCGAACTGGTGATGAACTGGAACCTCTTCAACGGCGGCTCCGACCGGGCCCGCACCCGCCAGTTCGCCGACCTTGCCGCGCAGGCGGCCGACCTGCGCGACAAGGCCTGTCGCGACGTGCGCCAGACCGCCCTGATCGCCTACAACGACACCCGCAAGCTGGTCGACCAGCTCAAGCACCTCGACGCCAATCAGCTGGCCATCGAGAAGGCACGCGACGCCTACCGCAAGCAGTTCGACATCGGCCAGCGCAGCCTGCTGGACCTGCTCAATGCCGAAAACGAGCTCTACACCGCCCGTCGCGCCTACGTGAACGCCGACCACGACCTGAGCATCGCCTACGCCCGCACCTACGCCGCGCAGGGCAGCCTGCTCAGCGCACTGGGCCTGGCTCGCTCGGAAGCGTCTGCCGCTGAAGCCGAGGCTGCCGCCTGGGCGGCTGGCGAGGACGCCGCCGCGCGCTGCCCGGTCGTCGGGCCCGAGGTGATGGTCACGCCGCGCAGCGAACTCGATGCCCGCGCCAAGGCCCTGATGAGTGCCGCAGAACCGATCCGCCCCGCGGCGCCGGCAGCACCGGCGTCTGCACCGGCCGGCGCGACGCCGCGCACTCAACAGCGGCCCTGAGGCACTGAGCCCTGCCCCGGCGCGCGCTCCTGGGCGCAGGCCGGGCCGGCTCGGGCTGACCGGCCTGCCCGGCTGTCAGGGCGACACGGACCGGCGACCGGGGAGCGTCACCGTGACCGGCACGGCCTCGCAGCTTGCGGGCAAGGCTGAAGGGGCTGCCACGGTTTCGCCGATGAGGTCAGCCAACGTCACGCCATCCAGCTCCCGAAAGTAGGCCTGAAGCCCGGCCTGGAACACATGCCGCAGCCGGCATGACATCGACAGGGCGCAATGATTGGTGCGATCGTCGAAACACTCGACCAGGCGGAAGTCCGTCTCGCATTCGCGCACCACGTCGCCGACCCGGATCTGATCGGCCGGGCGCCCCAGCCGCAGGCCGCCACCCCGGCCACGTGTGGTGGCCAGCAGCCCCCCCCGTGCCAGATCGCTGACGATCTTCATCACATGGTTGCGCGACAGGCCGTGCGCCTGCGTCAGCTCAGTGATGGTCACCAGCCGGTCGGCATGTCGGGCGCAGTGCATCAGCACGCGCAGGCTGTAGTCGGTGTATTCGGACAGTCGCATCTTCATATCCCCCGCAGACGGGTGCGCGGCAGCTTAGCGCGTCTGCCCACCCCCCGCCATGCCGGCCTTCAGGCCGGCCGTCGCAAGGTCTCGAACACGGCCCGTGTGCCGGCAATGCCTCGCAAGGCCTGCATCGTGGCCGTGACCATCGGGCGATCCAGATCGACCACGGCAATGCCGGTGCCGCCCCCGGTCTGCAAGTGAAGCTGGCTGACGTTGTAGCCCCCCTTCGCCAGCACCGCATTCACCTGCGACATCAGCCCCGGCTGATCGTCATGCAGATGCAGCACGCGCGACACGGCCCGCGAGTCGGCGGGCGCCAGCTCGGGCAGGTTCACGCTGCCTCGCACCGCGCCATGCAAGAGATAGTCGCGCAGCTTTTCCGACACCTCGACACCCAGATTGCGCTGCGCCTCCTGGGTGGAGCCGCCGATGTGCGGCGTGAGGATCACGTTGTCCAGAGCCTGCAGCGGCGAGACGAAGGCCTCGGCCGAAGACGCGGGCTCGACGGGGAAAACGTCGACCGCAGCGCCTCGCAGGCGGCCGCTGCGCAGCTCGGCGCACAGCGCGTCGATGTCCACCGCCTGGCCGCGCGCCAGGTTGATCAGCACGGCGCCGTCCTTCATGCGCGCCAGGCGCGCCGCATCGATCAGGCCCCGGGTGCCCGCGCCGGCCGGCACATGCAGGGTCACGACGTCGGCCTGCGCCAGCAACTCGTCGAGCGAAGCCGCGGGCGCGGCATTGCCCAGTGGCAGGCGGGCTTCGACGTCGTGGAACACCACGCGCATGCCCAGCGCCTCGGCCAGCAGGCCGGTCTGGGTGCCGATCTTGCCGTAGCCGACGATGCCCAGGGTCTTGCCCCGGATCTCGTTGGCGCCGCGTGCGTCCTTCAGCCATTGCCCGCGGCGTGCGGCGGCGTGCCGCTCAGGCACACGGCGAAGCAGCGCAATCGCATGGCTCACCACCAGCTCGGCAACCGAGCGGGTGTTGGAGAACGGCCCGTTGAATACCGCCACACCCCGCTGGGCGGCCGCGCTCAGATCGATGTTGTTGGTGCCGGTGCAATAGGCACCCACGGCCCGCAACCGAGGCGCATGTGCGAGCGCCGCCGCATCGAGCTGGGTGCGAGAGCGCAAGCCGACCAGGTCTGCATCGGCAAGCAGGCCGTGCAGTTCGGCGCCAACGGGCGCGTGGCTCAGGCGGATGATCTCGACGCCAGGCAAGGCCTGAAGCACCGGGGTGGCACTGGCATGGATGTCTTCGAGCAGCAGGATGTTCAGGGTCATGTCGGGTCGGGACAGGAGCGTCCGTTGTGGATGGAATGGGGGGTGCAGCGGCCTGCGCGATCGCGGGGCTGGGGCTGGGTTCAGGGGGCGGCCACGGCGTCACAAGCCCAGCGACAGCAGCGCAGCTTCGGACAGGCGCGAGCGGTCCCAGGGCGGATCGAACACCATCTGCACGTTCACCTCGCCCACTTCGGGCAGGGTCAGCAACTTGTCGGCCACGTCCTCGGCCAGCAGTTCCCCCATGCCGCAGCCGGGCGCGGTGAGCGTGAGCTCCACCGAGAGCCGGATGCGGCCATCGTCCATCTCGCTGGCGTGGCAGCCGTAGACCAGGCCCAGTTCGACGATGTCCACCGGAATCTCGGGGTCATAGCAGGTCTTGAGCAGGCGCCGGATGCGTTCGTCCAGGGGCTCGGTGGTATCGCCGGCCGCAGGCAGGCAGGGCGGCTCGCGGCCGATCGCATGGGCATCACGAGCTTCAAGGCGGACCAGCTGGCCGTCCACCAGCAAGGTGAAGCTGCCGCCCAGCGCCTGCGTGATCCGTGCAGGCGTACCCGGCACGAGCTCCAGCACGCGGCCGTCGGGCACGCAGCGCACGGTGACCGGCGCCGAAACGATGACGGGATCGCGCGTCACGGGGTGTCCTCCCCCTGGCCGTCCAAGGCGTGCATCAGCGCATGCCAGCCCAGCAGCGCGCACTTGATGCGGCTGGGATAGCGCCGCACGCCTGACAAGCTCACGAGCTTGCCCAGGTGCGCTGCGTCGGGGTCGAGCTGGCCGGTGAGGACGGCCCGCATGCGCTGCTGAAGCGCTCGTGCATGGGCCAGGTCCTGTCCGGCCACGGCCTCGCTCATCATCGACGCGGAGGCCATGCAGATCGCGCAGCCCTGGCCATGAAAGCGGATGTCGGCCAGGCGATCGCCCTCGACACGCAGTTCCACCGCGATGTCGTCACCGCACTGCGGGTTGCGACCCTGGGCATGATGGGTGGGCGCGTCCAGGTGGCCGAAGCGGCGCGGCGCGCGCTTGTGCTCGAGGATCAGCTCCTGATAGAGCTCGGTGCCGTCATTGCTCATCGCAGCTTCTCCAGCGCCCGCGACACCCCGGCGACCAGACGTTCGACCTGCTCGTGGGTGTTGTAGAGCGCAAACGAGGCACGTGTCGTGGGCCCGCACCCCAGGTGGGCCAGCAAGGGCTGGGCGCAATGGTGGCCTGTGCGCACGGCCACGCCCAGGTCGTCGAGCACGGTGCCGATGTCGTGCGGATGCACCCCTGCGGCCACGAACGAGACGATGGCGCTGTCATGCGCGTGAGGCGCCAGCACACGCACACCGGGCAGCGCGGCCAGGCCTTGCACCGCATGAGCGCGCAGCGCGTGCACATGCGTGTCGATGGTGCTGCGGCCCACATCGTCGAGGTAGCGCACCGCCGCTGCCAGGCCCACCGCACCGGCCACGTTGGGCGTGCCGCCCTCCAGGCGCTGCGGCAGCACGGCGTAGCGGGCTTCGGTTTCGTCGACCGACTCGACCATGTCGCCGCCCAGGCGCAACGGTGCGAGCTGTTCCAGGGCGCTGCGCCGGCCGGCCAGCACGCCGACGCCCATCGGCCCGTGCATCTTGTGGCCGGAAAAGGCCAGGAAGTCGCAATCCAGTCCGGGCAGTGACCAGCCGCCGTGCGACGCCAGCTGAGCCGCATCGACCACCGTGAGCGCGCCCGCCGCGCGGGCCCGCGCGATCAGCGCCTCGCACGGCGGCCGTTCACCGGTCGCATTGGCGCAGGCCGTCACGGCCAGCACACGGGTGCGCGGGCTCAGCAGGCGGTCGAGATGGTCAGGGCACAGGCGGCCGTCGGCACCCGGGTGCAGGATGCGCAGCCGGGCACCGCTGCGGCGAGCCGCGGCCTGCCAGGGCACCAGGTTGGCATGGTGCTCCAGCACCGTCACGACGATCTCGTCGCCGGGGCCGAGCACCGCATCGCCCGGCTGGGCCGGGTCCGACAGACCCAGGGCCACCAGGTTGAGCGCTTCGGTGGTGCCCGAGGTGAACACCACCTCGTGACGTGCGTCAGCGCCGATCGCCCGGTGCAGCGTCGCACGTGCGGCATCGAAGTCCTCGGTGGCCCGCTGGCTGAGCGTATGCACGCCGCGATGGATGTTGGCGCGGTGGCGAACCTCGAAGTCCTGCATCGCCTGCGACACGGCCCGTGGCATATGGGTGGTGGCGGCGTTGTCGAGGTAGGCCAGCGCATGGCCGTTCACGCGCTGCGCCAGGCCAGGAAAGTCGCTCGCCACCTGTCGCGCCAGGGTCTCATTCATGCTGCGCTCCCCGCCCGACAAAGAGATGCCGGCGCACCTGCTGGTCCAGCCACGCCGGCAACCCGGCGGACGCCAGCACCGCGTCGTCCGGCAGGCCCTGCGCGAGCAGGGCGTGTGCCATGCCATGAAGCACCAGGGCCGTGGCGGTGGTTTCGTCCAGCCCGCGCTGCCGCGCCATGAAGATCGCTTCTTCCGGCAGCGTGCCCCAGGTGGCGCCGTGGCGCGCCTCGACGCGGTCGTGACGGATGTCCAGGTGCGGGCGCAGCACCGTGCGCGGCTGCCCTGCCGTCGGGATGGCTGAAAGGCGCTGGCTCAGCACCGCGTCATCGCAGCCGGGGGCCACCAGTGAGCGGGCATTGAGGACGACCATCGCGTTGTCTCGCGCCAGCGCCAGCGAGGCCGTGGCGCCGTCGGTGCGAGCCGCCGCGTGGCCCATGCGCACCTGCTGCTCGATGCACTGCCCGGCGCCGGCCAGCACCACGGCAGCCAGGTCCGCCTTGGCATCGGGGGCGTCCAGGTCCAGCACGCAACGCTGCAGGTGGTAGCCAGCACCACGGGCCAGCAGACGCTGGTGGTAGCGGGCGCCACAGCCGAGTCGCACCTGCAGATGGTGCGCGACGCGCTCGCCTGCCTCCGGGGTGACCGTGCGCACATGCACCAGCCGTGCGCCTGCGCCCAGGTGCAGATGGACCTGGAGGTTGCACACGCCGTCCGGCAAGCCGCCGGGGTGGTGTTCGACCAGCACCACCTGCGCCCCATCGGCCAGATCGACCCGCAGCGCCGGCGCACCCACGGTGCGACGGGCGCGATGGGTCAGCATGATGGGTGTTGGATGAGCGGGGGCCTCGACACGCAGCACCAGGGCGCCGTCGCACAGTGCCCGGTGGACCCAGGCGAAGGGGGCGGCGTCATCCGCCGGTGGTTGCGGCGGCAGATGGCGGTGCAGGTCAGCGGCCGCGACGTGATGTGCCACCACGCCCGGCGGCGCGTCAACGGTCCACTCATCCGAGGGACCCGTATCGGACCCAGCCCCGTCGCCCAGCCACACCGGCTCGGGTGGCGGTGGCAGGTGCCGGAAGTCCTCGGCATCGCGGGGAATCCACCCGTGCACGCGCGGTTCACCCGACTCGGCATCCGGCCTGACCAGTGACGTCACCATCGCTCACTCCTGCGCACCGGCACGTGCCGGTCCATAGCCCTCGCGGGCGATGTCGCGGGCCAGGGCGAGGGCGCCACGCCGGGTGATGCGCCCGTGGTCCAGGTGAAGCACGGCATCGGGCTCGAGTTGCTCGATCAACTGCAGGTAGTGCGACACCACGACAAAGGCGGTGCCCTCGCGGCGCATGGATGCGATCAATGCCACCGCAGCGCGCACGCCGTCGATGTCCATGCCCGAATCGATCTCGTCCAGGATGGCCAGGCGCGGCTTCAGCAGCGCAAGCTGCAGCAGTTCATTGCGCTTGCGCTCGCCGCCGGAAAAGCCGTCGTTGACCGGGCGGTTCAGCAAGGCCTCCGGCAGGCCCAGGCGGCGGGCCGCAGCGCGAGCGTCCTCGAGGAAGTCGTACGCATCCAGCGGCGGTTCGCCGCGGCTCTCGCGCACAGCGTTGAGCGCGGTGCGCAGGAAGAGGTTGTTCCTGACGCCGGGCAGATCCGGCGGCGACTGGAACGACAGGAACAGTCCGGCCCGGGCACGCTCATGCACTGGCATGTCCAGCAGGTCGACACCCTCGAGGCGGGCCTGGCCGCCCCGGACCTCGTAGCGTGGGTGACCGGCCAGTGCAAGTCCGAAGGTGCTCTTGCCGCTGCCGTTGGCACCCATCAGCACCGTCACCGTGCCTGCGCTGGCGTCGAGCGACACACCCTGCAGCACCGCGCGGCCAGCCACGTCAACGCGGAGCTCATTCACCTGCAGCAAGGGCGGTGCCTCGGCGTGAACATCGTGCCCGCGCTGACGGGCCGCCGTGGCGGCGATGCGCTCCTGCGGGTTCGGGGTGACGGTGGCAATCATCCAACAGCTCCTTCAAGTGAGACGGCCAGCAGCGCGCGGGCCTCGAGTGCAAATTCCATCGGCAGCTCTTCCAGCACCGACTGGCAGAAGCCGCCAACGATCAGGCCCGTGGCCTCGTCAGGCGCGATGCCGCGTTGACCGGCGTAGAACAGGCGCTCTTCCGAGATGCGCGTGGTGCTGGCCTCGTGCTCGACCACCGCATCGCTGCGGGCGGCATCGACGTAGGGAAAGGTATGTGCGCCACACTCACCGCCGATCAGCAGCGAATCGCACTGGGTGTGGTTGCGTGCACCGGCCGCAGTGGGGGCCACCCGCACCAGGCCGCGGTAGCTGTTGTGGGCCTGGCCCGCGCTGATCCCCTTGGAGACGATGCGACTGCGGGTGTTGCGCCCAAGGTGGATCATCTTGGTGCCGGTGTCGGCCTGCTGCCGGTGGTTGGATACGGCGATCGAATGGAATTCGCCATACGACTCATCGCCCCGCAACACCACACTCGGGTACTTCCAGGTGATGGCCGAGCCGGTCTCGATCTGCGTCCAGGCGATGCGCGAGCGCCGGCCCGCGCACAGGCCGCGCTTGGTGACGAAGTTGTAGATGCCGCCGCGCCCCTGCTCGTCGCCGGGATACCAGTTCTGGACCGTCGAGTACTTGATGTAGGCGTCGTCATGGGCCACCAGCTCGACCACCGCCGCATGCAACTGGTGCTCGTCGCGTTGCGGTGCCGTGCAGCCTTCAAGGTAGCTGACGTGGCTGCCGGGCTCGGCGATGATCAGCGTGCGCTCGAACTGCCCCGTGTTGCGCGCGTTGATGCGGAAGTACGACGACAGCTCCATCGGGCAACGCACACCCTGCGGCACGTAGACGAACGAACCGTCGGAGAACACCGCGGCGTTCAACGCGGCGTAGTAGCTGTCGCCCTGCGGCACGACCGTGCCCAGGTAGCGCTCGATCAGTTCAGGGTGGTGCTGCACCGCGTGCGAGAACGAGCAGAAGATCACCCCGGCGCGCGCCAGTTCCTCGCGGAAGGTGGTGCCGACCGACACCGAGTCGAACACCGCATCGACGGCCACGCCTGCCAGGCGCGCGCGCTCGTGCAGCGGCACATTGAGCTTTTCGTAGGTCTCCAGCAGCTTGGGATCGACTTCGTCGAGACTGCGGGGCCCTTCCTTCAATGAACGCGGTGCCGAGTAATACGACAGGGCCTGCAGGTCCACCGGCTCGATCTGCAGACGGGCCCAGTCCGGCGGCGTCATCTGCAGGAAGCGCCGGTAGGCCGCCAGCCGCCAGTTCAGCAGGAATTGGGGCTCCCGCTTGCGCAGCGAGATCGCGCGGATCGTCTGCTCGTCCAGTCCCGGTGGCAAGGCATCGGACTCGATGTCGGTCACGAAACCGTGGGCATAGGGGCGGTGCAGTGCACGTTGCAAGGCGTCTTGCACCGGCGGGGCGTCAGCATGGGTCGTGGGGTTCATCGATGTGCCTGTCTTTAAGATGCATCGTACATGCATCTTTGAGATGGCACTTGATTTCCAGCAACATCGACAGGGCCTTGTGGTGATCCGCGGGGTCTGATGCCTGGAGCCAACGTGACATTGGCCAGGTCATGGCGCCCTGTCCCACGCCCGCCACAGCGCGTTGCAGCGGCACCCTATTGAACTGCCGCACAAAGCAAAAAGCAAAAAGCCCGGCACCTTGCGGTACCGGGCTTCCTACTGTCTTTGGTCGGGGTGGCGGGATTCGAACTCGCGACCCCTTGCACCCCATGCAAGTGCGCTACCAGGCTGCGCTACACCCCGACGAAGCAAAAGATTATAGCTTGAGAACTTTCAATTTGCCAAGAGCATCCGGATCGAAATCAACTCTTCCTTCACCTGCTCCCAGGTGTAGGCGGGCTGGTGGACCGGCGCCTCTCTCTCGGACTGCGAGCTTTCGTCGACCGGATCCTCGATGACGACCTCGCTGGCCATCTCGTCGAACTCACCGAGCGCACCTTCCGGAGGGCCGCCGGGCACCTCGTGTTCGGGCTGACGGCCATGCGCCGCATCGGCAAGCCGGTTGCGGGCACCGCTGATGGTGAACCCTTGTTCGTACAGCAACTCCCGGATCCTGCGGATGAGCAGAACCTCGTGGTGCTGGTAGTAGCGCCGGTTGCCCCGGCGCTTCATGGGCTTGAGTTGCGTGAACTCCTGCTCCCAATAGCGCAGCACATAGGGCTTGACGCCGCACAGCTCACTGACCTCACCGATGGTGAAGTAGCGCTTTGCAGGAATGGCGGGGAGCGCTTTCTCCATTGAAATCAATGAGATTGGGAGAGAAAGTTAGACTTTACTCGAACTCCTCCCCGGCAGGTATGTCTCCTTGCACGACTCCCTTGAGTTTGTGACTTGCGTGGAAGGTCACCACGTTGCGTGCCTTGATCGGGATCGACTCGCCGGTGCGCGGATTGCGCCCCGGTCGAGGCGCCTTGCGACGGATCTGGAAGTTGCCGAAGCCCGACAACTTCACGTCCTGCCCCTGCACCAGGCTGGTGTGAATGATCTCGAAAAAGGCCTCGACCATGTCCTTGGACTCGCGCTTGTTCAGCCCGAGCCGCTCGAACAGCAGATCGGCAAGCTCGGCCTTGGTGAGGGTCGGCGTCTCGATGGACGGAAGGATGGCGCGATCCATGCTCAAGGTCACTTTCCTCAGCTGCGCAGACGCGCGCCCAGGCGACTGCCCAGCGCGTCGATCACCTTGCCGACCACAGCGTCGATGCGCTCGTCGGTCAGATTGGCCGTGTCATCGAGCAACGACAACCTGACCGCCATGCTGCGCTCGTGCGCAGCGATCTCCGCACTGGCCGCTTTGGGCCGATAGACATCGAACAGGCGTGCGTCGCGCACGAGTCCGTCGGCATCGGATTGTGCGATGGTGTCCATCAGCGCGTCGTGGGTGACCTTGTCATCGACGATCAATGCGAGGTCACGGGTGACTGCCTGGTGCTTGGCGATGGGCACATGCACCGGCAGCGGCTTGGTCGTGAGCGCGTGCGCCTCGACCTCGAACACCACGGGCGCCTGCGGCAGATCATAGGCCTGGCGCCACTTCGGATGCAGTTCGCCCACGTGACCCACCGCCTCGCCATCCACCAGGATGCGCGCGCACCGGCCCGGGTGCATGCCCGGGTGGCTGGCGCGCTCGAATCGCACGCTGCGCGGCGCGAGCAGGTCTTCAAGGTCACCCTTGACGTCGAAGAAGTCGACCTGGCGTTCAGCCCGACCCCACTGGGTATCGTCGACCGGCCCGTAGGCCAGGCCACAGACACGCAAGGGCTGCGACAGACCCGCAACCGTGCTGTCCGACTCGACCACACTCGCATCACGCAGGAAGACGCGGCCGACCTCAAAGACGCGAACCCGCGTCGCCTTGCGCGCCAGGTTGTAACGCAACACATTGACCAGGCTTCCAACCAGGCTGGAGCGCATCACGCTCAGCGGCGCGGCGATCGGGTTGAGCAGCTGGATCGGCTGGTCGTTCCCGGCGAAATCGCGCTCCCACGCCGGCTCGACGAAACTGAAGTTCACCGTCTCCTGGTAGTCCAGTGCCGCCAGCGCATGGCGCACCGCGTGCACACTGCGCGTCGCCTCGGCCCGCACGCGCGGGACGATCGGGCCCAACGGGGGGGTGTCCGGCAGATTGCGGTAGCCCACCAGTCGTGCCACTTCCTCGATCAGGTCTTCTTCGATCTGGATGTCGAAGCGCCAGCTGGGCGGCGTCACGGTGACGACACCTGCAGCCTGAGAAAACGGCAGGCCGAGCCGCTCGAAGGTCTGCGTGCATTGCGCCTGACTGATCGGCATGCCGATCACCTTGCTGGCGCGGTCCACGCGCAGGCTGACCGGCTGACGCTGCGGCAGCGCCAGGGTCTGGTCGTCCATCTCGGCGGCCTCGCCGCCGCAGATGTCGAGCACGAGTGCCGTGATGCGCTCGATGTGCTCGACCGTCAGCGCCGGATCCACGCCACGCTCGAAACGGTGGCCGGCGTCGGTCGAGAAGTTGTAGCGGCGCGAGCGCCCGGCAACTGCCTGCGGCCACCAGAAGGCAGCCTCGACATAGATGTTGCGCGTGCTGTCTGACACCGCGGTGGCGTCGCCACCCATGATGCCCGCCAGCGATTCGACCGCTTCGTCGTCGGCGATGACACCCACCGTCTCGTCGACCTCGATCGTGTTGCCGTTCAGGAGCTTGAGCGATTCACCCTTGCGGCCCCAGCGCACCGTCAGCCCGCCATGGATCTTGTCCAGATCGAAGATGTGGGACGGCCGGCCGTATTCGAACATCACGTAGTTGGAGATGTCGACGAGCGCGGTGACGGACCGCTGGCCGCAGCGCGCCAGCCGGTCGACCATCCAGGCCGGTGTGCGGGCCTGTGTATTGACGTTGCGGATGATCCGGCCCGAGAAGCGGCCACACAGGTCGGCCGCCTCGACGCGCACCGGCAGCTTGCCCTGCGCAGTCACCGGTGCAGCCGGGAACGTCGGTTGCTTCAGCGGTGCACCGGTGATGGCCGAGACTTCCCGGGCAATGCCGTAGACGCTGAGGCAGTGGGCCAGATTGGGCGTGAGCTTGAGCGTGAACAGCGTGTCGTCCAGATCGAGGTGGCGACGGATGTCCACCCCGACCGGCGCATCGTCGGCCAGGATCAGCAGCCCACCGTGGTCTTCGGACAGCTTGAGCTCCCGGGCGGAGCACAACATGCCCTGGCTTTCCACGCCGCGCAACTTGCCCAGCTTGATGGCAAACGGGGCACCGCCCTCCTCCGCCGGCGGCAACTGCGCGCCGACCACGGCACACGGCACCTTGATGCCGGGTTTCACATTGGGCGCGCCGCACACGATGTTCAGGACCTGGCCGGTGCCGGCGTCGACCTGGCACACGTTGAGCCGGTCGGCATTCGGATGCTTGGCCACGTCCAGCACATGGGCGACGACGACGCCGCTGAACGCGGGCGCGACCGGGCGAAGCTCCTCGACTTCGAGGCCCGCCATGGTCAGCAGATCGGCCAGTGCCTGGGTGTCAACGGGGGGGTTGCAGAACTCTCGCAACCAGGACTCGGGGAATTGCACGTAAGACTCCTTGTTCCCTCTTGCGATCAACGGAACTGCGACAGGAAGCGCAGGTCACCGTCGAAGAACAGCCTCAGGTCGCTGACGCCGTAGCGCAGCATGGCCAGGCGGTCGATGCCGGACCCGAAGGCAAATCCGATGTAGCGCTCGGGATCGAGCCCCATGTTGCGGATCACCTGCGGATGGACCTGACCGGAGCCGGAAACCTCGAGCCAGCGGCCCTTCAGCGGACCGCTGCCGAACATCATGTCGATCTCGGCGCTGGGCTCGGTGAACGGAAAGTAGCTGGGACGGAATCGGATCTGCATGTCCCGCGTCTCGAAGAACTCGTACAGGAAGTTCACGTAGACGGACTTCAGATCCTTGAAGCTGACGTTTTCGCCGACCCACAGGCCCTCGACCTGGTGGAACATCGGCGAGTGGGTGGCATCGCTGTCGACGCGGTAGGTGCGTCCGGGGGCGATCACGCGGATGTCAGGCATGCCCTGACCGGCATCCAGTGCCGCGCGGTGACGCTTGACATGCTGGACCGCATGGCGGATCTGCATCGGACTGGTGTGGGTGCGCAGCAGGTGCCCGCCTTCGACGTAGAAGGTGTCGTGCATCGACCGGGCGGGATGGTCGGCCGGCGTGTTCAGCGCCGTGAAATTGAACCAGTCGGCTTCGATCTCGGGGCCGTCGGCCACGTCGAAACCCATGGAGCCGAAGATGGCCTCGATGCGCTCCATCGTGCGGGTGACGGGGTGCAGGCCGGCAGTGCCACGGCGGCGACCCGGCAGGCTGACGTCGAGCGATTCGGCCTGCAGCTGCGCGGCCAGTTCAGCATCGGCCAGCGCCTGGCGACGCTGCGTGAGCGCGGCCTCGACACGCTGCTTGGTCTCGTTGATGGCCGCGCCACGGGTCTTTTTCTCTTCCGGCGCGAGGGCAGCGAGACCCTTGAGCAGTTCGGTCAGCCGGCCGGCCTTGCCGAGGTATCGCGCCTTGGCGTTCTCCAGGTCGGCCGGTGTGGCTGCGGCCTGGAAGTCGGCCTGCGCGGCGGACACAAGTTGATCAAGCTCGTTCATTCTTCGGCAATCTGGCGGGCGCCGTGATTCACTGCAAGCCCGCCTGTGAATGGGAAAAACATAAAAAAAGGCCGAACGCGGTGTCGGCCTTTCGTGCGAGCCCCGATGCATCACCGGGGTCTGCAGCGCTCGGAGGCACGAGGCCTCCGACAACATCACGGCAATCAAGCAGCGAGTTGAGCCTTCACCTTCTCAACGATGCTGCCAAACGCAGCAGGATCCTTGACGGCCAGATCGGCGAGGACCTTGCGGTCGATGTCGATCGAAGCCTTCTTCATCCCGTTCATGAACTTGCTGTAGGTCAGGCCAAGTTCACGTGCTGCGGCGTTGATACGTGCGATCCACAGGCGGCGGAACTCACGCTTCTTGGCACGACGGTCACGGTAGGCGTACTGGCCTGCCTTCATCACCGCCTGCTTGGCGATGCGGAACACATTCTTGCGGCGACCGCGGAAACCCTTGGCAAGGGCGAGAACCTTCTTGTGGCGGGCGCGAGCCGTTACACCACGTTTGACGCGAGGCATGGATTACTCCTTCGTAAGTGGGTCAACAACCCGTGATCACAGACCGGCAAAGGGCATCATCTGTGCGATGTGGCCCATGTTGGTCTCATGCACGTTGGCAGCACCGCGGAGGTGGCGCTTGCGGGTCGTGGACTTCTTGGTCAGGATGTGGCGCTTGAACGCCTGGCCGCGCTTGACGGTACCACCCGGACGAACGCGGAAACGCTTTGCCGCGCTCTTCTTGGTCTTCATTTTGGGCATGACTGCTCCTTCTTCATTGTGCCCGTGAGGCGCCACGAACCTATCGTGGACTTGCCGGCCCCGGGCCACTTGCCACACCACGGCGACCAAACCGTGGCGGGTGTTTCTCGACCGGGCCTGACAGCCACGGTCGAATGTTCAATACGTCACTTCTTCTTCTTCGGCCCCAGGACCATGATCATCTGGCGACCTTCCAGCTTGGGCATGTTCTCGACGACGCTCACGTCGGCCAGATCATCACGCACGCGCTCCAGCAGCTTCATGCCGATTTCCTGGTGCGTGATCTCACGCCCACGGAACCGCAACGTCACCTTGCCCTTATCGCCGTCTTCCAGGAAGCGGCGCAGGTTGCGCAGCTTGATCTGGTAGTCGCCTTCGTCGGTACCCGGCCGGAACTTGACTTCCTTGACCTCGATGACCTTCTGCTTGGCCTTGGCCTCGTGCGCCTTCTTCTGCTCCTGGTACTTGAACTTGCCGTAGTCCATGAGCCGGCACACCGGAGGAACCGCGGTCGCGGCGATCTCGACGAGATCGACGTCGGCCTCCTGGGCCAGACGCAAGGCCTCCTGGAGACTCACGATGCCCAAGGGCTCATTCTCAGGCCCGTTGAGACGGATCTCAGGCGCGGTGATTTCCCGGTTCAAGCGGTGCTTGCGCTCCGCGTTGGGGGTGCGACGGTCAAGAAAAGTAGCGATGGTTCAAGTCCTCAGGGGCCAAGCCCCACAAAAATACACACACGCGCCCCGCAGCCTGGGCCGGTTCAGACCGGCGCTCAGACCTTCTGGGCAATGTCGCTCGCAATCCTCTGGGAGAAGGTGTCGAGTGCCATCACGCCGAGATCCTGGTTGCCTCGGGCGCGCACCGCAACGGTTCCGGCAGCCTTCTCCTTGTCGCCGACAACGAGGATGTACGGAACCTTTTGCAACGAATGCTCGCGGATTTTATACGTGATCTTCTCGTTGCGCAAATCGGTCACAACTCTAAGTCCTTGTTTTTGCAGCGATTTGGCAACGTCCGCCACAAAATCCGCCTGCGCGTCGGTGATGTTGAGCACCACCACCTGCGTTGGCGCCAGCCAGACCGGCAGCGCGCCGGCGTGCTGCTCGATGAGAATCCCGATGAAACGCTCGAGGCTGCCGACGATGGCGCGGTGCAGCATCACCGGGTGCCGGCGCTCGCCGGATTCGGCGACGTACTCCGCGTCCAGGCGCTGGGCCATCGAGAAATCGACCTGCATGGTGCCGCACTGCCACTGCCGGCCCAGCGCGTCCTTCAGCGTGTATTCGATCTTCGGGCCGTAGAAGGCGCCGTCGCCTGGCGCGATGACAAAGTCGCAGCCGGAGCGGCGCAGGCTTTCCATCAGCGCGTGCTCAGCCTTGTCCCAGACCTCGTCGGAGCCGATGCGGTGCTCGGGACGCGTGGCCACCTTGTACAGGATGTCGGTGAAGCCGAAGTCCTGGTAGACCTTCTGCAGCAGCTCGGTGTAGGCCACACACTCGTCGAGGATCATGTCTTCAGTGCAGAAGATGTGGCCATCATCCTGCGTGAAGCCGCGCACCCGCATGATCCCGTGCAGGCCGCCGGTGGGTTCGTTGCGATGGCACTGGCCGAACTCGCCGTAGCGCAGCGGCAG
>CBFGPV010000062.1:0-22121 GCA_965650765.1 uncultured Burkholderiales bacterium
ACCCGCGCATCTTCCACGAGAGCAACGTCTCGCGCCCCGAGAACATCGAGAGCGACAAGCGCGCCATCGCGTTCCTCGAGCAGGGCCGGCACGACCTGGTGCTGGATCGCTGGCAGGACGAATACCGCAAGCTGCCGTGGGAGGCGTTCGGCGCGCACTACCTGCAGATGGTGGGGGCGCTTGGCGGCTCGGCCTGCCGGGCCCCGGGCGAGGCGCTGTCGGCCTACGAGAACGCGCGTGGCACCGGCAACATCCACATGTGGTTCGACACCGGGAGCCAGGCATGAACTTCGAGTTTCCCTTCTCCGAACTGCCTGCCGTCATGCGTGGCCCGCGCATCGAGCGCCGGCGGGCGCTGATCGGCGGCAGCGCGTTCTGGGGCACGCTGGTCGAGAGCGGGCCCGACGCGGGCCGCCTGCGGCTGGACGACGGCCGGCTGTTCGACGCCGCCGCGCTGGCCTACCTGCCGCCGGTCGAGCCGAGCAAGATCGTTGCCGTGCACATCTCGTACAGCTCGCGTAGCCTGGAGACGCGCAACCAGCCGCGCCCCACCGAGACGCCGACCTACTTCATGAAGCCCACGACCGCGCTGAACGGCCACGACGGGCAGATCCTGAAGCCGGCGGACTGCAAGTACCTCAACTACGAGGGCGAATATGCAGTCGTGATCGGCCGCACCTGCCGCAACGTCACGCCTGACGAGGCCTGGGACTACATCGAAGGTTTCTGCCCGGCGCTCGACATGGGGCTGCAGGACTTCCGCGACACCGACCAGGGCAGCATGCTGCGTGTCAAGGGCGCCGACACGCTGCTGCCGATCGGCCCGGGCCTGGTGCGCGGCGTGAACCTGTTCGAGCAGACCTTGCGCACCTATGTCGATGGCCTGGTCGTGCAGGAGGCGCACATCGGCGACGAAACGATCTGGGGCCCGCACTACGTGATCGCCGACCTCGCACGCCACATCACGCTGCTGGCCGGCGATGTGATCCTGATGGGCACACCCTGCCATTCGCGCAGCGTCGATCCGGGCCATGTCGTCGAGTGCGAGATCACCGGCATCGGCCGCGTGCGCGGCACGGTGGCCGCGATCGCCGCACCACGCGCCGCCGCGCTTGGCGTGGGCCACGCGCCCACCGACAGCCCCGAGGTGCGTCGCGTGGCGCTGGGCTTCGACGAACGTGTGCCCGAGCGCTTCAAGGACAACCTGCGCAAGGCGCGCAGGGGATGAGACGGCGCAAGGCGGCTGCATCCGCTCGCGCGCGTCACGCGGAGCGACGCCCGTCGACCGCATCCCGACAGCAACGAGGGTGATGATGAAACGCAACTACATCGCGGGCGAGTGGGTCGAGGGCGGCAGCGCCGCCGACAACATCAACCCATCGGACACGCGCGACGTGATTGGCCAGTACGCGCGTGCCGATGCCGCCCAGGCGCAGGCGGCGGTCGCAGCAGCCCAGGCTGCCCAGCCGCTCTGGGCGGCCGCCACGCCGCAGCGTCGCTTCGAGGTGCTCGATGCGGTCGGCCAGGAGATCCTGGCACGCAAGGACGAACTCGGTGACCTGCTCGCGCGCGAGGAAGGCAAGACGCTCGCCGAGGCGGTCGGCGAGGTCGTGCGCGCCGGGCAGATCTTCAAGTTTTTCGCTGGCGAGACACTGCGCGCCGGCGGCGAGCTCGTGCCATCGACCCGTCCCGGCATGTCGGTGGAGATCACCCGCGAGCCGGTGGGCGTGGTGAGCATCATCACGCCGTGGAACTTCCCCATCGCCATTCCCGCCTGGAAGATCGCGCCGGCGCTGGCCTGGGGCAACGCCGTCGTCTTCAAGCCGGCCGAGGCGGTGCCGGGCAGCGCCTGGGCACTGGCCGAGATCCTCAGCCGCGCAGGCCTGCCGGCGGGCACCTTCAACCTCGTGATGGGCCGTGGGCGCGACATCGGCGATGCGCTGCTTGACGACGCCCGCGTCGCGGCGGTGAGCTTCACCGGCTCGGAAGCGACCGGCCGCAAGGTGGCGCAGGCGTGCATCGGCCGGCGCGGGCCGATGGCCCGGTTCCAGCTCGAGATGGGCGGCAAGAACCCGCTCGTGGTGCTTGACGATGCGGACCTCGACCTTGCGGTGGCCTGTGCGATCAACGGCGCGTATTTCTCCACCGGGCAGCGCTGCACGGCCTCGTCACGGTTGATCGTCACGCAAGGCATCCACGACCGCTTCGTGGCCGCGATGGTCGAGAAGCTCAAGACCCTCGTCGTGGGCGACGCACGCGACCCGAAGACGGCCATCGGCCCGGTGGTCGACGCCACGCAGCTCAAGCAGGACACCGACTACATCGCCATCGGACGCAACGAGGGCGCGCGCCTGGTCTTCGGCGGCGAGGCCCTGGCCGAGGTGGCCGGCCGGCCGGGCTTTTACCTGCAGCCGGCGCTGTTTGTCGACACCGACAACCGCATGCGCATCAACCGCGAGGAGATCTTCGGCCCCGTGGCCTCGGTGATCCGCGCGCGCGACACCGACGAGGCGCTGATGCTTGCCAACGACACCGACTACGGCCTGTCGTCCGGCGTGTGCACGACCTCGCTGAAGCTGGCCGCGCACTTCAAGCGCCACCTGCAGGCCGGCATGGTGATGGTCAATGCACCGACGGCCGGGGTCGACCCGCACGTGCCGTTCGGCGGGCGCAAGGCTTCGAGCCATGGCCCGCGCGAGCAGGGGCGCTACGCCGCCGAGTTCTACACGACGGTCAAGACCACCTATGTGAATCCCTGACGCACGACGCGGCTCGTCGGGCCCGCAAGCGATGTTCGGCCGCTTGCGGGCCGCGATGCACAGCCCCTCAGCGTGAGGGCATGTCCTTCACCGAGTAGCCCAGACTCACCGTCGCATCGACCGGGATCTCGGGCATGGTGGCGTTCCACGCGAGCCAGCTGTCGCGCATGGCGTCGAGCCGGGGGCCTTCACGATGCGCGCGGTTGGCGCGTTCGCGTTCGTCGGCTTCGATGTCGAACAGGTATTCATGGCCGTCAACGAGCAGGTACTTCCAGCGCCCGTCACGCATGGCACGCTGGCCACGATGTTTCATGCGCCAGTACAACGTCCTGTGAAACTCCGACCCGCCGCGCAGCACGGGCATGAGCGACACACCGTCGAGCGCGTGAGACGAGGCGGGGGCCACACCGGCCGCGTCCAGCACGGTGGCGGTCCAGTCCATGGTCATGCAGTGCTGGTGGCTCACCTGGCCCGGTGCGATCACCCGGGGCCAGCGCGCAATCCAGGGCACCCGGATGCCACCTTCGGTGAGATCCATCTTGCCCCCCACCAGCGGCCAGCTGTCCGAAAACCGCTCGCCGCCGTTGTCGCTGGTGAAGATGATCAGCGTGTCGTCCGCGATGCCGCGACGCTCCAGGGTTGCCATCACCTGGCCGATGCCTTCATCCATGTGGTGGATCATCCGCCGATAGGTGTGGATGTTGCCGCCGTCCAGGTGGAACAGGTTGTCCTTCACGTCTGCGGACCGGTCGGCATCGTCCCGGGTTTCCCAGGGCCAATGCGGCGCCGTGTAGTGCAGGCTCAGCAGGAAGGGCGCGCCGGAGTCGCACACGTCGTCCAGCCAGGCCACGGCACGCTGCGTGATCAGGTCGGTGAGGTAGCCGACGTCGTGGATCTCGTCTTCGTTGTGGAACAGGTCGGGCACCCCGTTGGTGCCGCAGTGCGTGAAGTAGTCCACCCCGCCGGACATCGGGCCATAGAAGGTGTCGTAACCCGACAGCCTCGGGCCGAAGTGCGGCGGGTAGCCGAGATGCCACTTGCCGATCAGGGCCGTGCGCCAGCCGGCGGCCCGCAGCATCGAGGGCATCGTCGGATGGTCCGGCGGCAGGCCCAGGGTCTGGCTGCCGCGCGAGCGGCTGTTGATCGGCTCTTCGGCGGCGCCGCGCAGCCGGTACTGGTAGCGGCCCGTCATCAGTGCGAACCGCGTCGGAGAACACACCGGCGAGTTGGCGTAGCCCTGCGTGAAACGTATGCCCTCGCGGGCCAGCCGGTCGATGTGGGGCGAGACGGCGCCGAACTCGGCCGGGCGGCCGCCATAGCAACCCAGGTCCGCGTAGCCGAGGTCGTCGGCAACGACAAAGATGACGTTCATGTCGTTCAGTCTTCCGGTGTGAACCCTGAAGCTTTCACAGCCTTCTCCCACATCTGCGTCTCCTTGCGCTGCAGCGCGAGCAGCTCCTGTGGCTGGCTCGGTGCCGGCACCAGGCCCAGCACCTTCATCTTCTGGGCGGCTTCCGGCTTCGACAGGGACTGGGTCACCACGCTGCGAAGTTGCGCCAGGGTGGCGGGCGGCGTCGCGGCCGGGGCATACACCGCGAACCACAGGGGCACGTCGATGTCGATGCCGGATTCCTTCAAGGTCGGCACGCCTTCCAGGAACGCGGACCGTGTCGTGCCTGCCGTCGCAATGATGCGGATCTTGCCTGCATTGTGCAGCGGCAGCGCCTCCGTGACGGGGCTGAGCACGGCAGACACGACACCGCCGGCCAGGTCCGTCATCGCGGGCGCCGAGCCCCGATACGGCACATGGGTCATCGGCACACCGATGGCCCGCGTCACCGACACACCCAGCAGGTGGGGCAGGGTGCCCGCACCGGGGGATCCGTAATTGCCCTTGTCACCCGCCGTCCTGGCCCAGGCGATGAAGCCCGCCAGGTCCTTGGCGGGAACGGCCGGCCCGATCGACAGGGCGTAGTCCCCGGTTGCGACACGGCTCACCGACACGAAGTCCTTTTCCATGTCGAACTTGAGGCTCTTGAAGACATGGGGGAACAAGGTGACCGGGCCGTGGGGCACCAGCAGGAGCGTGTTGCCGTCCGGCGCCGACGTCTTGACCTGTTCGATCGCCAGGCGCCCCGCGGCGCCCGTGCGGTTCTCGACGATGGCCGGTCGACCGAGGGAGGCCTGCAGCGTCTCGGCGATCTGCCGGCCCAGTGCGTCGACGCTGCCTCCGGGCGCAAAACCGACAACAACCTTCAAGGGCGCACCGGACTGCGCTGCGGCCAGACCGGGCTGAAGGGAAAGGGCCATCGATACGGCAATGGCGGACAAGGCGGATCGGCGCTGCATGGAACCTCCGGGGAATGGGTTGAAGCCTGGATGCCCTGTCTCGTGCAGGAGCACTGGCCATGCTAAGGAGGCGATCCGCGCTTGTTCAAAACAACTCGGATCGACAAAAACCCTGATGCAGCGCTCATGTCCTGCCCCGGCGCCGGTCCGCCTTGGGGAGATGGGCTTCTTCCTCCAGCGCCACGGCACGCCGATGAATCGAGTCCAGAGCCGCGTCGAGCTGGGCGAGTTGGGCCGGGTCCAGGCCTTCCAGCAGGCGCACGTTGATCGATCGCGTGACGGGGAAAAACTCGTCGAACAGCGCCCTGCCTGAGTCGGTCAGCGAAACCCGCATGCCGTGAGACGGGACACGCCGCTTCGACACCAGCCCCTTGGTCACCAGCGACGAGATGGCACGCGACAGAGGCGCTTCATCGATCTCGGATTGTTCGACGATCTTCGACCACGTCACCTCGTCGGCCTGGCCCACCAGGGCCAGCACCGCCCATTCACGACGCGTGATGCCGTACTGCCCTTCGCAGAGGCGCGTCACCATGCTGCCTCCGATTGCGAGGATCCGGCTCAACCTGAACAGCAAGAGCTCCTGAATGCCTCTCGGATCCTTGATCGAGCCCGTCATCGCCTGTCTCCTGTTGTGTGTCGTGCGGGCCGCTCATGAACGAGCCTGCCGCGGTTCAGGCCCTTCCCGACCAGACAGGTCGGAAGGATACCGATGCCGCCGCCCTCGATCACCGTGCGGCGCAGCACGCCGGTGTGGTTGGTCGACAGCAGGTCATTCACTGGCAGCTCGATGAGCTGCCCGCGCCGGCGAAAGCGGAACTGCGACGCCCCGACGATCGCATGGGCGGCAATGATGCGACTGCAACGCCTGCACGGTGCGCGTCTCTGCCAGGCAACCGTTGCGTGACCGTTGCTTGCTGACGGTCTGCGCGCGCCTCAGGGCGAAGTGGCTTCTGCGGCACTTTCTCACTTGGCGCCTCCTTGCGCACGATATCGTTTCGGACTTCAGGTCTGTAGCCACATGAGTTGCGATTGCGCAGTCGATGCCTTCGACCCACAAGATGAGTTGCCCCTGGGCCGCTGCACGCCTGCCTCACCGCTTCCGTGGCGTGTATCGTCCAGGAGCCTGGGGCGTGCGCGTCAGAACGCAGATGCAACCTGCACGCGCAACTCAGCGCACCCCGTCAGGCATAGGGTGCACCGCCCGCAACGAGCGGCGTTGTCGGTTCAAAGGAGCCATGAATTGAATGAATACGATGGCCTCGCAGCACAAGTTGTAGCGGCCGGGGCTGAGATTTGCTGGTACGGGTCGGCGGATGACGCTCAAATCGAAGCGCTTCAAGAACGCCTCCTGTGTCCGCTGCCGAGTTCGTACAAGAGGTTCTTGAGGCAATACGGCGGTGGTGGTGTTGTTGGAGACGATGTCTGCGGCATTGAAGACAATGATGCGACAAAGACCTCGGGCGGAACCGCGCTGGGCGGAACCTTGTCCTGTCGCAGTCGGTTCGGCCTGCCATTTCATCTGGTGGTGGTTTACCTTCATGACGACGAGGTCTGCTGGTGCCTGGACACCCGGCAGACGGTTCGTGATGAGTGTCCCGTTGTGAGCTACAGCCTGGCCCTGCGAAAGGTGGACGGTGTCGTGGCGCCGGACTTCGCCGAATTCATGAGACGACATCTGGAAGCGCATGGCGGTGGAGCCTGATCGCCACTCGCCCTGGCGGCCTGCGCCCCGACCGGCACCCATGTCGGCAGACGAATACCTGCTGTGCGCCGCTGCGGCATGGCGGCAGGCCGCCCGGCTGCCTAGACTGTGTCACCGAATCCGAAGGACCCACGATGGACGACCTGACTCAACTGAAGGTGGTGGTTGCAGACCATGTTGCGACGCTCACGATGAACGCGCCGCCGGTCAATGCGCTCACCCGCACGCTCAACGATGAGCTGACCCTGGCCCTGGACCGCATTTCCGAGATCGATGAAGTGCGCGCGGTGGTGCTCACCGGCGAAGGCAAGGTGTTCTGTGCCGGCGCCGATCTGAAGGGCCGCGCCGAGACCATCAAGGGGCCGGGCGACCTGCCGGCGCATTCGCGCCGCACGCGCGAGTGCTTCCACGCGATCCGCGAATGCGCCAAGCCGGTGGTTGTTGCGATCAACGGTGCGGCGCTCGGCTCGGGGCTGGCGATGATCGCATCGGCGGACATCCTGGTGGCGTCCGAGAAGGCGTCGGTCGGCCTGCCGGAGGTGGACGTCGGCCTGCTCGGCGGCTGCCGTCATGCGATGCGCCTGTTCAGCCATTCGCGCCTGCGCCGCATGGCACTCACCGGCATGCGGGTGGACGGCGCCGAGCTGTACCGGCTGGGCATCGTGGAGGCCTGCACGGCGCCGGACGACCTGATGCCCACCGCGCTGGAGATCGCCCGCCAGATCGCGTCCAAGAGCCCGGTCTCCACCCGCATGGGCAAGCACACCCTGAATGTCATCGAGGACATGAGCCTGCGTGACGGCTATCGCTATGAGCAGGACATGACCGCACAGATCAGCAAGACCGAAGACGCCCGGGAGGCGCAACTCGCCTTCAAGGAAAAGCGCGCTCCGGTGTTCAAGGGGCGCTGACCTGCCGAGGTGATGCGCCAAGGATGCGGCCGGCCGCTCAGGCCGGCAGCGTGCGCGCCCAGTCGACGATCGCAGCCGCTGCCGCAGCGGGCTGCTCGTCGGGCAGAGCATGGCTGGCGTCGGCGATGACCTGCACGCTCACCTTGTCGCCGAGCACGGCGCGCAGTTCGTTGCGTGTCGATGCGGGGCGCCAGGGGTCGCACGCGCCCTGCAGGTCCAGGATCGGTGCCTGGCTCACCGGCCACCAGACGCTCTTGTCGGGTGTGGCGCCCGCCTGGCGGTAGGCTTCGCGCAGGTGAGGATGCCAGCCGTCAAGCCACGGCGCCGGGTCGCTGCCCGGGGCGAAAAAGGCAAGTCTCAGTGCGGCCAGGCGCTCGCTGCGTGGCTGGGCGGCGTCGGCGGCAACATCGAGGGCCTGGGTCAGCCCTGGCGGATAGCGTCGCGCCGCGCCGGCCAGGACAACCACACCGCGCACGGCCTCGCCATGGTCCAGATCGGCCACGCGGGCGACGAAGTGGCCGAAGGCGTGGCCGGCCACGATGGCCCGCCCGGCGCCGCAGGCGGCGATGACCCGCGCGACATCACGCGCCAGGTCGTGCAGTGTCATGCCGGGCGGCGGTGCACTGGTGGTGCCCATGCCACGCGGCTGCGGCCGCAGCACCCGCCAGCCGGCGGCGGCCAGGCAGGCGGCCAGCGGCCCGAGGTCGCGCGCATCGCGCTGGGACGAAGGCAGCAGGACGATCGCGGGAGCGTCTTCGCGCCCGGCGGTGTTGTCGATCAGCACCTCGATCCGTGCGCCCGGCTCGGCCGGCAGCAGCACCGAACGCGCGGCGCCAGGCGGGTTGGCATGCATGGCAGGCGTGGCGGTCACTCGACCGTGGCTCCGGACTTCTTGATGATGGCCGCCCACTTGGGCAGCTCGGCGCGGATCAGCGCGGCAAAGTCCTCGGGCGAACCGAAGGCCGGCTCGATGCCCAGGGCGACCAACTGGGCGCGCAGCTCGGGCGTGGCCATCGCGCGGCCGAGGGCGGCGTGCAGGGTCGCGAGCACGTCCTTGGGCACACCGGCCGGCGCGAACAGCCCGAGCCAGTTCGACACGTCGTAGCCGGCAAGGCCGGACTCGGCGATCGTCGGCACCTGGGGCAGCCGGCCCATGCGCGCCTTCGACGTCACCCCCAGCGGGCGCACCTTGCCGGACTGGATGTGCTCCTCGTACACCGTGTAGGAGTCGAAGGTCATGTCGATCCGCCCGGCGAGCACGTCCACCAGCAGCGGCGCGCTGCCCTTGTACGGCACGTGCAGCATGTCGACGCCGGCCAGAGTCTCGAACAGGGCGCCTGAGAGATGGCTCGAGCTGCCGTTGCCGGCCGACCCGTAGGTCAGTGCGCCGGGCTGGCGCCGGGCCAGCGCGATCAGCTCGGCGATGTCTTTCGCGGGCACCGACGGCCCGACGATGAGCACGCGCGGCGTGATGTGCGTCAGGCTGATCGGCGCGAAGTCCTTCACCGGGTCGTAGCGCAGCTTCTTGTAGAGGGTGGCATTGATGGCGTGGGTGCCCATCGTGCCGAAAAACAGCGTGTAGCCATCGGCAGGGGACTTGGCCGCGGCTTCCGCGGCGGTGGTGCCGCCGGCGCCGCCCCGGTTGTCGATGATGATCTGCTGACCCAGTTCCTGCCCGAGCCGCTGGGCCATGCCACGGGCCATCACGTCGGCCGCGCCACCGGCCGGAAACGGCACGATCAGGCGGATGGGTTTGTCGGGGAAGGCCGCAAACGCCGCGCCACCAAGGCACAGCAGCAGGGCACAGGCGAGGGAGCGCAGGGATTTCATGGCGTGATCATGTCTTGAATTCGACGCCGCAGCCCGGCGCCTGGCGGGGAACCTCGATCGCGCCGTCGGCCACGACGAGTTCGGTGAAGGGGTCGTCGCACAGGTGCAGATGCTCGGCGAGCTCGCACGCGAAAGGCAGTGCCTTGATCGTGCTGGCCGCCTGCAGGCTCATCGCCTGCAGCAGCGCCGGGCCGAACGCCGCGCCGACACGGCAGCCGACGTTGCCGGCCTCGCAGATGCGCACGGCCTGCTGGAAGCGGCGCAGACCGCCGAGCTTGGTGATCTTGAGGTTGATCACGTCGCACGCCCGCTCGGACACGAGCCGGAACACGTCGTGCACCGTCTGCGCGCTCTCGTCGGCTTCGATGGCCACCGGCAGGCTGCGGGTGAGCAGCGCCAGCCCGGCCCAGTCCGCGGCGGGCACCGGCTGCTCGATGAGCGCGATGTCATGCCGCTCGAAGCGGGCGAACGCACCCATCATCTGTTTCGCGTCGTAGGACTGGTTGGGGTCGAGCGTGAGCGTGACACCCGGGCCGACGGCCTGACGCACCGCGGCGATGCGCGCCGTGTCGAGGGCGGTGTCGCCCGACAGCTTGAGCTTGAGCTGGCGGTAGCCGCCCTCGGCCAGTTCCGCCGCTCGGGCCGCCATCTCGGCCGGCGGCTTGATCGGCACGATGCGTGACTGCGCGATGCGCTCGTGCAGCCGGCCGCCCAGCAGGACGTGCACCGGCACGCCGAGCCGGCGCGCGAGCAGGTCGTGCAGTGCCATGTCGATGCCGGCCTTCACGCTCGGGTGGAACGCCAGCGCTGCGTCCATCTCTTCCTGGATGCCCGCGAGGTCATCGACGCGGCGGCCCACCAGGCGCGGGGCCAGCATGGCCAGTGCCGCCGCGGCACCGTCGCCATGGGTCGTGATCGCGGGAATCGCGTGCACGTAGCCACAGCCGCGTGTGCCGGCCTCGTCGGTCAGGACCAGCACCTGGCCCTCGAGCTGCGGCACGGTGGCGCGCGCGAACTTCCAGGCCGGGTCGTGCAGCCGCTGCATGCAGGGCTGCGTGTGCACGTCGACGATCTGCATCGCGCTTACTGCAGCGTGATCTTCGCGGCCGAGATCACCCGCTTCCACTTGTCGGACTCGGCCTGGATCGCGGCCTTGTAGTCCTGCGCGGTCGTGGTCACCGGCACGACGCCCTGCTTGATCATCTGCGCCTGCAGGTCGGCGGACTGCACGGCGCCGACGATCGCCTCGCGGAATCGGGCCTGCACGCTCGCCGGGATGCCGGGCGGCGCGATGATGCCGTAGCTCGTGTCCATCACCAGGTTCGGCAGCCCCGCCTCGGCCGTGGTCGGCACATTGGGCAGCTGCGGCGCACGGGCGGGGCTGGCCACCGCCAGGACCTTCAGGGTGCCTGCGGCAACGTGCGGCAGCACGTTCAGCAGGTCGACCACGGCCACGTCGATCTCTCCGCCCAGCAGCCCGGTCACTGCCGGACCGGCGCCCTTGTACGGCACATGCGTCAAGTCGATGCCGGCCTCCTGCTTCAGCAGCTCGCCGGCAATGTGCGGCGTGGTGCCCGGGCCGGCCGAGCCGTAGTTCAGCTTGCCAGGCTGCGCCTTGGCGAGCCTGACCAGATCGGGCAGCGTGTCGGCGGCGAGCTTCTTCGAGACGGCCACCACCGCCGGACCGCGCGCAACCAGCGTCAGGTACTGGATGTCGGCAATCGCGTAGGGCGCCTTCATCAGGTTGGGCATGCCCGCAAGCGGCCCCTGCGCGGTCAGCGCGAAGGTGTAGCCGTCCGGTGGGGACTTCAGCGTCGCGTCGATGCCGATCATGCCGCCCGCTCCCGCCTTGTTGTCGACGATGATGGTCTGGCCCAGCGTGTCGCCGGCCTTTTTGGCGATGAGCCGTGCGATCACGTCGGCCGGGCCCCCGGGCGCATAGGGCACGACCACACGGATCGGCCGGGCCGGCCAGTCCTGCGCAGCGGCCGCGCCCGTGGCGGCAACAAGGACGGCCGCACACAGTGCGGGCAGGCGAGAGCGGGTGAACATGGTGTCTCCGATGCTTCTGGTCTGAGGATGATCCCAGTCTCGTCGCTCGCAGGCCCCCCAGGAAGGCACGCGGCCGGCAAGGCAGCTATGCATGCCGCGGCAAGGGCGGGTCGTGCGAGCCGCTGCGGTATGCGTATCGCCGCATGACAGCCTTGTCGCCGGCTCCGTAGGCAGCCGCGGGCGTGACGCATAGAGTCGGACCATCGTCATCCCATCGATCGCATCGACCATGAATCCCCGCACCGGCCCGCTGTCGCACGTCAAGGTCCTCGACCTCAGCCGCATCCTCGCGGCGCCCTGGGCCGGGCAGATCCTGGCCGATCTCGGCGCCGAGGTGACGAAGGTCGAGCGCCCCGGCGCTGGCGACGACACGCGTCTGTGGGGCCCGCCTTTCCTGAAGGGACCGGACGGCAGCGACACGCACGAGGCGGGCTACTACCTGGCAGTGAACCGCGGCAAGCGCTCGATCACCGTGAGCCTGGACAAACCGGAAGGCCAGCGCATCGTCCGCGAACTGGCCGCGAAGGCGGACATCGTGCTCGAGAACTACAAGGCCGGCACGCTGGCACGTTACGGCCTCGACGAGGCATCGTTGCGCCGGATCAACCCGCGCCTGATCTATTGTTCGGTGACCGGCTTCGGCCAGACCGGCCCGCGGCGCGACCAGCCGGCATACGACTTCCTGATCCAGGCGATGGGCGGGCTGATGAGCGTGACCGGCGAGCGCGACGGCCGCCCCGGCGGCGGGCCGCAGAAGGTTGGCGTGCCCATCGTGGACATCATGACGGGCATGTACGCCGCGGTGTCGGTGCTCGCCGCGCTGGCGCGGCGCAACGAGACCGGTGTGGGTGACTACATCGACATCGCCATGCTGGACGTGCAGGTGGCCACGCTGGCGAACCAGGCGATGAACTACCTCGTCTCGGGCAAGGTGCCCACGCGCAACGGCAATGCACACCCGAACATCCAGCCGCAGGACGTGTACGCCTGCGCCGACGGCGACGTGATCCTCGTGGTCGGAAACGACGGCCAGTTCGGTCAGCTGTGCGAGGTGCTGGGCCGGCCCGAATGGTCCGCCGACGAGCGTTTCGCGACGAATGCCCAGCGGGTGCGCCACACGGATGAGCTGTCGGTGCTGCTGCGCGAACAGTTCGCCGCATGGCAGCGCGACGCGCTGGTCGTTGCACTCGACGCCGCCGGTGTGCCCTGCGGCGCGATCAACAGCGTGGAGGAGGTCTTCAGGGACCCGCAGGTCCAGGCGCGTGGCATGCTGCGTCATGTGCCGCACCCGAGTGGCGTCGACGTACCGCAGGTGGCCAGCCCGATGCGCTTTGCCAACACGCCGCTGGGCACGCAGTGCGCGCCGCCGCTGCTTGGCCAGCACAGCGACGAGATCCTGACCGAACTGGGCTACGGCGCGGCCGACATTGCCGCGCTGCGCACCGCAGGAGCCATCTGATGACAACGATGAAGCTGCACTGGTCGCCGAAGTCACCCTATGTGCGCAAGGTGATGGTGTGTGCGCACGAGCTGGGTCTGGTGGACCGCATCGAG
The DNA here is from genome assembly GCA_965650765.1 of uncultured Burkholderiales bacterium. Classification (GTDB taxonomy): domain Bacteria; phylum Pseudomonadota; class Gammaproteobacteria; order Burkholderiales; family Burkholderiaceae_C; genus Caldimonas. The sequence goes on from CBFGPV010000062.1 coordinate 13,161, forward strand.
CGGGTCCGCTCGGTCGCCGCGATGCTCAAGCCGAACGCGCGGCTGATGGAGGACAACCCGCTGTCGAAGATCCCGACGCTGGTGCTGGCCGACGGCTTCACGCTGTTCGACTCGGTCGTGATCTGCGAGTACCTCAACGACCTCGGGGCGGGCACGCTGTTCCCGCGCGAAGGCCGGGACAAATGGCAGGCGCTGCGCTGGCATGCGTTTGGCGATGGCCTGCTCGACGCGGCCATCCTCTGGCGCAACGAGCGCGAGCGCGCTCAGCCGCTGCAGACCCTGATCGACGCGTTCGAGCTGAAGACGGCCGCATCGCTGCGCCAGCTGGACGGCGAGACACCGGCGCTGGCCGCGATGCCCTTGTCGATCGGCCACATCACCGTGGCCTGCGCGCTGGGCTACCTCGACTACCGCTTCGACACCCTGGACTGGCGTGCGCTGGCGCCGCGCCTGGCCGAGTGGGAGTCCGGGCTGCGCTTGCGCCCTTCGTTCCAGTTGACGGAGCCGGTCGATGGCTGACGCACTCGCCCGGGACCGGGCCGTTGTCGTGATCGGTGCCGGCACGATGGGCAGTGGCATCGCCGAAGTGGCCGCCGCGGCCGGCCACCGCGTCTACCTGCGCGACACCAGCGCTGCCGCACTGGACCGCGGCATCGGCCAGATACGCACCAGCCTCGAACGGCGTGTGCAGCGTGGCAAGCTCCCGGCCGCCGAGCGCGATGCAACCCTTGCACGCCTTGCGCCGGTCGGCCCGGACGCAACGCTCGACGACGTGGGCCTGGTCATCGAGGCCATCGCCGAGAACCTGGACATCAAGGTCGCCGTGCTGCGCCAGATCGAAGCCGAGGTCGGTGCCGGCACGATCATCGCGACCAACACCTCGTCGCTGTCGGTCACGGCCATTGCCGGTCGGCTCGACCGACCCGAGCGTGTGGTCGGCATGCACTTCTTCAACCCGGCGCCGGTGCTGCCGCTCGTCGAGGTCGTCGCCGGCCACGCGACGGCGCCCGAGGTGGTGCAGACCATCGTCGAGACCTCCCGTGCCTGGGGCAAGACGCCGGTGGTCTGTCGCTCCACGCCCGGCTTCATCGTCAACCGCGTGGCCCGGCCCTACTACGGCGAGGCGCTCCGACTGCTGCAGGAGCGGGCGGCAACACCCGGGACGCTCGATGCGGTGCTGCGCGAATGCGGCAGTTTCAGGATGGGCCCTTGCGAGCTGATGGACCTGATCGGGCACGACGTCAACCTGGCCGTCACGCGCTCGGTCTACGAAGGTTTCTTCGACGACCCGCGCTACAGGCCGTCGTTGATCCAGCAGGCCCTGGTCGACGCCGGCTGGCTCGGCCGCAAGAGCGGGCGCGGGTTCCACGACTACCGCGAAGGCGCGCCTGCCCCTGCCGTGGAGGATGCGGGTGAAGGTGCTCGTGCGAGCGTCGTGCGTGTCGAAGGTGATCTCGGGCCGGCGCAGGCGCTCGCCGATCTGCTGGCGCGTCATGAGGGCCTCCGTGTGGAGCGCACCGAGGGTGCCGGTGTGCTGCGTGTCGACGGCTTTGCGCTTGCTCTCAGCGACGGCCGCACCGCCACCGAACGTTCCCTTGCGCTCGGCGAACCGGTGGCCGTGTTCGACCTGGCGCTCGACTACGCCGGCTGCACCCGCATGGCGCTGGCGATGCCGCTGCAGGCCAGCGAGGCGCAGCGGGCCCAGGCGGTGGGCCTGTTCACGGCGCTTGGCAAACCGGTGTCGTTGATCGCCGATGTGCCTGGGCTGGTGGTGACACGCACGGTGGCGATGCTTGTCAACGAGGCCGCCGATGCGGTGCACCAGGACATCGCCTGCGCGGATGACGTCGACGCCGCGATGCAGAAGGGGGTGAACTACCCCCTCGGGCCGATGGCCTGGGGCCGGCGCATCGGTCTGGCGCATGTCGCGACGGTGATCGGGCATCTGGGCCAGGCGTATGGCGAGGACCGCTACCGCGTCTCGCCCTGGCTGCGGCGCGCGGTGCATGCGGCCCAGCCGCTGGGGCGCCTGCATGGCTGAATTCGTCACCTCTGGCCGGCAGGGTGCGGCCGGCATCGTCACCATCGACCGTCCCGAGCGTCGCAACGCGCTGAACCTGCAGGTCAAGCAGGAGATCGTCGCGCAGATCCAGGCCTTGGTGCAGGACACCGACGTGGCCGCCATCGTGCTCACCGGCGCCGGCGGTTCGTTTGTCGCCGGGACCGACATTGCCGAGATGGCGCAGATGCGCCCCACCGACCACCTGCGCCTGGACACCGACCGTGTCTTCCATGTCGTGCGTGCATGCCCGAAGCCGGTGATCGCCGCCGTCGAAGGGTATGCGCTGGGCGGTGGTTGTGAACTCGCGCTGGCCTGCGACCTCATCATCTCGGCCGATGACGCGCAGTTCGGCCAGCCCGAGATCCGTGTGGGCATCATGCCGGGCGCCGGCGGCACACAGCGGCTGCTGCGCACGGTGGGGCGCTACCAGGCGCTGCTGTGGTGCCTGACGGGTCAGTGGGTGCCGGCCCGCGAAGCCCATGCGGCCGGCCTGGTCAGCGAGCTGGTGGCCAAAGGCCGGGCGCTCGAGCGTGCCATCGAGCTGGCCGAGCAGCTTGGCACGATGCCGCCGCTGGCCGTGCAGGCGATCCGCGAAGCGATGCGCCTCGGCGCCGACGTGCCGCTGGACACGGCGCTCGCGCTCGAACGCCGCCTGTTCGAGCGCCTGTTCGACAGCGAGGACCAGAAGGAAGGCATGCAGGCCTTCCTCGACAAGCGCAAGCCGGTCTATCGCGGATGCTGAGCTGCCTTCGCAGCGAGTCGATCGGGTGCACCTGTCGACCGACTGGGTGGAGCATGGCGTCACACCGCCCGACGCACCCGTGCGAAGGGCACCGTTGCGAGTGCCGCTCTGCGCGGTCACCGCCGCACGCGTTCAGGGGCTCAGGGGCTCAGCGGTTCAGGCATACAGCACGGCCGGATTGCGGACCAGGATCTGCTCGACCAGCGCGTTGTTGTCCGTCCAGCGTTTCATCGTCTGGAGCAGTTGCTGCGCATCGGGCTGTGGATTCACACGCAGATGCGGCCAGTCGCTGCCCCAGACCAGCCGCTGCGGGTTGGCGCGCAGCAGCGCCTCGTGAAATGGGCGCCCCTGTTCGATGTCGGGTGTGCCCAGCAGGTTGCGGTAGGCGCACAGCTTGACCCAGGCGTTTGCGTCCGCAACGAGGCGGCGCAGGCACTCGAAGCCCGGGTGGGCGATGCCCGCCGTGACATCGAAGCTGCCCATGTGGTCGATCACGACCGGCACCGGAAGCGCTTGCAGGCGACCGGCAATGTCGGGCAGCACGTCGACGTCCGTCCACAGCTCGGCGTGCAGGCCGGCGTCGGCCAGGCGCGGCGCCAGGGCGAGCAGATCGTCGAACGATGCGCTGCCGGCGAAGTTGGCGCCGCCTGCACCGCGGTGGCTGAATCGTGCGGCACGCACACCCCGCTCACGCAGGCGTTCGAGCGGCAGGTCGGTGTCGCGCTGCACGACCACCACGCCGCGCAGGTGGTGATGCTGCGCCAGCGCGTCGAACAACAGCGAGCAGTCGTTGCCATAGGCGCTCGGATGCACCAGCACACCGTGGGTGAGGCCCAGCCGTGCGAGCAGGGCCTGGTAGTCCGCCGCGAGCGCCTCGGGCGGCGTGTAGCTGCGCTCGGCGCTCAGCGGGTAGCGCGCGTAGGGGCCGAACAGATGGGCGTGGCAGTCCCAGCCGCCCGCGTTCATGGGGCCTCCTGCTGCGGCAGCGCAAACGCGGGCGTGGCGCCCTCGGGCAGCGGAATCTCGTGGGCATTGAGCGTCATCGCCACCATCGTGTAGTAGCCGACGAGGCTGGTCAGCTCGACCAGCGTCCGGGGGCCAAAGCGCGCCAGCGCGTCGGCATAGGTCGCGTCGCTGATCGAGCGCATGCGGTTCAGCTCGGTCGCGACACGCACGACCAGGGTGTCGTCGGGCGAGAGGTCGTCCGGCACACGTTCGGCCAGCAGCGCCTCGATCACGGGCGCCTCGATGCCGGCCTGCTCGGCCTCGAGACGATGGGCATGCCACTCGAACGGCGAACGGCAGGCTCGGCCGGTGACGAGGATGGCCAGCTCGGACTGGCGGGGTGTCAGCGAGGTCTGGTAGCGCAGCAGCGCACCGAGCGCCTGCCAGCGGTCGGCCAGTTCGGGGTTGTGCAGCACCGCGCGCAGCGGGCCCTGGATGCGGCCGCGAGGGCCGGACACGATCTTGTCGAGCACGCGACGCTGGTCGGCGTCCATCGTGTCATGCGGGAAAAGCGGAATGCGCGGCATCGAGGTCTCCTGGAATCCGCCAAGCGTAGCGGCAGGCCCGGCCCGCTGCCACGCGGCGCCGGGCAATCCAGCTATGCGGCCGGCGTCACGCCGGACCGGTTCGGCTGCCCGGACGCCACATGCCTGCTGCGGCCATGTCGTCGACGATCCGGCCGATCTGCGAGGCGACGGCGGACACCGCCCGCGCCGGCCCCTTGGACTTGGCGAGCGCCATCGAGACCGTGCGCTGCAAGGGGGGGTCGATGATGCGGGCGGCCTGCAGGCGCCCTTCGGCAACCTCCTGCCAGACCGCGTGCAGCGGCAGCACCGTGTAGAGGCGCTCGCCGGCCACGAGCGACTTCTGCAGCGGCAGCGAATCGGCCTCGATCGCCGGCGCGAGGGTGATGCGGTGCTGGCGGGCGATTGCATCGAGCGCGGTGCGCAGTCCGTTCGGCGCCGCCGGCAGGATGAAGGGCAGATCGTTCAGCCGGTCGAACACCACCTCGGGCTGTGCGGTGACCGGGTCACCGGGGGCGCCGATCAGGTTGCTGTCGACCACCGCGAGCGACTGCTCCATCTCGGGCAGTGTCGTGCCGTACCGGTAGAGGATGGCGATGTCGACCCGGGCATCGGCGAGCCATTCCTCCACCTGGCCACTCGATCCCTCAAGAATCTTCAGACTCACGCTGGCGTACTGGCGCCGCACCTCGGCGAACAGCCGCCCCACCAGCGGCAGCCCGATCGAAGGCAGCAACCCGACCGTGACGCGCCCGGCCGGCTCGCGCGCCTCACCCCGGATCTCCTGCTCGAGCCGCTCGGCATCCGCGAGCAGTGCCTTGACCTGGGGAAACAGCCGCGAGCCGGTCTCCGAGAGTTCGACACCGCGGCCCGTGCGGTTGAACAGCCGCGCGCCGCACTCGCGTTCGAGCGCATTGAGCTGGCGGCTGAGCAGCGACTGGTTGCTGTCGAGGAACAGCGAGGCGCGCGTCAGGCTGCCAAGTTCGCCGATGGCGACAAACGCACGCCACTTGTGCAGGTCGGCAGCGATGTCGATCTTGAAGACGGAAGCTTTGGGGGGCTGCATGCGAAGGTACGGGAGTGCGACCGGGGGCCCATTTTGCGCCCGTCGCCGGCGGTCACCCCGTTCGCACCGGGGCGTCGGGGGCCGGGGATGGGCGCATGCCGGTCGCTCGCCGGGGCAGCAGCCAGACCACGACCAGGATGCCTGCGCCGGCACACGCAGCGGCGCCCACCGCGAGCGCCGGCCAGCCCCCGGCGGCAGTGAGTGCCGCGCCGGCTGCCGGGCCGGCGACCAGGCCCAGGTTGTTGCCCTGCATCATCATGCCCAGCATGAGGCCCAGGGCCGACGGGTGTGGTGCCTGCAGCGGCGCTTCGGCAAACAGCGCGGGCGGGACCAGGCCGGCCACGGTGGCGAACGCGACCACCAGCCCGTAGCGCGGCCAGGCGCCGAGCGACTCCGCCGCCACCCACAGGGCGAGCAGGGCACTCACGCCGAGCGCACCCGCCACCAGCGCCGCGGGCCGCATGCCGCGTGCGAGCAGGGCGCCACCTGCCAGGTTGCCGACCGCGCCGCTGGCGATCGCCAGTGCCGTCAGCAGGTTGGCCTGTGCCGGCGTGGCGGCGAGGCCGCCGTTCAGCACGACCGGCAACAGCCCGAACAAGGCGAACCAGGCACCGGCGTACAACATGAACAACAGCAGCAGCGAAAGCGGACCGCGCGCGATCACGGTGTGGTGCCAGGGCAGGGGGCGGCCGGGCGAGGGCAAGTGATCGGCGTCATCACGGGGGGTGCAGGCTGCGGCCAGCACCGCATAACCGAGCGCAAGTGCACTGGCGCCCCACCACAGCGCCCGCCAGCCCGCGTCCAGCAGCCACGGCGAGGCCAGCAGCACGAGCGCCATGCCGGCGGGCATGAAGGCGCTCCAGGCTGCCATCGGCCCGGCGGTGCGCGAGGCCGGAACGACACGCGCGATCAAGGCGGGTGCGGCCACGATCACCGCAAGGAAGCCGATGCCCTCGACCAGTCGGCTCGCGATCAGCAAAGTCGCATCCTGCGCTGCGGCACCGGCCGCCGATGCCGCGCCCTGCAAGGCAAGACCGGCCACCAGCGTCCGGCGTGCGCCCAGCCGGTCGGCCACCGTACCGATGGCCACACCGAACAGCGCACCCACGATGCCGAAGGCCGAGAGCAGCCAGGCGGCCCGCTCCAGCGGCAGGTCGAGCGCGGCCTGCACCGCCTGAAACGCCGCTGGCGCCTTGCCAAGCTGCACGGCGCTGACGATCCCGGCGCCGACCAGCAGCAAGGTGACCGGCCAGGGTGATGCACCGGCGTCGGCTCGCGTGGCGCTCATGCCGTGTCCCCGGCACGCCGGCCGAGCCGGTGGCACACACCACCAGCCGGCGCCTCGACCTGCCCACACCACAGCTCAAGGTGCACCAGCACACGGGGTCGGATGGTCATGGGGCTCCTTCATGCCTGTTGATCGGGCCGACTGTGCGCCATCAAGGCGATCGACGGAAGACACATAATTTCGTCCAGAACGATCGAAAGGATGGATCAGTGATCGACACCCTGACCCTGGGACAGTTGCGCACCTTCGTCGCCATCGCAGACGCGGGCGGGTTCCGGGCCGGTGCGGTCCGCCTGCGGCGTGCGCAGTCGGCGGTGAGCCATGCCGTGGCCAGTCTCGAGGCCGAGCTCGGCATCACGCTGTTCGACCGCAGCGGACGGCGTCCGGTGCTCACGCAGGCCGGCACCGCGTTGCTGGAAGACGCGCGTGCGGTGCTGCTCAAGGTCGACACCATGCGCGCACGGGCCCAGGGTGTCGGCATGGGGCTGGAGCTGGAATTGACGCTGGCGGTCGACACGCTCTTTCCCCTGCCGATCATCGGCCAGGCCTTGCTTGCCGTGCAACGGCGATACCCGAGCGTGCGCATGCAGCTGCAGGTGGCGCCCCTGGGGGGCCCGCTGGTGGCCTTGCTCGAAGGTCAGTGCGCCATGGCGGTGACCGTCGGCAACGATCTGCATGACCCCCGGCTGATCAAGGAGGCCCTGGGGTCCGTTGCGGTCGTGCCGGTCGTTGCCGCGAGCCATGCGCTTGCCAGCCGCATTCGACCGCGCGTGCGCCTGCGGCCGGAAGACATCACCGAACACCCGCAGATCGTGCTGAGCGACCCGACGCCGATGTCGGCCGGCCGCGACTTCAACGTGCTGTCACCACAGACCTGCCGCGTCGGCACCCAGGACGCCAAGCGGGCGCTCATCGAGGTGGGCCTCGGCTGGGGCCGCTTGCCGTTGTGGTCGGTGAAGCAGGCGCTCGACGACGGGCGCCTCGTGCAGATTCCCTCGCGCAGCCTCGGGCCGGCGGGCGAGTCCCGCGAGCCGGCCTATGTGGCGCACCGGCGCGACCGCGTGCGCGGGCCCGCGGCAATCGCCTTGCTCGAAGAACTGCGCGCCCGCCACACGTCGAGTCTCGACACCTAGGCTCTCATGCTCTCAGGCGCTCGCGCCCTTGCGAGCGGAACTGCATCAGCCGCTGCGCATAGGGGTCCAGCGCGTCTTCGGGTGTCGCCAGCGGCAGGCCGGACACTTCGGCAAATCGCGCCGGGGTGACCTGTCCCTGTTCGAGCAGTTCGTCCACCAGGGCCAGCAGCGTGGTGCGATGGGTTTCGAGCAGCGCGGTGGCGCGTGCATGTTCGGCCTGCAGCAGCGCCTCGATCGGTGCGTTGCTGGTGTCGACGTCGGTGCACAGGTTGTCGTCGCTGTCCGGGCAGACGTCGCTACGACTGATGCGATCGCCATGGCCCAGGTGGCGCAGCATGCGGGCCGCCGTTTCGGTCGCCTTGCGCAGGTCGCTCTCGGCGCCGCCCGAGCACAACTCGGGGCCGAACACCAGCAACTCGGCCGCGCGACCGGCCAGGCTGGTGCAGAGGGAATCGCACAGATTGCGCCGCGACCACACCCGGCGCGTGGCATAGGTGTTGTAGCCGCCCTCGAAGCTGGCGACGTGGATCTTGATCTCCTTTGGTGCCCGCCCGAACAGCAGCGCATGCACCAGGCCGTGGCCGGCCTCGTGCACCGCGAGCAAGGCCCGGAAGTCGGCATTGTTGCGTTGTCGCAGCCGGCTGATCTCGAACGGCACGGCGATGGTGTGCGCGTGCCCGCGCCAGTGCGCGATCAGGCAGCGTCCATCGGACGTGAGGCCCACGGTGTCGCCGTGGGCAGCACCGCACTCGAGTGCCCAGATGGCTGCCTTGGCCAGGCCGGTGCCGAGGATGGCATGCATCGAGGACAACAGCGGACGGGTGCCCTGGGCGGGAAAGACGGCATTGGCATAGATCTGCTCTCGCACGGTGGCATCCAGCTCGAAGTTCAGGCCGCAACGCGTGGCGGCCTCGTGCCCGTAGCGTTCGCAGCCCTGTTCGATCAACTGCTCATAGGCCCGGCGCGACAGCGAGGGGTAGACCACATGCTCATTGCCCAGGCGGGCCACCTGCTCAGGCTTGAAGCGCTGGTTGAGCGCCTTCTTGACGTCGATCACGCTGAGCTGGCGGGTCAGCGCGTGGAAGGTGTCGGCATCGCTGTCGCAGTCGTCCACGCTGGTGGCCAGGTCCTCGTACATCTC
>CBFGPV010000063.1:0-21857 GCA_965650765.1 uncultured Burkholderiales bacterium
AAGGAAACTTGGGGCGGCCCGGCGTTTCCTTGAGTGCGCCCCCAGGGCCGGGCTGTGCCCAGCCCGCCCCCCGAGGGGGTCAAGGAAACTTGGGGCGGCCCGGCGTTTCCTTGAGTGCGCCCCCAGGGCCGGGCTGCGCCCAGCCCGCCCCCCCGAGGGGGTCAAGGAACTTGGGGCGGCCCGGCGCTTCCTTGGGAGTTCAGGGTTTCTCCTGACGCCTGCTGAACGAATCCACCGGATTCGGGAACGCCAGCCACGGGTCGGTGGCCAGGCCTTCGTGGACGATTCACGCCTGTTTGCGGGACCTCCTGGCTCATTCCCAGCGGATTCCGATCAGCCGGCCCCTCATCGACGGAGACAACACCATGAAAACGACCCGCCATGCGCTGACCATCAACGGCCAGCGCGTCTCTTCTGCCAGCACGGCTGCTGCGATCAACCCGGCCACCGAAGAGGTGATCTGCGACTACCCGCTGGCCACGCGTGAGCACCTGGAAGAAGCCGTTGGCGCAGCCCGGCGCGCCTTCCCTGCCTGGGCCGCCACGGCGCTCGCGGAGCGCCAGCAGATGGTGGCCCGGCTCGGCGACCTGATCGAGCAGAACCAGGAGGCCTTCATCAAGCTTTTGATCACCGAACAGGGCAAGGGCCGCGCCGCGGCCGAATGGGAAATTGGCGGCGCCATCCACTGGTGCCGCGAGATCGCCAGACAGTCGCTCGAAGAAGAGGTGGTCAGCCGCCAGGGCGACGATGAGATCGTCACCCGCTACACCCCGATCGGCGTGATCGGCGGCATCACGCCCTGGAACTTCCCGCTGCTGCTGGCGGTCTGGAAGATCGCCCCGGCACTCGTGGCGGGCAACACCATGGTGCTCAAGCCCTCGCCCTACACGCCGCTGTGCACGCTGTGGTTCGGCGAGCTGGCGCAGACCGTGCTGCCTGCGGGCGTGCTCAACATCCTCTCCGGTGGCAACGAACTGGGCCAGTGGATCACCGAGCACCCGGCCATCGGCAAGATCTCGTTCACCGGCTCGACCGCCACCGGCCGCAAGGTCATGCAAAGCGCGGCCGGCAACCTCAAGCGCCTGACGCTGGAGCTGGGTGGCAACGACCCGGCCATCGTGCTGCCCGATGTGGACGCCAAGGCCATCGCCCGCGACCTCTTCTGGGCCTCGTTTGCCAACAGCGCGCAGTTCTGCGTGGCCTGCAAGCGCATGTACGTGCATGAAGACGTGTACGACGATGTCGCCCGCGAGCTGGTGGCTTATGCCCAGACCGTCAAGGTCGGCGATGGCATGGAGGCCGGCACCGAGCTGGGCCCGCTGCAGAACAAGATGCAGTACGACAAGGTCGCCAAGTTGCTGGAAGACAGCCGTGACGCCGGCCTGAAGTTCCTGATGGGCGGCACGCCTGAGCGCAAGCCGGGTTACTTCATCCCGGTCACGCTGGTGGACAACCCGCCGGAAGACTCGCGCGTGGTGGTCGAAGAAGCCTTCGGACCGGTGCTGCCGCTGCTGAAGTACCGCGACATCGAGGACGTGATCGCACGCGCCAACAACACGCCCTACGGCCTGGCCGCCTCGGTGTGGGGCAGGGACCTGGCAAGGGCCGAGGCCGTGGCCCGCCGCATCGAGGCCGGTACCGTGTGGATCAACCACGTGCATGTGTTCGCGCCCCACATCGCCTTCGGGGGCCACAAGCAGTCGGGCGTGGGCATCGAGAACTCGCTGCACGGCCTGGCCGAGTACTGCAACATGCAGACCGTGATGCGCAAGGCACTGGCATGAGCGCCGCCCGGACGTTGCAAAGGCGCTCGGTCCCGCAGTGCGCAGCACGCAGGGTGGTCCGATGACGGGCGCTGCCATGCCCAACTCGGTCGGCGCCGTGCTGAGCAACGCAGCGCGCCGCTTCGGCGACAAGACGGCGCTGGTCTACGACGAGCAGCGCTGGTCGTTCCGCCAGCTCGACGAGGCCTCGTCCAGGGTGGCCGCACAGCTGCAGCAGCGCGGCATCGCCTCGGGGCAGAAGGTCGCGCTGTTCTCGCCCAACTGCCCCGAGTGGGTGATTGCCTACTATGCGGTGATGAAGGTCGGCGCGGTGGTCAACCCGCTGAACCTGATGCTCACACCCGAGGAAGCCGCCTACGCCATGAATGACTGCGGCGCAGTGGCTGTGTTCGGCTGCGACGAGCGCATCGCCAGGCTGGCCGGCGTGCGCGCGCAGACCGGCCTGAAGCACTGCTTTGCCTTCGGTGGCCAGACGCCGGCCGACGCGGTGGACTTCGCGGCCCTGCTCGAAGGCGCGGCCCCGGCCGCAGGTGCCTACCCGGTGCCGGGCATCACCATCGGGCAGCCCTGCACCGTGGGCTACACCTCGGGCACCACCGGGCATCCCAAGGGGGCGGTGCTCACCCACCAGGCCATCCTGATGAACACCGCCATGACGGCCACCATGCACGTGCGCACCAGCGCCGACACGGTGGTCAGCGCGCTGCCGTGCTCGCACGTCTACGGCAACATCGTGATGAACGCGGCCATCGGCTGCGGCATGACGCTGGTGCTGCACAAGACCTTCGACGTCGAGCGCGTGCTGGCCAGCATCCAGGCCGAGCGGGCCACCATGCTCGAAGGCGTGCCGACGATGTACATGTACATCCTCAACCATGCCAGGCGAGGCGAGTTCGATCTGTCCTCGCTCACGCGCTGCACCGTGGGCGGCCAGACCATGCCCGAGGCGAAGATGCGCGAAGTCGAGGCCGCCTTCGGCTGCCCGCTGATCGAGCTGTGGGGCATGACCGAGCTGGGCGGCCTGGGCACCACGCACAGCGCCTACGGCCCGAGGCGCCATGGCTCCATCGGCGTGGCGCTGCCACACCTGCAGGCCCGCGTGGTGGCCACCGACGGCACGGGGCGGGTGCTGGGCGCCAACGAGGTGGGCGAGCTGCAGATCCGCGGGCCGGTGACGATGATCGAGTACCTCGGCCGCGCCGAAGCCACGGCTCAGACGCTGCGGCCCGACGGCTGGCTGCACACCGGTGACCTGGTGCGCCAGGACGAAGACGGCTACCTGTACGTGGTCGACCGCCTCAAGGACATGATCATCACCGGCGGCTTCAACATCTACCCGGCCGAGCTCGAGCGCGTGATCGCCGAGCACCCGGACGTGGCCATGGTGGCCGTGGGCAGCGTGCCCGACGAAACCAAGGGCGAGCTGGCCAAGGCCTACGTCGTGCCCAGACAGGGCGCCACGCTCGATCCCGATGTGCTGGACGCGCACTGCCGCAGCCGCATGGCGGCCTACAAGGTGCCGCGCGCCTATCAGATCGTGGCTGATCTGCCCAAGACGTCCACCGGAAAGATCCTGCGTCGCATGCTGCGCTCGCTGGATGCCTGAGGCACGACACGCCATGAGCTGCTTCGCCGCACGGTTGGACGCAGGTGTCGTGCTGACGGTCTGTCCCCTCGGCCTGCGGGACGTTGTCCGTTTCGGCGTCGGCAACGCAGCCGCATCAGCGCCCGTGCCTTGGCCCCCGTGTCCGCTTGAATGTCCTCACCCCATCGAACCATGTCGACAAGATTTTCTTCTTCGCTTGCCATCTCGCAGGACCCCGCGGTCCGTGAGTCTTTCGCCAGGGACCGTGACACCGCCGTGGGCCGGATGCCTGTCGGCGTGGCTCGCCCGGGCACGCTCGCCGAGCTGCAGGCCTTGGTGCAGTGGGCCAACCGATTCCGCACAAGCATCATCCCGGTGTCGTCCACCGGCCAGCACCGCCGGGGTGACACGGTACCCGCCACCGACACCACGGTCATTGCGGACCTGTCGGGCATGCGCAAGGTGATCCACGTCGACCCGCGCGACAAGATCGCCATCATCGAACCCGGCATCGACTTCGCATCCATCGACCGCTTGCTGGCGCCACACCACCTGCGGGCGTTCCGTCCGCTGATGCCACGCGCCGGCAAGTCCGTGCTGGCCAGCTACCTCGACCGCGAGCCCTTGATCCACCCGAACGACCACTGGGATGCTGCCGATCCCTTTGGTGGCACGGCTGCTGTGCTGGGCAACGGCGATCTCGTGTTGACCGGTTCGGCCGCCATCGAAGGCACGCTGCAGGAGCAGCTGGACAACGGATCGCGCCACATGAGTCCGTACGGCCCGGGACACACCGACCTCCTGCGTGTCATGCAGGGCTCTCAGGGCACGCTGGGGACCCTGGCCTGGGCCGCGGTGTACTGCGAGCGCATTCCGGCGGTCGAGGCAAGCCACTTCGTGACGGCCGACGCGCTGGAGCCCGTGCTGGCGCTGGCCCGCGACCTGCTGCTGCGCCGGATCACGTCCACGCTGTTCATCGTCGATGCCCTTCAGCTTGCCCTGCTGATGGCGCGCCCTGCAGAGGACGTGTTCGCACTGGCGGCACAGTGCCCTGCCTGGACCCTGTTCGTGACCCAGTCGGGCACCAGCTTGCGCGCCGAACAGAAGCTGGCCTGGCAGCTGAACGACCTGCGCCACTGCGCCCGGACGCATGGCTGCACCGTGCGTGACGGCCTGGCTGGCCACGGCGCCGATGCCTTCGCCACCCGCTTGAGAACCTGCCCGGACAACGACTACCGTGACCGCGCCACAGGCACACACAAGGAACTGTTCTTCCTGCAAACCTTCTCGGGCTTGCCTGCGGTCATGGCCGCCCGGGCCGCCTGCATGGCACCCGACGTCGGGCCCGTGGGCACCTACATCCAGCCCATGGCGCAGGGCACCTGCTGCCACGTGGAATTCAACTGGCCTCACCCGCCGGAACTCGACGACCGCGCAGCTTCTTTCTGGCAGGCGCTCACCGGTGCCTGCGCGCAGGCGGGCGCCTTTTTCAGCCGGCCCTACGGCAACTGGCGAGCGCTGGCATTCGCCTGCGACAGCAGCGCCCACATCATGCTGACCGCAGCCAAGACCTTGCTGGACGCCAACAACACCATGAACCCTGATCGCATCCCCTACCAGCGAGCTGCATGATGAACGGAACCGCTCCACTTGAAGCACGGCTGGACTTCCTGGACCGTTGCGCACGCTGCTCGCAGTGCAAGTTCGTGCCCACGCCCAAGAGCCAGAAGCATGCGTCGGCCTGCCCCAGCATCGACTTCGTCGAGTACCACGCCGGCAGCGCCAGCGGTCAGCTCATCATGGGTTCGGGCCTTGTGCACGGCGAGTTCGGCTACACGACGAACCTGCTCGACACCATCAGCGCCTGCACGATGTGCGGCACCTGCGACGTGTCCTGCAAGATCAACTTTGCCGAGAGCGTCGAACCCCTGGATGGCCTGTATGCGCTGCGCGCCAGGATCGTTGCCGACGGGCAGTCGCCCCGACGGCATCGCGAGCTGATGGACAGGATCGCGGCCGTTGGCAACAGTGCAGGGCATCCCCGGGCCCTGCGCAGCGCCTGGGCCGACGGCCTGAGCCTGGGGCGCCGCTGCGACGTGCTGCTGCACATCGGCAGCACGCTGTCCTACGACACGACCAAGCATGCCGCGTTGCGCGCCCTGGTTCAGGCCATGCAGGCCGCCGGCATCAAGCTGGGTTACCTGTGGCAGGACGAAGACTCCTGCGGCGCCCTGGCATTCGATCTGGGCTACCAGGCACAGTCCAGGGAACTGGCCAGGAAGTTCGTCTCGCAGGTGGCGCAGTCGGGCGCCACAACGGTGGTCACGTTCTCTTCGTCGGCCATCGCAGCCTACCGCTCGTTCTATCCGCGCATGGGCTTTTCGTTCTGTGACGTTCAACCCTTGCACTTCACGGAGTTCCTGCAGCAACAGGTTGCTGCAGGCGTGCTGTCGCTGTCCCCGTCGAGCAGCCACGGCGGCCGCACGGTGGCGTTTCACGACACCTGCAAGTCGGGACGGCTGAGTGAACCGTGGCAGCGCAAGGACCTCAAGCTCGTGAACAAGATGGGCGGCTACTACACCAGCGCCGAGCCGGACAAGGTCTTGTTCGGCAACGATGGCAACTACGAAGCTCCGCGGCAGCTCTTGCGGCAGATGGGCATCGTCGTGGCCGAGCTGGAGCGCAATCGTGCAGCCAGCTACTGCTGCGGCGCCGCCGGTGGTGTGAAGGAGGCCATGCCGGCGGCCGCGAAGATGGCCGCCCAGAACCGACTCTCCGAACTCGGTGACACGGGGACGGATGTACTGGTCAGTGCCTGCGGCAACTGCGCCCATCACCTGGGCAAGCACACCAAGGGTGCCGCCACGGTCGTGGACCTGATCGATCTGCTGGCCGCATCGCTGCGCCCGGCTGGCCAAGGAGCCTGACATGACGGACAAGCAAAAGCCTGCACGACTCGAGATGCCGCCAGCGGCCCGGCGTGAGTTCGAGCACATCCTGGGGGCCAGACACATCTCGACCGACCCGGCGATGCTGAGCGGCTACGCCTGGAGCACAAGCGTCGGCAAGGTGTCGGGCGAGAAGAAGTTCTCCAGCGTGTGGCCCATGGCGGTGCTGATGCCGGCGACCACCGAAGAAGTCGCAGCGGTCATCAAGTGCTGCCTGCGCCATGGCCTGGCGTATCGGGCTCACTCGACCGGCTATGGCTCCATGAGCGGCGTGATCACGCCCGACAGCGTGACGATCGACCTGCGGCGCATGAACGAGCTGCAGATCATTCCCGAAGACCGCATGGCGATCATCGGTCCCTACGCCACGGCCAATGCGCTGCAGGCCGAAGCCCTCAAGCACGGGTTGACCTGCCACATCGTCGGCGCCGGACCCGCGCATTCCCCATTGGCCTCGGCCACCTCGCTGCTGGGCGTGGGCACCACCTCCAACAGCACCAGCGGGAACATGCGCAACCTGCTGTCCTGGGAATGGGTGTCGCCGTCCGGCGAGATCGTTCGAGGCGGATCGGCGGGTTGCGGTGTGGGCTGGTTCGCGGGGGAGGGCCCCGGCCCCGGGACGCGCGGCCTGCTGCGCGGCCTTTTTGGCGCCGGCGGTGGCCTGGGTGTGTTCACCCGGATCGGCTACAAGCTCTACCCGGTGACGGAAAAGGGCCAGTTCGTCCACACCGGTCGCCTGCCGCAGATCGGCACCCGGATGCCTGAGTTCTCAGAGCTGTTTCATGCCGTCTGGCCGTCCTGGGAGCAGCAACGCGAGGCATCGTTCGAACTGCTGCAGGACGACCTCACGATGGCCATGCTGCGCATGCCGCCGGACAACATCGGCTGGACGATCACGGGCACGAATGCCGAGTACGTGACCCGGGCGCAAGACGGAACGCTGCCCCCGGTGGCCCAGCCCCAGCACGAGAAGAACTGGACCCTCCTCACGGCCTCCCGCTCGGCTGATGAACACGCCTGGCGCACCGGCTGCGTGAAGGACATCGTGGAGCGCACCGGCGGGCGGTTCCTGCCCCTCGACCCGGACCACAAAGAGGTGCTCTACCACGCGCTGGTCACGTCGCAGTACGTGCCACGGGTGCTGCGGCCCTCCACGGGGATCACGACCACCTTCGGTGTGCTCGACTCCTTTCACTTCCTGCCGCGTTGCATCGATCTGGCGCAAAAGGCCCTCGATGGGCAGAACAAGCCAGGTGGCGGCCTGGTCGAGGGCAGCACCGACGAGCAATGGATCTGGCCGCACGAGGGTCGCTACATGTGGGCCGAGAACATCATCCAGTTCGACCCGGCCGATGAACGGTCACGCCAGGCGGGTGTGCGCGGCCTGCTGAACTCTTACCCCGCGCTGTGGAAAGAACCTTGTGGCGTTGGCGCCTTTGTGCTGGGGCCTCTGGCCGATCTGGTGGGCGACCGCGTGGGCAAGGCACCAGGCTACGCCCGCAAGGTCAAGAACTTCTTCGATCCGGACGATCACGCCAAGTCGATGGAGTACGTCATTCCAAGGCTGCCGCCTGTGGTGGAGAAACACCTGCCCAAACTCAGACCGGTGGCCTTGAGCAAGCCGGTGATCGGCATCGTTGCCAAGAAGCTGGCGAGGAAGGGGATGTGAGGCCAACCACAGCGACGCCTTGGGCGGCGTCGCTGTGGTTGGGCATCGCCGACGCGCGATCGAGGCCTGGGGGCTGACACGGTGAGCCTGCAGCGGTCATGACGGTGCCCGGCTCTGCGTTGTTCAGCACACACCCCACAAATTTACATAACAAAGATACAAGTTAAACAAGGGTCGCCAGTTCCAGATGAATGCGGGGTTGCAATATTCATTACATCGTGTGATGATCGTTGCATGATCTCCTGGCTGATCCTCACTGCAACCCTGCCGACCTCACCGAGCGGTCTGCGGGTGCGGGTCTGGCGGGCCTTGAAGGCCACCGGGGCCGGGGCGCTGCGGGAGGGGGTGTATGTCCTGCCTGAATCGGCGGCCACGGCAGGGCAGTTGCGGGCGCTTGAGCAGACGATCGTCGAAGCCGGCGCCCAGGCCTACCTGCTGGTGGTGCAGGCGCGTGATGCAGAACAGGAGGCCGCCTTCAAGGGCTTGTTCGATCGCACCGAGGCCTATGAGGACCTGATGCAGTCGGCCCGCGAGCTGCAGCGCCAGCGCAGCGCCATGGCCGAAGCGTCCCTGCGTCGCCAGATGCGCGCGCTCGAGCAGCAGCTGCATGGCTTGCAGGCGACCGATTTTTTCCCCGGCCCGGCATCAGGCCAGGCGGGCCAGGCGCTGGCCGAGCTGCGCCGGCAGATCGAACTGCAGTTGTCCGCCGACGAACCTGCGGCGTCCCTCACCCCCATCGAGCCGCGTCGGCGTGCCGACTACCAGGGGCGCACCTGGGCCACCCGCCAGCGGCCCTGGGTGGACCGGCTGGCAACCGCCTGGCTGGTTGTGCGCTTCATCGACGACTCGCCGCGTTTCATCTGGCTTGCCGATGCGAAGCGCTGCCCTCGTGCGGCACTGGGCTTCGACTTCGACGGAGCGACCTTCACACACGTCGGCGACAAGGTCACGTTCGAAGTGATGGCAGAAAGTTTTGGCCTGCTGGATGACCCCGCACTGCGGCGACTGGCCGCGATCGTGCACTGCATCGACGTCGGCGGGGTGGCGGTGGATGAAGCCGCAGGGCTGGAGATGCTGGTGCGTGGCCTGCAGGCCCGACACGACAATGACGACGAATTGCTGGCCGCCGCGATCCCGATGTTCGACGCACTGCTGGCTGCCGCCCGACACACCCCATGACCATGCACCCTGACATTCCCGCCCCAGCAGCACCCGCCGAAGTGACGCGTGCCGATGCCTTCAGGTTCTGGCTCAAGCTGGGCTTCATCAGCTTTGGCGGGCCGGCCGGGCAGATCGCGATCATGCACGAGGAGCTTGTCGAGCGGCGCCGCTGGATCTCGGAGAGCCGGTTCCTGCATGCGCTGAACTACTGCATGCTGCTGCCCGGCCCGGAGGCCCAGCAACTGGCGACCTACATCGGCTGGCTCATGCACCGCACCTGGGGCGGCATCGTGGCCGGCGGGCTGTTTTTCCTGCCGTCGCTGTTCATCCTCATCGGCCTGTCGTGGGTCTATCTGGCCTTTGGTGACGTGCCGGTGATCGCCGGCCTGTTCTACGGCATCAAGCCGGCCGTGACGGCCCTGGTGGTGCATGCCGCGCTGCGCGTGGGTTCGCGCACGCTCAAGAACGCCTGGCTGTGGGGGATTGCGGTGGCGGCCTTCGTGGCGATCTTTGCGCTGGCGCTGCCGTTCCCGCTCATCGTGCTGGCCGCCGCCGCCATCGGTGCCGTCGGTGGTCGGCTGCAGCCGGGCCTGTTTGCCAGCAGCAGCGGCCATCGCAGCACGAAACGGGTGGTGGGCTCCGCGTTGATCGACGATCACACCCCGGTGCCGGAGCATGCGCGCTTCAGCTGGGCACGCTTTTGGCGGGTGGCCGTGGTCTGCATCGGCCTGTGGGGGCTGAGCATCGGGGCCTTCACCGTGCTGCTGGGCTGGGATGCCGTGCTCACGCAGATGTCGTGGTTCTTCACCAAGGCCGCGCTGCTCACCTTTGGCGGCGCTTACGCGGTGCTGCCCTATGTCTACCAGGGGGCGGTCGATCACTACCAGTGGCTCACCGGCCCGCAGATGATCGACGGGCTGGCCCTGGGGGAAACCACCCCCGGCCCGCTGATCATGGTGGTGTCCTTCGTCGGGTTTGTCGGCGGCTGGACCAAAGCCGTTCTCGGCCCCGAGGCCTTGTTCCTGTCAGGGGCCGTGGCCGCCACGGTGGTGACCTTCTTCACCTTCCTGCCGTCGTTCATGTTCATCCTGCTGGGGGCCCCGTTCATCGAGAGCACCCATGGCAACCTGCGGTTCACGGCGCCGCTGACGGCCATCACCGCCGCGGTGGTCGGCGTGATCGTGAACCTGGCAGTGTTTTTTGCGTACCACGTGCTGTGGCCCCAGGGCCTGGCCGGCCCCTTCGACATCGGCGCGCTGGTGATCGGCGTGCTGGCCACGGTGGCGCTCGTGCGATTCAAGCTCGGTGTCATCACGGTCATTGCCGCCAGCGCGTTGGCCGGGCTGGCACTGCAATACATCACGGGCCCATTCGGCTCCCCATGATTCAAGGACCCAGACCATGACCCTGCAAGCGGTGGCTCTCCCGTTCGACCCTTCGGCGCTGGAGGGGCTGTCCGAGCGGCTGATCCGCAGCCACCATGACAACAACTACCGGGGCGCCCTGGCGCGGCTCGACGCGATCACCACCCGGTGGCGCACGCTCGCGCCGCATGAGGTGCCGGGTTTCGAGCTGAACGGGCTCAAGCGCGAGGAACTCCTGGCGGCCAACTCGGTGTGGCTGCATGAGCTGTACTTCGACGGGCTGGGCGGTGCCGGCCTGCCCATGCCGCCAGCGATGGCGCTGGCCCTGAGCGCGAGCTTCGGCAGCCCCGAGCGCTGGCAGGCCGAGTTTGCGGCGATGGGGCGGGCGCTGGGGGGCGGATCGGGCTGGGTGTTGCTGAGCTACTGCCCGCGGCAGGCGCGGCTGGTCCACCAGTGGGCCGCCGACCATGCCCACGCGCTGGCCGCGGGCGTGCCGATCCTGGCGCTCGACATGTACGAGCATGCCTATCACATGGACTTCGGCGCCGCGGCGGCAAGGTATGTCGACGCCTTCGTTGCGAACATCCACTGGCCCCGGGTCCATGAGCGCTACATCCGCGCCGTGGGCGCGGCGAGCGAGTCCGTCGGCATCGCGATCGCCGACGTGGTGGACGGCGCCCGCTTGATCGACGTGCGCCGTGCGGCAGTGGTCGAGTCCGCTGCGGACCAGGTGGGCGGCGCACGCTGGCAGGATCCGGCGCGGGTCGACGAGTGGGCCGGCGAGGTGGCAGGGGCCGGCGGCGGGGCGGTGATCGTCTACTGCGTGCATGGGCATGAGGTCAGCCGGGCCACGGCGCTGCGGCTGCGGGCACATGGCGCGCAGGCGTACTTCCTGCGCGGTGGCCTGGAGGCATGGCGAGCGGCCGGTCGCCCGGTCGGGCCCAGGCCGGTGGCGCAGGTGCCGTGATGCCCGGCGGTGAGGGTTTTGGGGCGTTTTATGAATCTGGACTAATTTGCGCTGTGCAATAAAATCCCCGAAATGGACAAGATCTTCCACCGCACGGCGCTGGCCGAGCAGATGGCCCGGCAGTTGCTCCACCCCGGCGTGCTGGACGAGGGGCTGCGGTCGGGTCTGTTCATCTCGGGAGTGCGGCGCACGGGCAAGACCACGTTCCTGCGTGCCGATCTCGTGCCTGCGCTCGAGGCGGCCGGGGCGCTGGTCATCTACGTGGACCTCTGGTCCAACACCCAGGCCAATCCTGCCGCGCTGGTGCATGCGGCCATTCGCAAGGCACTGGCCGAATGGCAGTCGCCCGTGGGGGCGCTGGCCGAACGGCTGCGCAAGCTGCGCCAGGCCGACATCGCCGTGGCGGGTTTCAAGTTCGGCTTCAAGGTCGAAACGGTGGGGACCGACGGTGGCCCCACCCTGGCCGAGGCCTTCACGCAGGTCGTCGACCAGGCCAGGACCGACGTGGTCCTGATCGTCGACGAGG
This sequence comes from uncultured Burkholderiales bacterium, assembly GCA_965650765.1. Classification (GTDB taxonomy): domain Bacteria; phylum Pseudomonadota; class Gammaproteobacteria; order Burkholderiales; family Burkholderiaceae_C; genus Caldimonas. Next base: position 12,005 of record CBFGPV010000063.1, read on the forward strand.
TGCAGCAGGCGATCACCTCGGAAGAGGGCAACCAGTTGCTGCTCGCCCTCAAGGCCACGCGCGACGCGATCAACCCCCGGCCCGGCACCCCCGGCCATTTCCTGTTCATCGGCACCGGTTCGCATCGTGCGCTGGTCAGCGAACTGACCGCGCGCCGCAACCAGGCTTTTGCCGGAGCGATCTCGATCCCGTATCCCGTGCTCGACGCCGACTACGTGGCGCACCTGCTGGAGCGGCTCAAGGCCGAAGGCATGACGGTGCAGCCCAGCCTGGACGTGGCCACCCAGGCCTTTCGCACCCTGGGCGCGCGGCCGGAAGAACTGCTGCGTGCGCTGCGCGAGCTGCGCAGCTTGCTGCCACCCCAGGCCGACCCCGACGCCTATCTGCCGGTGATCGCCGGCACCCTGCGCTCCACGGCCGCCGACGTCGAGCTGATGAAGGTCGAGCAGCTGGGGGCCCTGGCGACGGCCGTGTTCGAGCGCATCGCCCGCTCCGGTGCAGATGCGCGCGGCCTGTTCGCGGCCGATGCGCTGGCCGAGTACCGGCAGGTGATCGGGCGCGAGGTGCGCGCCGATGAAGTGCAGGTCGTGCTGAACGAGCTGATGCACGCCAATGTCGTGATGCGACGCGGTCACGGACTGTACGGCCTGACCGATCCGTTCGTGCAGGAGATCTGGACCGAGCGCCACTCGCTGCTGCAGCCCCCGGGCGACAGGGCCTGAGTGCCGCCGAGGGTGCGGCGCACCCGCGCTGCACGCTGGTCGACCCGGCTCAACCAGCGCGCAGTGTGGGGTCGGCCAGCATGGCCTGGGCGGCGTCCTGCATCAGCTTGCGCAGCCAGACCAGCCCCGGGTCGCGGGTGCGGTGCCGGTGCCACTGGATGGCCTGCTCCAGCGGCGGCATCGGCAGCGGCATCGGCAGCAGCGTGACCGGTGAAGCGGGCTGCATGCGACGCGCCAGCATCGCATGCACGGTGGCCACACGCTCGGTACCGACCACCAGGAAGGGCAGCACCGCAAAGCTGTAGGTCGTGACCTCGATGCGGCGCGACAGCCCGTAGCGCTGCACGAACCAGCTCTCGAAGGCCGGCTGATCGGTCTGGTAGGGCAGCATGACCGCATGGCCCGCGCTGGCGTAGCGCTCGAAGGTCATCGGGGTGCGGACATGGCTGCTTTCGTTCCAGACCACACAGGCGAAGTCGTCGTTGAACAACACCTCGGTGGGGTGGTCGGTCGAGCAGAAGGCCTTGGGTATCACCAGCAGGTCGGCTTCGCCTCGCTCGAGGGCGCGTGACGGACTGGCCGTCTGCGGCAGCAGCTTGAAGCGCACCGTGCTGTGCTGCTTCGCTGCAAGCGCCAGGGCGTGCGGCATCAGCACGTCCATCGAATAGTCCGAGATCAGCAGCGTGAACTCGCGGTCGGACGCGGTGCAGTCGAAGTGCGGCTGGGCTGCGATCGAGGTGTCGATGCGCACGAGCACGTCGCGCACGGCTTCCTGCAGCATCTCGGCGCGTGGGGTGGGCTCCATCTGCCGACCCACCTGCACCAGCAACTCGTCGTCGAAGTACTCGCGCAGCCGCGCGAGTGCATTGCTCATGGCCGACTGTGAAAGATGCACCCGCTCGGCAGCGCGCGTGATGCTGCGCTCGGCAAGCAGCGCATCGAGCGCCACCAGCAGGTTCAGGTCCAGCTTGTTGAATCGCATCTCCAGGGCCCAGGGTTAACCCGAAAAGTATCCGCCGCATCGATGCGGCGCATGGATCCAAACCATTTTGCTGGGTGCCTTGCTGTTTGTAATCTCTCGTCAACCCGATTCCCAACAACAACGGAGACAACGAATGGCTTGCGGCCCTTCGGCAGGTGAACTCGTGCCTACACAACGCAAGGTGCGGCCATGACACAGCGACTCATGCGAGTCTGTGTCATCGGTGCAGGCGTGGCCGGCCTGTGCTGCGCGCTCGCTGCCGCCAGCCGCGGGCTGCGCGTGCACCTGCTGGACGAGGCGGCGCAGCCGGGCCATCCGCATGCCCACATCGAGGTGGTGCCCAGCATGCTGCGCGACCTGGTGGCGCTGGGCGTGGGCGATGACTGCGTGCGCGCCGGTTTTGCCTATCACGGCATCGATGTGATCGATCGACATGGCCGGCACCTGTTCGAGCTGCCCACGCAGCGCCTGACCGGCCCGCGGTTCCCGGCGGCGCTGGGCATCCGTCATGCCGACCTGCATCAGCTGCTCGAACGGGCCGCCATCGGCTGCGGTGTGCTGCTGAGCAAGGGCGTGCGTGTCCTGGGTGTGCAGCAGCAGGCGGACCGGGCCCGCGTGGACGTCGAGGGCAGGGACCCGATCGAAGCCGATCTGGTGGTGCTGGCCAGTGGCGCGGGCAGTGCCCTGGCGCACTCGCTGTTCCCGCAGGCGCAGGCACCGGCCGACCTGGGACAGGCCTGGTGGTACACGCTCGTGTCGCGCCCGGTGACGCTCGATCGTCCCTTGATCGCCTTTGCCGGCAGTGGCCATCGCGCCGTGCTGGTGCCGGTGCGGCACGACCTGGCCGGCCTCGCGCTGAGCGAACCCCGGCAGCCCGATGGCCGCACGGCATGGGTGGCCCACCTGCGGCAGGTGCTGGGCATGTTCCCGCCGCAACTGCGCTCGCTGGGCGAGCGGCTCGATGCCGACGCGGCCATCACGCTGAGGCCGGCCCGTTCAGGCCTGCTGGCGCTCCCCTGGCACCGAGGCGCGGTGCTGGCGGTGGGTGAATGTGCCCACTGCCTGCCGCCGCACTTCGGGCAGGCGGCGGCACAGGCCGTCGAGGATGCGCGCGTGCTGGCGGACCTGCTCGGACAACCGACCGACCGCGCGACGCTGTTCGCCGCGTTCGAGGCGCGTCGCGCCGCGCGGGTGCAACGCATCCACGAGATCACGCAACTGGCCGCCCGCTGGGACCTGCAGCCCGACGGCCAGGCCGACCTGAGCCAGTTGATGGAGCGACTCACCCACATGGTCGCCCAACCCGCCTGACGCCCACCCCGCTTCACACGAGGACAAAGGAGACATTCCATGAAACCGACCACGACCACCTGGCAACTCACGGCACTCGCGGCCGCAGCCATGCTGGCCAGCGGCGCAAACGCCTTCGAGATCGACACCGGCAACCCCGATCTCAAGCTGCGCTGGGACAACACCGTGCGCTACAGCACCGCCTTCCGGCTGGAAGGGCGTTCACCGGGGCTGTCGCAGACCCGCTTCGGCCCGACCGGTGTGATCGGTGCCAACAACCTGAACCAGGATGACGGCGACAACAACTTCGGTCGCGGCCTGGTGTCCAACCGGCTGGACCTGCTCAGCGAGCTGGACCTGCGCTACGGGGCCTTCGGTGTGCGACTCAGCGGTGCCGGCTGGTACGACGAGGTCTACAACGGGTCGACCGACAACACCACGTCGACCTCGAACTCGACCGCGGGTGCTTCGCGCTTCCCCAGCCGCACCCGCGAGCTGATGGGCCGCAAGGCCGAGCTGCTCGATGCCTTCGTGTTCGGCCGCTTCGAGCTGGGCGAGACCCCGCTCACGGTGCGCCTGGGGCGCCACACGCTGCTGTGGGGCGAGAGCCTGTTCTTCGGGGCCAACGGCATTGCCGGCGGCCAGGCCCCGCTGGACCTGGTGAAGCTGCAGTCGGTGCCGAACTCCACCTTCAAGGAGATCGCCCGGCCCACCGGCAAGTTGTCTGCACAGCTGCAGTTGTCGAGCAATATGGCGCTCGGTGCCTACCTGACCTACGAATGGGAAAAGACCCGGCTGATGCCCGTGGGCGCCTACCTGTCGACCAGCGATGCGATGGGCCCCGGTGGGGAGTTCATCAACGCCGGGCCGACAGGCCGGTTCGTGCGCCAGGACGACCTCGAGGCGCGTGACGGAGGGCAGGGGGGCCTGCAGTTGCGTTGGCGCGTCGAATCGATCGACACCGACCTCGGCTTCTACGCGATTCGCTACCACGCGACCGGGCCGTCCAACATCAACACCCGCCTGGCCGGTGCCCCGCCCGCGCTGCGCGCCGACAGCTATCGCTGGGTGTACCACGAGGGCATCAAGGCCTTCGGCATGAGCTTTGCGAAAACGCTGGGCGAGTGGGGTCTGGCCGGCGAGATGTCGTACCGGCAGAACACGCCGCTGGCCAGCTCGGGCCAGTCGGGCATCCCCGCCATCGGGGTGGGCGTGAACTACAACAACAGCGACAACCCCGGCTACGCCGTGGGCGAGACCGCGCACCTGCAACTGTCGTGGATCGCCAGCCTCGGGCCGAACTTCCTGGCGCGCGAGACGAGCTTTGTCGGCGAGATCGCCTGGAACAAGCGCATGAAGGTGAGCAAGAACCCGCAGATGCTCAACCCCAATGCCGACAAGTCGGCCACGGCGATCCGCATGGTGTATTCGCCCAGCTACCGCCAGGTGCTGCCCGGGCTGGACCTCACCCCCAGCGTCGGGCTGGGCTACACGTGGGGCAAGTCGTCGGCGGTGGGCCCGGCCTTCGGGCCCGACCAGGGCGGCGACTTCACCCTGGGCCTGGGGGCGGTGTACCTGGGCACGTGGAACGCCAACCTCGCGTACGTGCGCTTCCTGGGCCGCGAAGGGTCGACGCTGGACAACGCAAGCAACGCCCAGTTCCGGCAGGCCCTGAAGGACCGCGACTTCCTGTCGCTGTCCCTGCGCACCACGTTCTGACCCATGCCATCGGAGACCCACATGTCGAACTCTTTCCAGATCCCCTCGCTGTCGCTCGCCCTTGCCCTGGCGGCCCTGGCCGGCGCTTCGTTCGCAGCCGTGACGCCCGAAGAGGCGGCCCGGCTCAAGTCGGAGCTCACGCCGCTGGGCGCCGAGCGCGCCGGCAACAAGGACGGCACCATCCCGGCCTGGACCGGCGGCTACACCACACCGATCCCCGGGTTCAAGAACGGCGGGCGACGGGGTGACCCGTTTGCCGGCGAGAAGCCGCTGTTCTCGATCACCGCGCAGAACATGGCGCAACATGCCGACAAGCTGACCGACGGCACCCAGGCCCTGCTGAAGAAGTATCCGCAGACCTTCCGTGTGGATGTGTACAAGACCCATCGCACGGCCGCAGCGCCGCAGTGGGTATACGACAACACCTTGCGCAATGCCACGACGGCGCGCATCGAAGGTGGTGTGGTCACGGGGGCCTATGGCGGCATTCCCTTCCCGATCCCCAAGACCGGCGAAGAGGCCATCGCCAACCACGTGCTGCGCTGGCGCGGTGAGGCCTGGCAGCAGGAGGCACGCGGCTACCTGGGCACGGCGACCGGCCAGCGTGTGCTGACCGTGGACGGCTCTGGCGACTGGCAGATGCCGTACTACGCGCAGGGCCAGGCAGACAAGTTCAACGGCACCTACTGGATGATCCGGCTGGTGAATGCGGGCCCGCCGGTGCGTGCCGGCGAGGCGATCACCGGCCGCGAACACCTGGACCACGACAAGACGGCCACCTGGGTGTACCTCACCGGTCAGCGCCGTGTGCGCAAGCTGCCCAACAGCTGCTGCGACACACCCACCCCGGCCACGGCCGGTGTGGCCACCTTCGACGAAGTCGACGTGTTCGGCGGCCGCCAGGACCGCTTCGACTGGAAGATCGTCGGCAAGCGCGAGATGTACATCCCGTACAACGCCAATCGCCTGCACGTGCCGACCAAGGACAGCGACGTGCTGATGGCCCACCACCTGAACCCGGACCACATGCGATGGGAGCTGCATCGCGTCTGGGTGATCGAGGCCACCGTCAAGGCCGGGCAGCGCCACCAGGCACCCAAGAGCCGCTACTACCTGGACGAGGACACCTGGTCGGCGGTGCTGGGTGACCGCTGGGACGCCAACGGCCAGCTGTGGCGCACCAACTGGTCGCACCCGGTGGTGATGCCCGACCTGCCTGCCACGGCGGCACCGCAGCAGTGGGGCTTCAACGACCTGATCTCGGGGGCCTGGTACGTCAGCAGTCTCCTGAACGAGAAGGCCACGCACTACCGCATCGTTCCGCGTCGCCCGGACTCGTTCTTCACGCCGGAGGCGATGGCCGGCGAGGGTGTGCGCTGAGCACCGCCGCACCGCTGTCCCGTACTTCGTCCAAGAGTCGATCATGAGCTTCGTCGTGTCGCGGCACTGCCTGTTCGGGGCAAGGCCATCCTCAACCCGTGCTGTGCCGCTTCGCGCCGGCGCCGGCGCCGGACTGGCCCTGGCCCTGGCGTTGAGTGTTGGGCCAGGCGCAGCCTGGGCCGCCGCGCCGGTGACCGACGCCTGGCAGCGCCCGGCCGTGCAGGTTCGTGATCCGGCTCGCACGGTGCTGCTGGCCGTCGCCCGGGCCGGGGCGCGGCTGGTCGCCGTGGGCGAGCGTGGCGTGATCGCCCTCAGCGATGACCAGGGCAGCCGCTGGCGCCAGGTGCCGTGCCCGGTCAGCGTGACGCTGACCCAGGTGCGCTTTGCCGACGAACGTCACGGCGTGGCCATCGGTCATGCCGGCACGGTGCTGGCGACCTCGGACGGTGGTGCGTCGTGGCAGGTGCGGCTCGACGGCACCCGCCTGGCGCAACTGGCGCTGGCAGCGGCACAGGCCTCGGGCGACCCGGTGCAGCGGCGTGAGGCCGAGCGGCTGGTGGCCGACGGCCCCGACAAACCGCTGCTGGACGTGCTGGTCCAGGGGCCGCAACGCTGGCTGGTGGTGGGCGCCTACGGCGTGGCCCTGCACACCCAGGACGGCGGCCAGAGCTGGCAGCCCTGGATGGCACGCCTGCCCAACCCGGGCGGACTGCATCTGTATGCGCTGCGACAGCAGGGCCACACCTTGCTGGTCGCTGGTGAACAAGGCCTGCTGCTGCGCTCCGACGACGATGGCGCGAGCTTCAAGGCCCTGGTGTCGCCGTATCGGGGAAGCTGGTTTGCGGCCGAGGTGCTGCCGTCGGGCGAATGGGTGCTGGCCGGGTTGCGCGGCAACGTCTGGCGCAGCGCTGACGCCGGTGCGAACTGGACCCCCCTCAAGGCCCCGATGCCGGCCTCGATCACTGCGATGAGCGCCACGGCCGACGGAGGCTTGCTGCTCGTCAACCAGGCCGGCCACGTGCTGCAGCGCCAGGGCGAGCGGCTCGTGCCGGTCAGCCGCACGGCCTTGCCGCCCCTGTCCGGTGTGCTCCCGCTGCCATCAGGTCGCCTGCTGGTGCTGGGCCTGGCCGGGGCACGCCTCATCGACACCGTTGACGGAGCCGCCCGATGAAACCCGCACGTCCCGCATCCTCGGACACGTCGGCGCTGCCGTCATTGCAGCAGCTCGATCCCCGGTCAGGCTCGTTCGTCGAGCGTGCCCTGTTCAATCATCGCCTGATGGTGGTGCTGCTGTGCGCGCTGGTGACCGCGCTGCTCGGTTGGCAGGCACTGGGCATCCGCATCAACGCGAGCTTCGAGAAGACGATCCCGGCGCAGCATGCTTACATCCAGAACTACCTGAAGTACCAGAGCGAACTGCGCGGCCTGGGCAACGCCGTGCGCATTGCGGTGTCGCGGCCCGAAGGCAGCATCTACGACGCGCGCTATCTGGACACCTTGAAGCGCCTGAGCGACGAGGTCTTCCTGCTGCCGGGCGTCGACCGCGGCGGCATGCGTTCGCTGTGGACACCCAGCACCCGCTGGGTGGGCGTGACCGAAGACGGGCTCGAAGGCGGGCCGGTGATCCCTGACGGATACGACGGTTCACCCGCCAGCCTGCAGCAGCTGGCAGCCAACGTCGCCCGCTCCGGCGACAGCGGGCAGCTGGTGGCGCGCGACGCCCGCGCCAGCGTGATCTTCGTGCCCCTGCTCAGCCGCACCAGCGACGGCAAGGCGATCGACTACGGCGAGTTCTCGACGGCGCTGGAAGCGCTGCGCACGAAGTACGAAGCCGAAGGCGTGCGCCTGCACATCACCGGCTTTGCCAAGATCGTCGGCGACCTCATCGACGGCGTGCGCTCGGTGCTGATGTTCTTTGCCATTGCCGTGGTGATCGCCGCCGCGATGGTGGGCTGGTACACACGCTGCATCCGTTCGACCCTGCTGGTGGTGCTGGCCTCGCTGGTGGCGGTGGTCTGGCAGCTGGGCCTGCTGCCGCTGCTGGGCTACGAGCTCGATCCCTATTCGATCCTGGTGCCCTTCCTGGTGTTTGCCATCGGCATGAGCCATGGTGCCCAGAAGATGAACGGCATCATGCAGGACGTGGGCCGGGGCATGCACAAGCTGGTGGCCGCGCGATTCACCTTCCGCCGCCTCTTCATGGCCGGTCTGACCGCGCTGCTGGCCGATGCGGTGGGTTTTGCGGTGCTGCTGGTGATCGACATCGCGGTGATCCGCGAGCTGGCGATCTCGGCCTCGATCGGGGTGGCGGTGCTGATCTTCACCAACCTGATCCTGCTGCCGGTGCTGCTGAGCTACACCGGCGTCAGCGCGCGTGCCGCCGAGCGCAGCCTGCGTTCCGAACGCGCCGACGACACCGCCGCGGGCCGGCATGCACTGTGGGCCTTCCTCGACCGCTTCACGCAGCGGCGCTGGGCGGGCGTGGCCGTGGTGGCCGGTCTGGTCATGGGGCTGGGGGGCCTGGCTGCCAGCACCCGGCTGCAGATCGGCGACCTCGACCCGGGTGCACCCGAGCTGCGTCCCGACAGCCGCTACAACCGCGACGTGGCCTTCATGAACACGGCCTTTGGCGCCTCCAGTGACGTGCTCGCGGTGATGGTGGAAACACCGGCCGGCCAGTGTGCCAACTACGAAGCCCTGAACAAGGTCGATGCGCTGGAGTGGCAGCTGCGCCAGCTCGACGGTGTCGAAGGCACCAACACGCTGGCGCTGCTGAACCGGCGTGTGCTGTCGGGCCTGAACGAGGGCAATCCCAAGTGGCAGGAGTTCCTGCCCAACCAGGACATGCTCAACACCGTCACCGCCGGTGCACCGCGCGGCCTCTACAACGACGCCTGTTCGCTGCTGACGCTGTACGTCTACCTGCGTGACCACAAGGCCGACACGCTGACCCGGGTGGTCGATCACATCGAGGCCTTCGCCCGGGCCAACAACAGCGCCAACAGCCGCTTCCTGCTGGCCGCTGGATCGGCCGGCATCGATGCGGCGACCAACATCGTGGTCAAGGACGCCTGGCGCCAGATGCTGGTGCTCGTGTATGCCGCGGTGGCGCTGCTGTGTTTCCTGACCTTCCGCTCCTGGCGGGCGGTGGTGGTGGCCGTGCTGCCGCTGATGGTGACCTCGATGATGGCCGAAGCCCTGATGGTGGCGCTGGGCATGGGGGTCAAGGTGGCGACGCTGCCGGTGATCGCCCTCGGGGTGGGCATCGGCGTGGACTATGCGCTGTACATCCTGTCGGTGACCCTGGCGGAACTGCGCGCCGGCCGTTCGCTGTCGCAGGCCTACTACCGCGCGCTGCTGTTCACCGGCAAGGTGGTGATGCTCACCGGCGTCACGCTGGCCATCGGGGTGATCACCTGGGTGGCCAGCCCGATCAAGTTCCAGGCTGACATGGGGCTGCTGCTGGCGTTCATGTTCCTGTGGAACATGCTGGGCGCCCTGGTGCTGCTGCCGGCACTGGCGCACTTTCTTCTCAAACCACACCGCTCACAAGGAAACGCCGGGCCGTCCCAAGTTTCCTTGACCCCCGTGGGGGGCGGGCTGGGCGCAGCCCGGCCCTGGGGGTGCTCACAAGGAAACGCCGGGCCGTCCCAAGTTTCCTTGACCCCCGCGGGGGGCGGGCTGGGCGCAGCCCGGCCCTGGGGGCGCTCACAAGCCACTGCGGCGTCGCAAGGGCTGGCGGCCCGGCCGCAGCGTGCGT
>CBFGPV010000064.1:0-21250 GCA_965650765.1 uncultured Burkholderiales bacterium
GTGGTGCGCGGGGCCGTTGTTCCGCCATCGTCATGCCCGCGAAGGCGGGCATCCACGCATCGTCATGCTCGCGAAGGGGGGGCATCCACGCATCGTCATGCCCGCGAAGGCGGGCATCCATGGGCCTGGCGGTGTGGCGCCGATGGATCCCCGCCTTCGCGGGGATGACCGGGAGGGGCGGCCTGGCGCGGCAGCGGATAGTGGTACGCGGGGCCGTTCTGGCCTGCCCGGAGGGACTCGAACCCCCGACCTGCCGCTTAGAAGGCGGCTGCTCTATCCAGTTGAGCTACGGGCAGACGCTGGGTGGTGGTGCCTTGGCGGCACCGTCACGCGTGCGCGATTCTACGATGCGGGCTGGCTGCGCCATGGGGCCTGGGCCTGGGGCGGCTGGGGTGCGGCTCAGGGCTGGCCCAGAAAGAAGTACACCGCCCGGTTGCCGCCCTCGGCCTGACCGTAGGCAAGATAGACCGGGCCGAGCGGGGAGTCGAAGGCGAAATAGAGCGAGCCCCCGCGCCGGACCGAAGTGCGGTTGCGCCCGAAGGCCGATTCGCCGATACGGCCCAGTTCGAGCGATGCGCCCAGGTACGTCCCGTCCAGGATCGACGGCCCGGCCAGGCGGTAGCTGTAGCCCAGGCGGCCGAACGACATCTCGCGGCCCAGCAGCTGGCCGGTCTGGTAGCCCGACAACTGCAGGAAGCCGCCCAGCGTGAACAGTTCGTACTCCGGCAGCGGGCGATCGTCGCTGAGGCTGCCGCCGGCTCGGGCGTGGACGGTGAAGGCGTGGGCCCCCACCGAGGTGGCGGCCGTGACGGTGCCGGCCACGCGGGTGTAGTCGTCCTGTGCACCGAGCGCGCGTTTCGAGGCGAACATGCGGAACTCGCCGGCCACGCCGCTGCGCGGGAAGCGCAGGTTGTCCAGCGTGTCGAACGCCAGGCTGCCGGCGACACCCGCGGCCTGCACGTTGAGCAGCGGCACCGCACCGGCGATCAGGCTGGTGTCTTCGGTGAGTTTGATCCTGCCGCGCATCAGTCCCAGACGCACTTCGCCGGAGGTGCCGATCGGGGTGCCCACGTCCAGGCCGAGGCCGTAGGTCAGGCGCCGGTAGCGTGCCAGTCGGTTGCCGGCCGCGTCGAAGATGGAAAAGGGATCACGCACATACTCGGCCCGCGCCGCCACGAACACCCGCTGGCGGTCGGTGAGCGGCTGGACCCACTCGGTGCGCAGGATGTCGGTGCGTCCGATCTGCGCGTCATTGCGCCACTGCGCGCCCAGACGGTTCAACCAGGTCCAGCGGTGGGTGGCCAGCAGGTTGAAGTAGGAATTGCCCTCGAAGTCGGACGACAGGCCCAGCCCGAAGCGCAGGTAGCTCGGCCCCCAGGACTTTTCGGTCACTTCGGCGACGAGCACGGTGCGTTCGCCGTTTTCGTCCACCAGGGTGTAGTTGACGGCCTCGAAGTCGCCTCGACCATAGATGCGCTTGAGGTCGGCATCCACGACGGCCGGGTCGAAGGCCTGGCCCGGGCGGGAGTCCATGCTCGCCAGCACGGCCTCGGGGTTCACGCGCTGCGTTCCGGTCACGCGGACTTCGTCGATGCGTGTGGCCCGCGCCCGGTCGGTCGGAAAGCGCGACAGCATGCGCGCCACGTAGCGGGGTTCGTCGAGCTGCAGCGCGGCCAGGCGCGGCGCCAGGGCCCGGGTGGCGCTTTCGCCGGCCAGTGCGGCCTGCGAGAGGCGGTCGAAATCGGCCGCGGTCAGGTCGTCGAGGGCCGGCGTGACGAGGATGTCGTCAGGCAGGATTTCCTTCAGTGACTGATTCACGTTGACCTGGGTCAGGATGCCCAGCATCTGTTCCGACACCGACAGGAAGGACGTGATCTGTTCGCGCTTGAGCAGCGGCGTGCCGACGTTGACGGCAATCACGATGTCGGCCCCCATGCGCCGGGCGACGTCGACCGGCAGGTTGCGGGTGAGCCCGCCATCGACCAGCAGCCGGCCCTCGATCTCGACCGGGTTGACCGCCCCGGGAATGGCCATGCTGGCCCGGATGGCCTGGGCCAGGCTGCCTTGTGACAGCACGATCATGTCACCGGTGGCCAGGTCGGTGGCCACCGCGCGGAAGGGGATGGGCAGCCGGTCGAACTCGCTGGCCGACTGCCGGCGCGTCAGCCGGCGCAGCACCGCTTCGAGCGAGACGCCGGCCACCGCGCCCTTGGGCAGCGCCAGCCCGTCGCGGCCCACGCCGAATTCCGGGCCGATGTAGTTGAGGGCGTCGTCGGCCTTGCGGCGGTAGGGCACTTCGGGGCGCGCCATGTCGCGCACCAGCACGGCCGTGTTCAGCGCCTTCATCTCGGTCTCGATCTCGGCCAGCGGCAGGCCACTGGCATAGGCCGCGCCCACGATCGCTCCGGCGCTGGTGCCCACGATGACGTCCACCGGAATGCGCATTTCCTCCAGCACCTTGAGCACACCGATGTGGGCGCCGCCGCGCGCTCCGCCGCCGGACAGCACCAGGCCGATGCGTTGGCGGGGGGCATCGGCCGGCGTCTGCGCCTCGACGGCCTGTGCAGCGGCGGGGCCGGCACCGGCGGCCAGACCCAGGCCGAGGAAACAGGCCGCAGCCGCGGCGATCAGCCTGCCGGCGAGGCTCAGGCGCCAGGGCAGGGGTGTCGTGCGGTGAGGTTCACACGACCGTCGAATCGACACCGTGTTCAATGGCGCTTGTACTGCTCGGCGCCGAAGAGCACTTCGCGGGCCTTGTCGTCGGTGATGGGCTTGCGCTGGTCGGCCAGCACCTCGACACCCCGCATCACGGCAGGGCGTGCGGCAATCTCGTCGAACCAGCCCTTGAGGTGCGGGTAGTCGTTCCAGTCGATGCCCTGGTTCTTCCAGGAGCGCAGCCACGGGAAGATCGCGATGTCGGCGATCGAGTATTCAGGCCCGCCGATGTACTTGCTGCGTGCCAGCCGCTTGTCCATCACGCCGTACAGCCGTTTGGCCTCGTTGGTGTAGCGGTTGATCGCGTAGTCGATCTTCTCGGGGGCGTAGATCCTGAAGTGGTGGGTCTGACCCAGCATGGGCCCCACCCCCCCCATCTGGAACATCAGCCACTGCAGGACCTCGAACTTGTCCCGGTCGGAACGTGGCAGGAACTGACCCGTCTTGGACGCCAGGTAGAGCAGGATGGCGCCCGACTCGAACACCGCAAACGGCTTGCCGTCCGGGCCCACCGGGTCGACGATCGCGGGGATCTTGTTGTTCGGGCTGATGGCCAGGAACTCCGGCTTGAACTGGTCACCCGTGCCGATGTTGACGGGAATCACCTTGTACGGCAGGCCGCACTCTTCCAGCATGATGTGGACTTTGTGACCATTCGGTGTGGCCCACGAATACACTTCAATCATCTGATGACCTCCGTCGGCGTGTGTCGGTTCTGGATGGTGTGAGTGACGAAATCTAGCTGATCGAAAGGATCCATGCTCAAGGCGCTCAAACGCTGGTTTGCTGGTTCGGACCCCGCGGTGGACCTGTCCGCCGTGCAGGCTTGGGCGAGCGGAGCAGGATACGAGGTGCGCCGCGACAAGGAAACCGGCAAACTCACGGTCGAGGGCGAGTTCGACCAGCAGCGCTGGCGCTTCGAGTATGGCGCGCCGCAGCGCAGCTACGTGCAAGGGGGCGAGGCCCGCATGCGCATGGAGCTGGCGCTGCCCCCCGACCTGCACCTGCTGCTGATGTCGCGTGGGCTCGTCGAGCAACTCGAGGCGGCAGCCTATGAGCGCTACACCAAGTCGGTCGAAACCTACATCGACGGTGCGGCCCCCGAAGAGCTTCGATGGCTGGCGATGTACCCCAAGGTGGCGCTGCCGGCGGAGCCTCCGCTGAATCGGATGTTCGGCATGGTGGCCAGCCTGCCGAATGCCGGGCGAGCCTGGGTGAATGGTCGTCTGGCCGAGCGGCTCTCGGACTTCGGCCACGGCGCGCTGCACGGTGCGCCGTTTCTCATCATGACCCTGCGCGGGCGCATGTACCTGCGCATGCAGGCGCCCACCCTGCCGGTGGCATTGCTTGAAGAGATCGTGGCGCTGTTCCGCGTGGCCAGCGGCCGCGCGCGCGAGGTGCTGATCGGCTGGGCCGAGGAGGGCGATGGCGCCTGGACCAGCACCACCTCCACCGCCTGGCACAACGAGCTGCACATCGAGCTGCCGCTGGACAAGCGCTGAGGGCCCATCCGCACCGCAGGTTCAGGCCTGCAGCACGGATGAGTAACGGTCTCACTGAGGGTCTCACTGAGCGTGTCGACCCAGTTCGATCTTGGCGATCGCGTTGCGATGGACTTCGTCCGGCCCGTCGGCAAAGCGCAGGGTGCGCGCGGCCGTGTAGAAGTAGGCCAGCGGGAAGTCCTCGCACATGCCGGCGCCGCCGTGCACCTGCATGGCCCAGTCGATGACCTGGCAGGCCATGCTGGGGGCCACCACCTTGATCATCGCAATCTCGGCCTTGGCGGTCTTGTTGCCGGCCACGTCCATCATCCAGGCCGCCTTGAGCGTGAGCAGGCGGGCCTGCTCGATCATGCAGCGGGCCTCGGCGATGCGCTCCTGCGTGACGGTCTGCGCGGCCACCGGCTTGCCGAAGGCCACCCGGGCGCTGGCGCGCTTGCACATCAGCGACAAGGCGCGTTCGGCCAGTCCGATGAGTCGCATGCAGTGATGGATGCGGCCCGGGCCGAGGCGGCCCTGGGCAATCTCGAAGCCGCGTCCCTCGCCCAGCAGCATGTTCGAGGCCGGCACGCGCACGTTCTCGAAGGCGACCTCCATGTGGCCGTGCGGTGCATCGTCATAGCCGAACACCGACAGCGGCCGGATCACCTTGACCCCCGGCGTGTCGGCCGGCACGAGGATCATCGACTGCTGGCTGTGGCGCGGCGCGTCCGGGTCGGACTTGCCCATGAAGATGTAGATCTTGCAGCGGGGGTCGCCGGCACCGGAGGTCCACCACTTGCGGCCGTTGATGACGTACTCGTCGCCCTGGCGCTCGATGCGCGACTCGATGTTGGTCGCATCCGACGACGCCACGGCCGGTTCGGTCATCGCAAAGGCGCTGCGAATGCGGCCTTCGAGCAGCGGTTGCAGCCACTGGCGCTTGTGCTCCTCGGTGCCGTAGCGCACCAGCACTTCCATGTTGCCGGTGTCGGGGGCCGAGCAGTTGAACACCTCGCTGGCCCAGGGCACGGCGCCCATGATCTCGGCCAGCGGCGCGTACTCCTGGTTCTTCAGGCCGGCGCCGAGTTCACTTTCGGGCAGAAACAGGTTCCACAGGCCGGCAGCGCGCGCCTTGGGCTTGAGATCCTCGATCACCTGCAGCGGTGTCCAGCGCTTGCCGGCCGCCGTGTTGGCCTCGATTTCCGCCGCGTACCGGGCTTCAGCCGGGTAGACGTGTTCATCCATGAAGGCGCGCACTTGCGCCTGCAGGCTCTTGGTTCGGGGAGAGAAGTCGAAGTCCATGGGATCTCCGTGAAGGGGGAGGGGTCGATCGGGACGCGGCAGGGCGCGTGTCAGACTTTCTGGGCAAAGCGCCAGCCCATCTCGGCCAGCGGGCGAGCACCGGCGCCGGCCTGGCGGGCCTGCGCGCTGGCCGCCGTGCCGTCGACAACACGCTTGGCGATGCCCTGCAGGATGCCGGCGATGCGGAACAGGTTGTAGGCGAGGTAGAAGTTCCAGTCGGCCATCACGGCGTCGGGGTCGGCCCGCCCGGTGCGCTCGCAGTAGCGACGCACGTAGTCGCGCTCGGACGGGATGCCCAGCGAGTCGATGTCCAGGCCGCCGATGCCGCGGAACGCGCCAGGCGGAATGTGCCAGGCCATGCAGTGGTAGCTGAAGTCGGCCAGCGGGTGGCCAAGTGTCGACAGTTCCCAGTCCAGCACCGCGAGCACACGCGGCTCGGTGGGGTGGAAGATCAGGTTGTCCAGGCGGTAGTCGCCATGGACGATGGCCACCTGGGATTCGTCGCGTGCGCTGTCGGGAATGTGCGCCGGCAGCCACTCGATCAGGCGGTCCATCGCCTCGATGGGTTCGGTGATCGACGCCTGGTACTGCTTGGTCCAGCGTGCGATCTGGCGCTCGAAGTAGTTGCCCGGCTTGCCGTAGCCGGCCAGGCCCCGGCCGGCAAAGTCGACGCGGTGCAAGGCGGCGATCACGCGGTTCATCTCGTCGTAGATCTGCGCGCGCTGCTCGCGGCTCATGCCCGGCAGTGACTGATCCCAGAGCACGCGCCCTTCGACGAACTCCATCACATAGAAGGCCCGCCCGATGACCGACTCGTCCTCGCACAGCAGGTGCATGCGGGCCACCGGCACGTCGGTGCCGTGCAGCCCGCTCATCACCGCAAACTCGCGCTCGATCGCGTGGGCCGAGGGCAGCAGTCTGGCCACCGGGCCGGGCTTGGCCCGCATCACATAGCTGCAGCCGGGGGTGATCAGCTTGTAGGTCGGGTTCGACTGACCGCCCTTGAACTGCTCGACGCTCAGCGGGCCGGCAAAGCCCGGCAGGCGGGATTCGAGGTAAAGCGCCAGCGCAGTCACATCGAAACTGTGCTGCTCGGCGACGGGCCGGGTACCGGTGTAGGCTTCCATCATGTCTCCCTGCGTGTCGGTTCGAAAGCGACGGGAAGCGCCGGGTGGCCCACCCCCGCAGGGGCCGGACAGGTCAGCCCTCCGAGATCGCGATCAGCTTGTCCTTCGAGAGCACGACCAGCCGGGTGGGTTCGATCCTCACGGCTCCTTCGCGCTCGAAATTCTTCAGTTCCTGATTGACCCGCTGGCGCGAGGCACCCAGCAGCTGGGCCAGGTCTTCCTGGGCGAGCTGCAGTCCGATGCGGATCTCCTCGCCCTGCGTGATGCCGTAGCTGCGCGCCAGCAGCAGCAACTGCTTGGCAAGCCGTGCCGCCAGAGGCAGGGTGTTGAGGTCCTCGACCACGTTGAACATCAGGCGCAGACGCCGGCAGTTCAGGCGCAGCAGGGCATCGTAGAGTTCGACGTGATGGCTCAGCAGGTCCTTGAAGTCG
Source organism: uncultured Burkholderiales bacterium (assembly GCA_965650765.1). Lineage (GTDB taxonomy): Bacteria > Pseudomonadota > Gammaproteobacteria > Burkholderiales > Burkholderiaceae_C > Caldimonas. The sequence continues at coordinate 7,057 of CBFGPV010000064.1, forward strand.
GGCTTGCGCACCACAAGCAGCGTGGTTTCGCCATGGGCATTCGCATCGTGCGTGCGCGGCAGGCCGTCGAACAAGGCGATGTCGCCGAACCACACGCCAGGCTCGGCATAGGTGAGCGTCACCTGCTTGCCCGACAGCGAGACCGAACTCACCCGCACGGCGCCCTTGGCCACACCGATCCACTCGTCGGCGGGTTCGCCACGCGATGACAGCAACGCACCATCGGCCACACGCCGCACGATGGCGCGCGACAGGATGGCTTGCTGCAGTGCGGGAGAAAGCTTCGAGAACCAAGGGCCGGACTCGATGGTGGATCGTTCAGCGATTGTAAGAATCGGGTTGTTCATGGTTTGTCGCTGACGTGACAGTGGGCGCAAGCCAGCAAGGCGTATTTTCCACACACGCCTGCCCACAGGCGCAGGCACAGGCCAAGGTGCACCGCACCCCCAAGGAGACAGGCATGAACGACAAGACAGATACCCCTTCAGGCAACGCGGCGACGCTGCACATCCCGAGCCGACAGCACCAGGTCAGTGAGGCCGAATGGCGCACACGCGTCGATCTCGCCGCGGCCTACAGGCTGGTGGCATGGTTCCGCTGGGACGACCTCGTGTTCACGCACATCACCGCGCGTGTGCCCGGGACCGAAGACCAGTTCCTGATCAACCCTTACGGTCTGATGTTCGACGAGATCACGGCCTCCAGCCTGGTGAAGATCGACCTGAGCGGGCGCAAGCTCGACGATACGCCTTTCGACATCAACCCGGCGGGCTTCACGATCCACAGCGCCATTCACGCGGCCCGTCACGATGCACAGTGCGTGCTGCATACCCACACGCTCAACGGCGTGGCCGTGTCGGCGCAGCAGCACGGGGTGTTGCCGCTGTCGCAACAGTCGATCTTTGTGCTCGGCAGCCTCGCGTATCACGACTATGAAGGCCTGGCCCTGCGCGACGACGAGAAGCCCCGGCTGGTGGCCGACCTGGGTGACTGCAACTACCTGATGCTGCGCAACCACGGACTGCTCACGCTGGGTCCGAGCGTGGCCGATGCGTTCCTGGCGATGTATCTGTTCGAGGCGGTCTGCACGATCCAGGTCCGCGCGCTGGCTGGCAGCCCGCTGATCCACGTCGACCCGGGCATCATCGCCACCTCCGGCCAGCAGGCGCGCCAGGTCACGCGGGGGCAGGGCGCCGGGGCACTGACCTGGCCTGGCCTGCTGCGCCGGCTCGATCGTGTGGATCCGGGCTATCGGAGCTGAGGAGCGCGGCGCAGTGCGCCGGGCTCAGCCGCGGGCGGTCAGGGCGTCCAGACGCAGGAACTGCGCGAGCAGTTTTTCCATCGTGGTGTGGCGTTCGCGCTCGTGCAGCCACTGGGTCGGTGCCAGGTTCACGGCGCGCACCACCATGTCGCCCGGGCCGACGTCGAGCACATTGATGCAGGCTGGCGCCTGCTCCATGCGGCCGAGGTAGCAGCGCTGGCCGGCCAGTGCGTAGGACAGCAGGCCGCGGTTGATGCCGCCGTGCAGCACCAGCAGCATCTGCTGCCATTGCGTGTCGGCCAGCAGCGCCTGAAAGGTCGGCAGGCTGCGGTCGAGCATCTCGCCGATCGATTCGCCGCCGAGAAAGCGCGCAGCCTCGTCGACCACCCCCTGAAAGGCGCCGAGAAAAGCCTGGTGCACCTCGTCGCGCGGGATGTCGGCCAGGCGGCCGGGGCGGATCTCCTGCAGCGACTCCTCGATCTGAAGCGCATGGGCCTGACCGGCCGCATCCAGCACCCTTTGCGCGGTTTCGACCGTGCGCGGCAGGCCGCTTGCGATCACGCGATCGAACCGCACGCCCGCAGCGCCGAACAGCGCGCCGGCCGCATCGGCCTGCGCGCGTCCGACCTCATTGAGCGGCACGGTGTCGGGCGGCACCGGGGTGCCGTCGGGCATGAAGTAATCGACCGAGCCATGGCGCATCAGGTAGATGCGACGACGACGGGGCAGGCTCAGGCTCATGGTGCGAGCCCCCGTTCAGCGGTAGCGCGCCGGCCGCTTCTCGAAAAACGCGGCAATGCCTTCGGCCGCGTTCGGGTGCAGGAGGTTGTCGACAAAGGCGTCACGTTCGGCGTCCAGTTGTTGGGGCAGGCTGTGCATCGGCCAGTTGTTGAGCAGCTCCTTGCTGCTGGCCAGTGCATTGGGTGCCAGCGCGGACAGCCGCGCGGCCATGTCCAGAGCTTGCGCCAAGGCCTGGCCCTTGTCTGTCACCCGATTGACAAGGCCGTGGGTGTGCAGTTGCTGGGCGGTGACCGGCTCGCTGAGCCAGATCATCTCGGTGGCAAGCTGGCGGGGGAGCGTCTGCATCAGCTGCCAGGTGGCACCGCCGTCCGGCGAGACACCGATGCGGTTGTAGGACAGCACGAAGCGGGCCTCGCGCGCCGCGACGAGCAGGTCGCAGGCCAGCGCCAGCGACAGGCCGCCACCGGCGGCCACCCCTTCGACCGCTGCGATCACGGGCTTGGGAAAGGTGCGGATCGCCTCGATCCAGCGATGGAAGATCTCCAGCCTCGACGTCTGGACCTCGGGCCCGAGCTGGCTGTTGCGGGCCAGTTGATGCAGGTTGCCACCCGAACAGAACACGCCGTCGGCGCCCGTGATCACGACACAGGAGATGTCGTCGGAGGACTCGGCGACGTTCAGGGCCTCCACACCGGCCGAGGTGATTTCTTCAGAGAGCGCGTTGCGGGTGTCCGGATCGCTCAGCGTGAGCAGCAGGGTCCGGTCATGGCGTTCGGTACGGAGTTCGCTGGGCATGATGCTGGACGCCGGTACGGCGGCTCTCGGTGGTCGATGCCACGGATTGTGCATGAGGCAGCGCGCATGCCGCACAGGGCCGAATTGCCTGGGTTTGTGCCCCTTGATCGGCCGCTTTCCGTGCAATTGTTCATGCTAGAGTGAAAGCAAAAGCGAAGGCGCAAGCACCGACGGCATGAACCACAACCCAAGCAAACGGCTTCTCGTGGCCAGCACGCTCACGTGCATCGCCTCGACGGCCGCAGCACTTGGGTTCGGATCCGGCAGCAATACCGCGGTGCTGGGTCAGCCACTGGACTTCACCGTGCCGTTGCGGGTCGAGTCTGCGTCCGAGTTTTCTCCCGAATGCGTGTCAGCCGAGGTCTCCTTCGGCGACACACGCCTGGGATCGCTCGCGGTGACCGTGCGTACTGAAGGCCATGGCCCGGACTCTCCGGGGCGTGTGCGCGTGACCACCCGTCAGGTGATCGACGAGCCCATCGTCACGCTGCTGGTGCGTGCCGGATGCCGCTCTCCGGTGGCGCGTCAGTTCGTGCTGTTTGCCGACCCGCCCACCGTGCGCAGCCCGGCAGGGCCTGCCGCAGCCGACGCCCCGTCGATCGCCGCGCCCACCGCCGGCGCGTCTGGCGCCAGGGCTTCGGGCGCGCCCGCGGCCGCGCCCACACCCGCACCCGCGACAGCGACCACGGCAGCCGGTCCGTCGGCAGGGGCGGGTGCGTCGGCCACACCACCGAAAAGCGAACGGCGTCGGCCGCCACGCACGGCCGCGCCATCGCCTTCACCCACACCGACGCAGCCCCGTGCCGCGCCTGCCAGCCGCGCCGCCGATGCCGGGGGTGCTGCGCGTGCGCGGCCGGGTGCGCGACTGCAACTCGATCCGCTGGACCCGCTGGCCGAAGCGCCTCGCCCTTCGGCTGAAGCTGCAGTCGGCCCAGGCGGCCTGCGCATGAGCCAGGCCCTCGAATCACCGGTGCCGGCCTCCGGTGCGCAGGCCGAGCAGCGGCGTGAGGTGGCCGCCGCGATGTGGAAGGCACTGAACACCGCGCCGGAAGACATCGTGCGCGACAACGAACGGCTTGCCGCACTCGAGGCCAGCCTCAAGCAGTTGCGCGAGGACAGCGCCCAGACGCGGCGCAGCCTGGAGACCATGAACGCGCGCCTGCAGGCGGCCGAGTCGCAGCGCGGTGGCGGGTCGACACTGGTCTATGCGCTGATCGCACTGTGTGTCGCGCTGGGTGCACTGGTGCTGTGGTTGTGGGTGCGCGGGCGACGGGCAGCAGCCCATCAATGGTGGGATCCCGAAACCCAGGCCGCCATGGCGGCGCAGCGCGATTCCCGTCTTGCGGCCGAAGCGGCATCGTCGGTGATCGACGACGAAACCCCGCAGGACGCCTGGCATGAACCACCGTCACGGCTGGGCCGCGGCAAACCGGCCACGGCACCGGGCACCGCCGGCGCGCTGGACACCCCCGTCGCGCGCAGCGGCCCGATGACCACCCAGGCGGCACCATTCCTGGCCGAGCGCACGACGGTGCTGCCGCGACCGGCGCCCCAGGCCATCCCGCTGCCGCCCGCACCGGCACCGGACCTTGCACCCGCAGGCAAGGTCTCGGTCGAGGAACTGATCGACCTGGAGCAGCAGGCCGAGTTCTTCGAGGCACTGGGTCAGGACGAGTCGGCGATCGATCTGCTGCTCAGCCACGTGACGGAGCATCCCGACGCCTCGCCGCTGCCTTACCTCAAGCTGCTGGAGATCTACCGGCGCCGGGGCGACCGCGAAGCCTACGAAGGCACGCGCCAGCGCTTCAATGACCGCTTCAATGCCTATGCACCAGCCTGGGAGGAAGACCAGCGCGACGGCCGTTCGCTCGAAGACTACCCCTCTGTGATCTCGCGCCTGCAGGGTCTGTGGGAGGCCCCTCAGCGTGCACTCGACGTGCTGCAGGCCTCGCTGCTGCGACGCGACGAGACCACCCAGACCTTCGATCTGCCGGCCTACCGCGAGCTGCTGATGCTTTACTCGGTCGCGCGCGACCGGGTCGGCATGGACGACGGCCGGACCGGTGTGGACGTACTCCTGCCGCTGGAGGGTGATGAGGTCGAGGACGACTACGCGACCCGCCTGGAGCCGCTCACGGCCACCACACCGGTACGACCCTACGATGGGCCCGAACCCGCCGTCGAGGTCGACCTGCAGCTTGAACTCGATGATGACTGGGGTCGCTCACACGTGCTGGTGCGTCCGAACGAGGCGGTCGAAACCCCCGAGCCGAATCCCGCACCGGCGGCGCCGGCAGAGCCGCCGATCTACGATCGCGGCATCGAATTCGAGCCCATCCACCTCGACCTGCCCGACACCGGCAAGCCACGCGGGCCTGAGCGCAAGGCGTGAGGCTGCCGCGCCCGGCCGGCCACGATGGCCGGGGGCGTGTCAGATGCGCGCGAGACGTTCCAGCGCCGACTGCAGCGTCTCGTCACGCTTGGCAAAGCAGAACCGCACCACACGCTGCTCGAACCCTCCCTCGTAGAAGGCCGACAGTGGGATGGCGGCCACCCCGATCTCGCGGGTGAGCCAACGGCAGAAGTCTGCCTCGTTCAGGTCGCTGATGGCGCTGTAATCGACACACTGGAAATAGCTGCCCTGACTGGGCAGCACACGAAAGCGGGTGGCCGCCAGTCCCGCCCGGAACAGGTCGCGCTTGCGCTGGTAGAAGGCAGGCAGCTCGAGGTAGGGGGCCGGGTCGGCCATGTAGCGCGCCAGGGCGTGCTGCATCGGTGTATTGACGGTGAACACGTTGAACTGGTGCACCTTGCGGAACTCGGCCATCAGCGAGGCGGGAGCCGCGACGTAGCCCACCTTCCAGCCCGTGACGTGGTAGGTCTTGCCGAAACTCGACACGATGAAGCTGCGAGCCGCCAGGGCGGGGTGGCGTGCCACGCTCTCGTGCCGTGCACCGTCGAACACCATGTGTTCGTAGACCTCGTCCGACACCACGACGATGTCGGTGGGCGCCAGCAGGTCGGCCAGGGCCTGCATGTCGGCGTCGGACCACACCGTGGCACTGGGGTTGTGCGGTGTGTTGATCACGAGGGCTCGCGTGCGCGGCGTGATGGCCGCGGCGATGCGGGCGATGTCGGGTCGAAAGCTTCCCGGTACGCCGGTCTCGCCCAGCGGGACGAACACTGCGCGGCCACCGGCCAGTTCGATGTTGGGCACGTAGCTGTCGTAGCAGGGCTCCAGCACGATGACCTCGTCCCCGGGCCGCACGACGGCCAGGAGGGTTGTGAGGATGCCCTGCGTGGCCCCCGCGGTGATCGTGATCTCGGAGCCAGCGTCATAGTGGCGACCGTACATCGCGTCGATCTTGGCCGCGATCGCCTCGCGCAAGGCCGGGATGCCGGCCATTGGCGGGTACTGGTTGTGCCCGGCCCGCATCGCGTCGCTCACATGGTCGAGCAGTTGCGGGTCGCAGGGGAAGTCCGGGAAGCCCTGGCCGAGGTTGACGGCGCCGTGCTCCTGAGCCAGGGCGGACATCACGGTGAAGATCGTGGTGCCGACCTTGGGCAGGCGGGTACCGATGTCCGGAGTGCGGTCAGACGTGACGGAGGTAGCGTTCATTTGCGTGCGCCTTGCGGCGGTGAGTGGCGTTCTGGCGATGTGGTGCGCAGGGGCGGGCTTGAGGCCTAGAGGTCGTAGGAGGAATGGTCGTTGCCCATCGCGCGAATGATGAGGTTGCGCGTCAGACGTTCGGAGGTGAGCTCGGCAAACGCATACACGAAGTTGCGCAGGTAGGCCCCACGCTTGAAGGCGACCCGCGCCACGTTCTGGCCGAACAGGTGCCCGGCGGGCCGCCACACCAGATCGTTGGCAGCGGCCAGGAACAGCGGGTCGTCCCGCACGGCCATCTCGGCCACGATGCCCACGCCCAGTCCCAGACGGACATAGGTCTTGATGACGTCGGAGTCGATGGCCTCCAGCACGATGTTGGGCTTGAGCTGGCGGGTGGCGAAGGCCTGGTCGATCTTGGTGCGGCCGGTGAACGAAGGGTGGTACGAGATGAGCGGCTCGGCGACCAGATGCTCCAGCGTCAGGCGCTCGACCTGCGCCAGCGGATGGGCGGCCGGCAGCACGACCACATGCTGCCATTCGTAGCACGGCAGGGTCACCAGTTCGTCAAAACCCGCCAGCGATTCGGTGGCCAGGCCGATCTCGGCGGACTCTTCCAGCACCATCTGCGCGACCTGCTCCGGCGTGCCCTGGTGCAGGCTGACGTTCACTTTGGGAAAACGCTTGCGCAATTGGGCCACGGGCGCGGGCAAGACATAGCGTGCCTGGGTGTGTGTGGTGGCAATCGACAGCGTGCCGGCTTCCTGCTTGGAGAACTCCTCACCGATGCGCTTGAGGTTGCCGACCTCGCGCATGATGATCTCGATCGACTTGAGCACCTGCAGGCCGGGCTCGGTGACGCGTTTGAGGCGCTTGCCGTGACGCGCAAAGATGTCCACGCCCAGTTCTTCCTCGAGTTCGAGGATGGCCTTGGAAATACCCGGTTGGGAGGTGTACAGCGCCTTGGCGGTTTCAGTCAGGTTGAGATTGCGGCGGACCGCCTCCTGGACAAACCGGAACTGGTGCAGGTTCATATTTCAACCGAATCTGAAGAATTCGGAAATTATGTCACCTGAGAATTTTCATTGGGTGGCTGGGGGTTCGTCCAAGGCCATCGCCCTGGCCGTGGCCGCCATGGCGGCAATCACGGTTGGGGCCTCGCCCACGGCGGGATGCAGCCGCCACACCACACCCGGATGGGCCTGAGCGAGCGCGTCGACCAGGCGAGGCAGGTCCTTGCGCACATGGCCGCCCGCGCCAAGGAACAACGGGACGATGCTCACCTGCGTGCAGCCGGCGGCGGCAAGCTGTGCGCCGGCCTCGGCGAGGGTGGGGGTCATGAATTCCAGGTAGGCCAGCACGACAGGCACGGCCGGGCTGCGGGCGCGCAACTGGGTGGCCACCGCCTCGAACGGCCCGGCCCAGGCGGGGTCACGGGCGCCATGCGCAAAAAGGAGGATGCCGTGGTTCATGAGGTGAAGAGCGAAGGCGAGGGAGGGGTCAGCGATAACGTACCAGCCACTGGAAAGCCAGCAGTGAAATGAGCAGGTACAGCGCACTGGGCGTGGCGGCCGCCACCCAGGGTGTCCAGTTCTGCAGCAGGCCGATGTGGTTGGCGATGTTGTTCAGCAGCACGAAGCTGATGCCCAGCATCACCCCACCAAACACCTTCAGGCTGATGCCGCCTGAGCGACTGTGGAGATACGCGAAGGGCAGGGCCAGGGCCACCATCACGAGACATGCGAAGGGGTACAGCGCCTTTTTCCAGAACTGGATCTCGTAGCGCTGCGCAGCCTGTTCGTTTTCGGCCAGATGGCCCATGTAGCGGAACAGGTCCACTGTCGACATGGTGTCCGGAGGCCGCACGGCTGCGGCGACCACGGCGCTGGTCAGGGTGCTGCGCCATTCCAGCTCCGGCAGTGTTTCGTCGATCACCTCGATCTCGTGGCGGTTGTCTGCCGATGGTGCCGGGCGCAGCGTGGTGCGCTGGGCCTGCTCGAGGCGCCACACGGCGCCCGGTTCGATGCGGCCGCGGTCGGCACTCGTGCGGGACACCAGCCGTCCCTCACGATCGAACTCGTACAAGCGGATGTTGCGCAGGTCGCCGTCGGTGGATGCGGTCGTCACCTGCACCGAATAGGTGTGTTCGACCCCGTTGACCAGGCCGCGGTCCTTCAGCCAGGACCCCGGCTTGCCGAAGACCGTCCCAGCGCGGCTTTGCACGCGCAGCCACTCGGCCTGACGGTCGGCCCAGGGCGCCAGGTAGTCACCGACCACAAAGGTCACTGCGGCACAGGCCAGGCCCAGGCTGAGCAGCAGACCGAGTGCCAGGCCGGGGCCCAGCCCGCTGGTGCGCAGGATGGTGAACTCTGATGACTGCGCGAGCCGCGCCATGGCGTAGATGGTGCCGATCAGCACGGCAATGGGCATGAGCTCGTACAGATGCCCGGGCAGCAGCATCGCGCAGTACAGCAGCGCGCGCTGGACGGTGTAGCCGCCCCGCCCGATCTTCTCGAGTTCGTCGACAACATCGATGAAAAAGAACAGCGCCAGAAAGGCCACCGCCACGAAGGTGATGGCCAGCAGGACGTCGCGGAAGATGAAGCGGCGGACGGTTCGCATCGTGCGGTGTTGCCTTGGACAGTTCAGGCCGGGTCGGCAGGCGCGCGCCGAGGCAGCGGCAGCAAGGCACGCCAGCCCCCTTGGCGCGCCTGCAGGATCATCACCGCCAGCAACGCCGCGGTTCCATGCACGACACCGATGGCCTGCAGCGGGGCCAGTTGCCCGTTCGACACCCAGGCCTGACTCAGGTTGAGCAGGTTGTAGTAGACGATGAAGGTCAGCAGGGCGAGCAGGAGGTTCCAGCTGGAGCCGCGACGCGGGTTGGTCGCCGACAGCCCCACGCCCAGCAGCAGCAGATTCATGGCAGTCAGCGGCAGCCCGACGCGCCAGACCAGCTCGCCCAGGTGGCGTGTGGTCGGGTCGAGCACAAGCGCGATCGTGCTCTGTGCCTTGGGCGGCAGCGTGCCGGTGCGCGTGTCGACCCGATCGCCGGCAAGCACCTGGTAACTTTCGAAACGAGCGACCTTCTTTTCGTTGGTCTGCAGGTTGTAGTCGACGCGCTGGCCGTCGTTCAGCACCAGGAAGCGGTCTTCGCCGACGATGTGCACGCGGCCTTCACTGGCGGAGGTCACCGACTCGGTGACGCCGTCGCGCATCAGCACGAACACGTTGCGCCCGGTGCGGCCGTTGTCGGTGTTGCGCTCGATGAAAAACACGCGCCGCCCGTCGCTGGAGCTCTGGAACTGTCCGGGCATGACGCGGGAGAGGTCGGAGCGGCGCTCGTACAGTGCGCGCAAGTCGGCATTGTTCTGGTTGGCCCAGGGCCAGACCAGCAGCGCGAGCAGGGTGATCATCAGCAGCACCGGCCCGGCCACACGAAAGGCCGGCCGCACGAAACGCACCAGTGACACACCACTGGAAAACCACACGGTCATCTCGCTGTCGCGGTACATGCGCGACAAGGCACTGACGGTGGCGATGAACAGCGACAACGTCAGGATGATGGGCAGGTAACCCAGCATCGTGTAGCCCAGCAGCAGCACCACGTGCGCCGGCGCCACCGCGCCGCTGGCGGCCTGGCCCAGCGTGCGGATCAGCATCATCGTGAGCACGATGGTCAGCAGCACCACCAGCGTGGCTCCGAAGCTGCGTGCCATCTCTCGGCGGACGGAGGAATCGAATAACATCGGTCGGTTCAAAGTCAGCCTTGCATTATGGACTTCCGCACTCAAACCGTTTCCCGTTCTGCCCTGGCCGATGTGGTCGCCGATGCCCTGCTCGTGGTGGTGGCCGGTGAACCCAAGGGTCTGCGACTCGATCCCACGCTGGCCCAGGCCCTGAAGGAGGCCGTGGCGCAAGGTGACCTGCAACTGAAGGCCGGTCGCACGCTGTACGTGCATCGCCCCCAGGGGGTGCGGGCGCCGCGCCTCGTGTGGGCTGTGGCGGCTGACGCCGGGGCCAAGGCGTTCCGTGCGGCCGTGGCGCAGGGTGTGGCCAGCCTCAAGTCCACCGGCGCCCGTCACGTGGCCGTCGTCAGCGCTGCCGATGCCGAGCTGGGCTCGGCCCATGCGCAGGCGCTGGTCACGGCGGTGTCCGATGCAACCTACGTTTACCGCCACACCAAGCCCAGCGCACCGCCAGCGCCCCCCATGGCCAAGGTGACGCTGCTGGTCGACAAGCCCGACCTGAAGCCGGCCCAGGAAGGCCTGCGCCTGGGTCAGGCCATTGCGTCGGGCGTGACACTCGCTCGCGAATGCGCAAACCGCCCGGGCAACCACTGCACGCCCAGTTTCCTGGCTGACCAGGCACGCAAGCTCGCGCGCGAGTTCTCGCTGAAGGTCGAGGTGCTGGACCGCAAGGCCGTCGAGAAGCTCGGCATGGGCGCCTTCCTGGCCGTGGCCCAGGGCTCCGAAGAGCCGCTGCGCTTCATCGTGCTGCGCCATGACGGTGCGGCGCGGACACAACCACCGCACGTCATCGTCGGCAAGGGCATCACCTTCGACACGGGCGGCATCTCGATCAAGCCTGCCCCCGAGATGGACGAGATGAAGTTCGACATGGGAGGCGCCGCCAGTGTGCTGGGCACGATGCGCGCGGTCGGCGAGCTCAAGCCGCGACTGAACGTGATCGGTGTGATCCCGGCCTGCGAGAACATGCCCGATGGGCGTGCGGTCAAGCCGGGCGATGTGGTGACCAGCATGTCGGGCCAGACCATCGAGATCCTGAACACCGATGCCGAAGGCCGCCTGATCCTGTGCGACGCGTTGACCTACGTCGAGCGCTTCAAGCCAGCATCGGTCGTCGACATCGCCACCTTGACCGGTGCCTGCGTCATTGCACTCGGACACCACCACACCGGGCTGTTCAGCGCCGACGACACGCTGGCCGCTGCGCTGCAGGACGCCGGCCGGGCCGCACTCGATCCGTGCTGGCGCATGCCGCTCGACGAAGAGTACGAAGAGGGCCTGAAGAGCAATTTTGCCGACATGGGCAACGTTGCCGGACGGGCCGGTGGCGCGATCACTGCGGCGATGTTCCTGCGCAAGTTCACCGGCAAGTACCGCTGGGCTCACCTCGACATCGCCGGCACAGCCTGGAAGAGCGGCGCAGCCAAGGGCGCCACCGGTCGCCCGGTAGGCCTGCTGACGCACTACCTGCTGTCGCAGGTCAAGTGAACCGATGAACCATCGGGCCGTACCTCACGACGCATGACTTGCTGAACGCACCGCTTGTCCGCCATGACCGAGATTGCCTTTCACTTCAACGTGCAGGACCGCATCGCGTACGCCTGCAGGCTGCTGCGCAAGGCCTATCGCAGTGCGGCGCAGGTGGGGGTGGTCGGTGAGGCTGCGCTGCTCGAGCGGCTCGACCATGACCTGTGGTGCTTCGACCCGATCGACTTCGTGCCGCATGCGCGTTGCCGGCCCGGCGCGGACGCGGCCACGCGCGAGCGCCAGGCGCAGCGCACGCCGATCTGGCTGGCTGAACGCGGTGCGGACCTGCCCCACACGGCTGTGCTGGTGAACCTGGGAGCCCAGGTGCCCGAGGGCTTCGAACGGTTCAGCAGACTCATCGAGGTCGTCACTGCAGATCCCCAGGAACGCCAGGCGGGCCGCATGCGCTGGAAGCACTACAGTGACCGCGGTTATGCCATCGAACGACATGAGGTGAACGCGTGAGCCAGCGTCGACACCATTGCGGAGCACCACGGTGAACAAGGTCCTTCCCCCCAGGCAGGTGCCCATCCTCACCGAGGTGGTGCAGTTCGAGGATCCGAATTCCGTGCAGGCTGCAGACGCAGCCCCTTCCGCGCAGGCGGTCGTTGAACACGCGAGTGCCGAACACGCCTTGCCGGCTGCCAGCGTGGCTGCACCAGCAGCGCCTGCGGCCACGGCAGCCAACGCTGAGGGGCCGTCCGTGGTCGCGGCAACGGGGCCCGCACCGCAGGCTGCAGCACCCGCGCCGCAGGCAGCCGCGCAGCCTGCCGAGCTGCCACCCGTGCCACCGCCGGCCTTCTTGCTGGCCGGCTCGCAGGAGCAGATCGCACACCGTGTGCTGACCGACCTGCAGCGTCAGATCGACTCGATGCTCGAGTACCGGCTGCGCGAAACCCTCACACCCGCGTTGGCCCGCATGAGCGATCAGCTCATCCGCGAGACCCGCATCGAACTGGCCGACACCCTGCGTGACGTGATCGCGCGAGCCGTCGCCCAGGAGCTTGCTCGAACGCGCGACCGCTGAGACGGTGTGAACGAGCCCGGCAGGGCTCGCGTCTGGCGCGGCTGCGCATCGCACGAGCGGCGCGCGTCTGGCCTGCCTCTTGCTAACTCGTTGGCATGCATCTCGATGTGCTGATGGGCAGCCCCGTACAAACCCCAGGTTCGACTTCGGACCGCATCGCGCAGGCATGCCTTGCGTGCATGCTGAAACAGGGTCCGCTCCCAGTGCAGGCAGGGAATCGCTAACGCAGGCCATACGACGTGGTTGACCCCACATTGTTCGGTTTGCTTAGAGAATTCCCGCTAGAGATGCTGATTTTTTTCGAGTATTGTTCCGGCCGTTGAGTAATCAAACGGTCTCAACTTTCCGCAATCTAGGAGGCTATTCATGCAATTCAAACTGAACCTGATCGTGGGTGCTGCTGCGCTGACTCTGGCGGGCACGGCCATGGCACAGGAAGTCGTGAAGATCGGTCACATCGGCCCGACCAGCGGCGGCATTGCCCACCTGGGCAAGGACAACGAAAACGGCGCCCGCATGGCCATCGACGAGCTGAACGCCAAGGGCGTGACGATCGGGGGCAAGAAGGTCAAGTTCGAGTTGCTCGCTGAGGACGATGCCGGTGATCCCAAGCAGGGCACCGCAGCCGCTCAGAAGCTGGTGGACTCCAAGGTCAACGGCGTGATCGGCCACCTGAACTCGGGCACCACCATCCCGGCTTCCAAGATCTACAGCGACGCTGGCATTCCCCAGATCTCCCCGTCTGCCACGAACCCGAAGTACACCCGCCAAGGCTTCAAGACGGCCTTCCGCGTGGTGGCTGACGACGTGCACCTGGGTGGCACGCTGGGCCGTTATGCCGTCAAGGACCTGAAGGGCAAGTCCATCGCCGTCATCGACGACCGCACGGCCTACGGCCAGGGCGTCGCCGACGAGTTCGAGAAGGGCGTCAAGGGCGCGGGCGGCACCATCGTTGCTCGCGAATTCACCAACGACAAGGCAACGGACTTCACCGCCATCCTGACCTCCATCAAGGGCAAGAAGCCCGACGTGGTGTTCTACGGTGGCATGGACGCCGTGGCCGGCCCGATGCTGCGCCAGATGAAGTCGCTGGGCATCGAAGCCAAGTTCATGGGTGGCGATGGCATCTGCTCGGGCGAACTGCCCAAGCTGGCTGCCGGCACCATGGGTGACGGCCAGGTGGTGTGTGCTGAAGCCGGCGGTGTCGAAGGCTCGCAGAAGAAGGCCATGGACGACTTCAAGGCCGCCTTCAAGAAGAAGTTCAATGCCGACGTGCAGATCTACGCTCCGTACGTGTATGACGCCGTCAACACGATGGTGGCTGCCATGGTGAAGGCCGGTTCGACCGACCCCGCCAAGTACCTGCCTGAGCTGGCCAAGATCAAGCACACCGGCGTGACCGGCAACATCGAGTTCGACAACAAGGGCGACATCAAGAACGGCGCCCTGACCCTGTTCACCTACAAGGGTGGCAAGCGCGAACAGAT
>CBFGPV010000065.1:0-20786 GCA_965650765.1 uncultured Burkholderiales bacterium
GCAAGCAGCAGTGCGGCGACCACGCTGCGACCCTCGGACACCAGGATGTTGTAGGTTCGGCAGGCCGCGGCGGTGTCCATGGTCTCGTGGCCGATGCGGCGTTCGATCAGCGGGCGCAGCACGTCCGGCCGCGCAAATCGCAGCCGGGTGCCGGTACCGATCAGCACGACCTCGGGGCGGTGGGCGGCGATCATCTCGAAGTGCTCGGCCGTGAACTGCTCGACGCTGTCGCATGCCCAGGGCACCAGCGCACCGGTCCAGGGGATGACCACGCTGGACTGCATGATCTGCCCGTTGACGTTCAGGCCGCGGGGGCCGAAGGCGGCGATCATGTTGAGCGAGGCGTCGGGGCGGTCAGGCTGGAGTTTCAAGCGGAATTCCTCAGGGCCGACGAGGCAGGGTTGGAGCGGGGCGCTGTGGTTAAATTATAGGTTTTGCACCGCAACATTCCGGGCCAACACCCGCAGGAGCAGCACGTGAAACCCGTCTCCAAGTCCGCCAAGCTGGCCAATGTCTGCTATGACATTCGCGGGCCCGTGCTCGAGAAGGCCCGGCAGATGGAAGAAGAGGGCCACAAGATCATCAAGCTGAACATCGGCAACCTCGCGGTGTTCGGGCTGGAGCCGCCCGACGAGATCGTGCAGGACATGATCCGCAACATGCCCCACACGGCCGGCTACACCGACTCCAAGGGCCTGTTCGCGCCGCGCAAGGCCGTTGTCCACTACACGCAGGAGAAGAACATCCGGGGCGTGACGGTCGACGACGTGTATCTGGGCAATGGCGCGTCCGAGCTGATCGTGATGAGCATGAACGCGCTGCTCAACGATGGCGACGAAGTGCTGATTCCTGCACCTGACTACCCGCTCTACACCGCAGCGGTGTCGCTGTCCGGGGGCAACCCGGTGCACTACATCTGCGACGAACAGTCGGACTGGCTGCCTGACATCGCCGACATCAAGGCAAAGATCACGCCCAACACCAAGGCGATCGTGGTCATCAACCCGAACAATCCCACTGGCGCGCTCTACCCCGAGGCCGTGCTGCAGGAGATCATCGAGGTTGCACGCCAGCACCAGCTGATCATCTTCGCCGACGAGATCTACGACAAGACGCTGTACGACGGCAACACCCACACCAGCATTGCCTCGCTGGCCGATGACGTGCTGTGCGTGACCTTCAACGGCCTGTCCAAGAACTATCGCAGCTGCGGCTACCGTGCCGGCTGGATGGTGGTGTCGGGCGAGAAGCGCCATGCGCGCGACTACATCGAGGGCCTGAACATGCTGGCCTCGATGCGCCTGTGCTCGAACACGCCCGGGCAGCTCGCGATCCAGACCGCACTGGGTGGCTACCAGAGCATCAAGGACCTGGTCGCGCCCGGCGGTCGGCTGTGCCGCCAGCGGGACCTGGCCCACAAGCTGCTGTCCGACATCCCGGGCGTCACCTGCGTCAAGCCCAAGGCGGCGCTCTACATGTTCCCGCGGCTCGACCCCAAGCTGTACCCGATCGCCGACGACCAGCAGTTCGCCTACGAGCTGCTGGCCGAAGAGAAAGTGCTGATCGTGCAGGGCACCGGCTTCAACTGGCCGCAGCCTGATCACTTCCGCCTGGTGTTCCTGCCCAACTCGGACGATCTGACCGACGCCATCGGCCGCATCGCGCGCTTCCTCGAGCACTATCGCAAACGTCATTCCCACTGAGTCCCCATCCCTATGAACTCCACACAGAACCCGATGCGTCTGGGCCTGCTGGGCGCCGGTGTTGTTGCCAGCGGCGTCGTCAAGGTGCTCCAGCGCAACCAGGCCGAGATCCTGCGCCGTGCCGGCCGCGGCATCGAGGTGACGCGGGTTGCGGCTCGCAATCCGGCCAAGGCGCGTGCAGCGCTGGGCGACAGCCTGCCCATCACCGAGGATTTCAACGCCGTCGTGACCGATCCGAAGATCGACATCGTGGTCGAGCTGATCGGTGGCACGACGGTGGCCAAGGACCTGATCCTGCGCGCCATCGCGGCGGGCAAGCATGTGGTCACGGCCAACAAGGCGCTGCTGGCGGTGCATGGCACCGAGATCTTCGCTGCGGCCAGCGCGCGCGGCGTGATGGTCGCGTTCGAGGCGGCGGTGGCCGGGGGCATTCCCATCATCAAGGCGCTGCGTGAAGGGCTGACGGCCAACCGCATCCAGTGGATCGCCGGCATCATCAACGGCACCACCAATTTCATCCTGAGCGAGATGCGCTCCAAGGGCCTGGACTTCGGCGAGGTACTGAAGGAAGCCCAGCGTCTGGGGTATGCCGAGGCCGACCCGACCTTCGACATCGAAGGGGTCGATGCGGCCCACAAGGCCACCATCATGAGCGCCATTGCCTTCGGCACGCCGGTGCAGTTCGAGCGGGCTCACATCGAAGGCATCACCCAGCTGCAGGCGACCGACATCGCCTACGCGGAGCAGCTCGGCTACCGCATCAAGCTGCTGGGCGTGACGCGCCGCCGTGACGAAGGCATCGAGCTGCGGGTGCACCCCACGCTGGTGCCTGCCAAGCGCCTGATCGCCAACGTCGAAGGCGCCATGAACGCGGTGGTCGTGCACGGTGACGCCGTCGGCTCGACGCTGTACTACGGCAAGGGCGCTGGCTCCGAACCCACGGCGTCGGCCGTCGTGGCCGACCTGGTGGACGTGACGCGCCTGCATACGGCCGATCCCGACCATCGCGTGCCCCACCTGGCCTTCCAGCCCGGTGCGCTCGACCCCACGCCGATCCTGCCGATCGACGAGGTGGTGACGGCGTTCTACCTGCGCCTGCGCGTGGCCGACCAGACCGGTGTGCTCGCGCGCATCACCGGCATCCTGGCCGAGCATGACATCTCCATCGATGCCGTGCTGCAACGCGAGGCCGGTGACGACGAGAACCAGACCGACCTCATCATCCTCACGCACGACACCGTCGAGGGCCGCATGAACCTCGCACTGGCCAAGATGCAGGCGCTGCCCACCGTGCTGCAGCCCATCGTGCGCATCCGCAAGGAAGAGCTCAATTGAAGTACATCAGCACCCGCGGCGACCAGACCGAACGCGGCTTCTCCGAGATCCTGCTCGAGGGGCTGGCGCCCGATGGCGGCCTGTACCTGCCGAAGCACTACCCGAAGGTCGACGCGGCCACGCTGGCGCGCTGGCGCACGCTGAGCTACGCCGATCTTGCCTTCGAGGTGCTGTCGCTGTTCATCGACGACATTCCGGCCGACGATCTGCGTGCCATCGTGCAGCGCACCTACACGCCGGCGATCTTCGGCACACCGCAGATCACGCCGCTGAAGGCCCTGGAGCCCGGTGTGTACCTGCAGGCTCTGTCCAACGGCCCGACCCTGGCCTTCAAGGACATGGCGATGCAGTTGCTGGGCAACCTGTTCGAGTACGAACTGGCGCGCCGTGGCGAGCAGCTCAATATCCTGGGCGCCACGTCGGGCGACACCGGCAGTGCCGCCGAGTACGCCATGCGCGGCAAGCGTGGCGTGCGCGTGTTCATGCTGTCGCCCAACGGCCGCATGAGTCCGTTCCAGCAGGCCCAGATGTTCAGCCTGCAGGACGAGAACATCCACAATCTCGCGGTCGAAGGGGTGTTCGACGATTGCCAGGACATCGTCAAGGCGGTCTCGAACGACCTCGCATTCAAGCGCGCCCACCGCATCGGCACGGTCAACTCCATCAACTGGGCCCGTCTGGTGGCACAGGTGGTGTACTACTTTGCCGGCTACTTCCAGGCCACGCAGTCCAACGACCAGACCGTGAGCTTTGCGGTGCCTTCCGGCAACTTCGGCAACATCTGCGCCGGCCACGTCGCGCGCATGATGGGGCTGCCGGTCCGGCACCTCGTGCTGGCCACCAACGAGAATGACGTGCTCGACGAGTTCTTCCGCACCGGAACCTACCGCGTGCGCAAGAGCGCCGAGACCTACGAGACCTCCAGCCCGTCGATGGACATCTCCAAGGCCTCGAACTTCGAGCGGTTCGTGTTCGATCTGCTGGATCGCGACGGCGAGCGCACGCGCCAGCTGTTCCGGCATGACGTCGAGCAGCAGGGCTGGTTCAAGCTGTCCGACGAGGAATTCGCCCGCATCGCGAACTACGGTTTCGTGTCGGGCAAGAGCACCCACGCCGACCGGCTGGCCACCATCCGCGACACCTTCTCGCGCTTCGAGGTCATGGTCGACACCCACACGGCCGACGGCCTGAAGGTGGCGCGCGAGCATCTGACGCCCGGCGTGCCGATGCTGGTGCTCGAAACCGCCTTGCCGGCCAAGTTTGCTGAAACCATCCGCGAGGCGCTGGGGCGCGAGCCTGGGCGGCCGGCCGGGCTGGAAGGCATCGAGAACCTCCCCAAGCGCTACAAGGTCATGCCGGCCGACGTTGCGGCCATCAAGACGTATATCGAGCAGAATTGCTGAAACGGCCTGCAGGCCGCATGGGCATGGCATGAAAGTCGTCGGATTCTGTGGGTACTCGGGTTCAGGCAAGACCACGCTGGTCGAGCAGGTGATCGAACGGCTGCGCCTGGCCGGGCAGCGTGTGTCGGTCGTCAAGCACGCCCACCACAAGTTCGACATCGACCACGAAGGCAAGGACTCCTGGCGCCATCGCACGGCCGGGGCCTTCGAGGTCGTGGTGGCGTCCAACCGCCGCCTGGCCAAGATCCGCGAGTTCGAAGTGGAGGTCCAACCCACGGTCCATCAACTTATCGCAGAACTCTATGAATGCGATTGGGTGCTGGTCGAGGGCTTCAAGCATGCCGACATCTGCAAGATCGAAGTGTGGCGTGCCGCCACGGGGCAACCCACGCAGTACATCGAGGATCCGTTCGTCACCGCGATCGCAACCGACAGTCCCGAGGCCATGCCGATGGCCACGCTGCGGCCCGTGCTCGACCTGAACGACGCCGACGCGGTGGTCGAGCACCTGCTGCACAATGGCTCCCGCTATGAGTACAACCCCCCGTTCACCGATGTTGAGCCTGGAGGAAGCGCTGGCGAAGCTGCTCGCTTCGACCTCCCAGGCTATTGAGGCCGCACCGCTCGAGACCGAATCCGTCGCCACCTTCGACGCGCTGGGCCGTGTGCTCGCCCAGGACCTTGTTTCCGCGCTGGACGTTCCCCCGCTGGCCAACAGCTCGATGGATGGCTATGCCGTGAGGCTGGCCGATGTGCCGGCGGCGGGCGCCGAACTGCCGGTGACCCAACGCATTGCGGCAGGCCAGGTCGGCGAGGTGCTGGCCCCCGGCACCGCAGCGCGGATCTTCACCGGAGCACCGGTGCCCCAGGGGGCCGACGCCATCGTGATGCAGGAGCAATGCGAACCCCTGGCAGACGGGCGGGTGCGGGTGAACGTCGTGCCGCAGCCCCGCCAGTGGATCCGCGAGCAGGGCGAAGACGTGCGGCGCGAAGGTGTGGTGCTGGCGCGCGGCACACGGCTGTCGCCCCAGGCGCTCGGGCTGGCTGCCACGGTCGGCGCGGCGCGGCTCGATGTGGCGCGCCGACCGCGTGTGGCGCTGTTTTCGACCGGTGATGAACTGGTCATGCCCGGTGAGCCGCTGCGGCCGGGCGGCATCTACAACTCCAACCGCTACACCCTGCGCAGCCTGCTGATGCAGTTCGGCTGCGAATGCACCGACCTGGGCATCGTCCCCGACAGCCGCTCGGCCACGCGCGAGGCGCTGCGCCGCGCAGCGGCTGGCCATGACCTGATTCTGACGTCCGGGGGGGTGTCGGTCGGTGAAGAAGACCACATCAAGCCCTCGGTCGAGGCCGAAGGCCGCCTGGAGCTGTGGCAGATCGCGATCAAGCCGGGCAAGCCGCTGGCGTTCGGCGAGGTGCGCGCGGAGGGACGGCGGCCGACCTTGTTCATCGGTCTGCCCGGCAACCCGGTCTCGAGTTTCGTGACCTTCCTGCTGGCGGTGCGCCCGGTGCTCATGGCCTTGCAGGGCGCAAGCCCGCGCCCGGGCGCCGAGCTGCCGCCGGCCATCTTGCTGCCGGCCGGGTTCGACTGGCCCCGGCCTGACAAACGACGCGAGTTCCTGCGGGTGCGCCGCGGCAGCGACGGGCGGCTCGAACTGTTCGACAATCAGAGTTCCGGGGTGCTGACCTCCACCGTGTGGGCTGACGGTGTGGTGGACAACCCTCCCGGCCAGACGATCCGTGCCGGTGATCCGGTGCGCTACATCCCGTGGTCGGAGTGGATGGCATGAAGGTGACGGTCAAGTATTTCGCCTCGATTCGAGAGGCGCTGGGTCCCGGCGAAAGCATCGAGCTTGCGCCCGGCACGCAGGTGGGCGGGCTGCGCGAGCTGCTTCTGGCGCGGTCGGGCGCCCATGCCGAAGCGCTGGCGCGTGGCCGGGCCATCCGGTGTGCGCTCGACCAGATGATGTGCGACGAATCGGCACCACTGACGGACGGCGCCGAGGTCGCGTTTTTCCCGCCGGTCACCGGAGGATGACGATGAACCCGCAAGCACGCGTGAGCATCCAGACCGAGGACTTCGACCTGTCCCGCGAGGTGGCTCGCCTGCGCGAGGGCGATGCCGGCGTGGGAGCGGTGGTGAGCTTTGTCGGTACGGTGCGTGACCGCAGCGACGGTGCCGGCGTGCAGCGCATGGAGCTCGAGCACTACCCCGGCATGACCGAAAGGGCGATCGAGGCCATGATCGACGAGACCCTGCGCCGCTTCGATGTGCGTGCAGCCCGGGTGATCCATCGCGTGGGTGAGCTTGCGCCGCTGGATCAGATCGTGCTCGTGGCCGTCACATCGGCCCACCGTGGTCAGGCCTTCCAGGCCTGCGAGTTCCTGATGGACTACCTCAAGACCCAGGCGCCGTTCTGGAAGAAAGAGCACACCCCCGAAGGTGCCCGCTGGGTCGATGCCCGGGTCAGTGACGATGCGGCCCTGTCACGCTGGGGCATCAATGCGGGCAATGCCGAGCGGGTGCCGCCGGGTACACCCTGATGCAGGCGCTCAGCCTGGCCAATGCCTCGGCCGTGGCGATCGGTGCGGCCGCGGGCGCCTTGTGCCGCTGGGTCGCGGGCGTGTGGTTCAACGCCGCATGGGCCGGGTTCCCGCTGGGCACGCTGCTGGTGAACTGCGCGGGCGGGCTGCTGATCGGTGGTTCGCTGGCCTGGTTCTCGCGGTGGCCTGACGACTTCCTGCGGCTGCTGTTCGTCACGGGCTTCCTGGGCGGGCTCACGACGTTTTCGGCCTTTTCGCTCGAGTCGCTGCACCTGCTGCAGAAGAACGAATGGGGCATGGCGGTGCTGCACACGGTGGCCCACGTGTTCGGGGCGCTGGCCTGTGCGGCCCTGGGGTTCCGTCTGACCCGTCTGTGGCTGGGCTGATCTTTGTCAAGTTGGCGCTGCATTGATGCAGCCGCCCCTTGAAAAGGCCGGTGTGTCCCCTATTTCCTTCGCAATCGGAGGATATTTCCCATGCGACTCGACAAGCTGACCACGAAGTTCCAGGAAGCGCTGAGCGACGCCCAGAGCCTGGCCCTGGGGCACGACAACCCCTACATCGAGCCGGTGCACATCGTGCTGGCGATGCTGCAGCAGGACGAAGGCCCCAAGGCCTTGCTGGCACGCGCCGGTGTGAACACCGGTGGCCTGCACAAGGCGCTGGACGCGGCGATCAAGCGGCTGCCGCAGGTGCAGGGGGCCGAGCAGGTCCAGGCTGGGCGTGACACCGTGTCGCTGCTGCAGGCCGCCGAGAAGGAGTCGATCAAGCGGGGCGACCAGTTCGTGGCCAGCGAGATGTTCCTGCTGGCGCTGACGGACAGCAAGGCCGAGATCGGCCAGATTGCCCGCGAGTTCGGGCTCACCCGCAAGTCGCTGGAGGCTGCCATCGAGGCGGTGCGTGGGGGCCAGAAGGTCGACAACGCCGAGGCCGAAGGCCAGCGTGAGGCGCTGAAGAAGTACACGCTGGACCTGACCGAGCGCGCCCGCATGGGCAAGCTCGACCCGGTGATCGGCCGCGACGACGAGATCCGCCGCGCCATCCAGGTGCTGCAGCGCCGCTCGAAGAACAACCCGGTGCTGATCGGCGAGCCGGGCGTGGGCAAGACGGCCATTGTCGAAGGCCTTGCGCAGCGCATCGTGGCGGGCGAGGTGCCCGAAACCCTGAAGAACAAGCGCGTGCTGGTGCTCGACATGGCCGGCCTGCTGGCCGGTGCGAAGTACCGCGGTGAATTCGAGGAGCGCCTGAAGTCCGTGCTCAAGGAGGTGGCCCACGACGAAGGCCGCATCATCCTGTTCATCGACGAGATCCACACGATGGTGGGTGCCGGCAAGGCTGAAGGCGCCATCGACGCCGGCAACATGCTCAAGCCGGCACTGGCCCGCGGTGAACTGCACTGCATCGGCGCGACCACGCTGGACGAATACCGCAAGTACATCGAGAAGGACGCCGCGCTGGAGCGCCGCTTCCAGAAGATCCTGGTCGACGAGCCGACGGTCGAGGCGACGATTGCCATCTTGCGTGGCCTGCAGGAGAAGTACGAGGTCCACCACGGCGTCGAGATCACCGACCCGGCCATCGTGGCCGCGGCCGAGCTGTCGCATCGCTACATCACCGATCGGTTCCTGCCTGACAAGGCGATCGACCTGATCGACGAGGCGGCGGCCAAGATCAAGATCGAGATCGACTCCAAGCCCGAAGCCATGGACAAGCTCGACCGCCGGCTGATCCAGCTGAAGATCGAGCGCGAGGCCGTGCGCAAGGAAAAGGACGAGGCCTCGCAGAAGCGCCTGGGCCTGATCGAGGACGAGATTGCCAAGCTCGAGCGCGACTATGCCGACCTGGAGGACATCTGGAAAGCCGAGAAGGCAGCCGCCCAGGGGTCGGCCCAGATCAAGGAAGACATCGACCGCATCAAGTTCCAGATCGAGGAATTCAAGCGCAAGGGCGATTTCAACCGCGTGGCCGAGCTGCAGTACGGCAAGCTGCCCGAGCTGGAGAAAAAGCTCAAGGAGGCTCAGGCCAAGGAAACCGGCAAGGCCAAGGAAGCCCGGGACGGCGGCAAGCCTCAGTTGCTGCGCACGCTGGTGGGCGCCGAGGAGATCGCCGAGGTCGTGGCACGCGCCACCGGCATTCCGGTGAGCAAGCTGATGCAGGGCGAGCGCGACAAGCTGCTGCAGATGGAAGGCCGCCTGCATGAGCGCGTGGTCGGCCAGGAGGAGGCCATCGTGGCGGTGGCCGATGCGATCCGCCGCTCGCGTGCCGGGCTGTCCGACCCGAACCGTCCGCTGGGGTCGTTCCTGTTCCTGGGCCCCACCGGGGTGGGCAAGACCGAACTGTGCAAGGCCCTGGCCGGCTTTCTGTTCGACAGCGAAGACCACATGGTGCGCATCGACATGAGCGAGTTCATGGAAAAGCACTCGGTGAGCCGCCTGATCGGCGCGCCGCCCGGTTATGTGGGCTACGACGAAGGGGGTTACCTGACCGAGGCGGTGCGGCGCAAGCCCTACAGCGTGCTGCTGCTCGACGAGGTCGAGAAGGCCCATCCGGACGTCTTCAACGTGCTGCTGCAGGTGCTTGACGATGGCCGCCTGACCGATGGCCAGGGTCGCACCGTGGACTTCAAGAACACCGTGATCGTGATGACCAGCAACCTCGGGTCGCACCAGATCATGCAGATGGCCGGGCAGGACAGCGAGCTGATCCGCCAGGCGGTGTGGGCCGAGGTGAAGCAGCATTTCCGCCCGGAATTCCTGAATCGCATCGACGAGACGGTGGTGTTCCACGCGCTGGATCAGCAGCACATCGAAGCCATTGCGAAAATTCAGCTTCGCGCCCTGGAAACCCGGCTGCAGAAGATGGATCTGAGCATGGAGGTGTCGCCCGCAGCCCTGGCCGAGCTGGCCAAGGTGGGCTTCGACCCGGTGTTTGGTGCGCGTCCGTTGAAGCGCGCGATCCAGCACCGCATCGAGAACCCGGTGGCGCGCCTCATCCTGGAGGGTCGTTTTGGTCCGAAGGACGTGATTCCGGTCGACGTGGAGGCTGGTGAGTTCGTGTTTTCGCGTGTGGTCCACTGACACGCATTGAGGGAAGCCGTTTGGGCAATCTGCTGCAGGTCTTGAACTCGGCGCTGACCACGCTGTCGCGCTGGCTGCTGCGTGCGGTGGCCGTGCTGGCGGGGCTGGTGTTCGGCCTGAGCCTGCTGGCCGCTGGCGTGGTCGTGGCGCTGGGGGTGGTGGTGTGGAGCCTGGTGCGCGGCCGTCGGCCGGCGGGGCTGCAGTTTCGCCGCTTCACCCAGGCCCGTTGGGGCGGCTTCACCGGCGCGCCCTTTGCCCAGCCGGGCGCAAGCCGCGGCGAGGTCATCGACATCGAAGCCCGCGAGGTGTCACCTGAGGGAAGCGCTCGCGGGCCGGTCGAGCCCGCGCCGCCAGCGCTGCGTCGCGAGCGGTGAGCGCCGGCCCGGTCAGCGCACGGGGGGGTGTGCGTGTGAACCGCGCGGCTGTTGCTTGAGCCAGCCGTCGAGGCGCTGGAGCTGAAACCGCACGAGTGACTGGTTGGTCTTGTGGCGGTCGAGCAGACAGTGCAGCGCGAGTTCGGGGTGTCCCGGAAGCGGGCGTACCACCTGATGGTGCCGGTCCGATGAGATCAGGGTTTCCTGGGCCGGGTCGCTCAAGTTCATGGCCAGCCTGGCCATCTGCAACGCGCTCAGAATGGCATGGCCCTGCCTCGCCATGTCGGCGCCGGAGGGCCCCTGGCCGGCGTGCCCCAGCAGGGTGCCGGTAGCCGCATCGAACACACAACAAGCCTGCAGGCCGGTCATCTGGGTGAGCAGACCGACATAGGTTGGCACCAGGCCGACATACGCATCGGGCTGGCTGGGGGCCGGCCGGGCGGTCGGCGCAGCGGCAGGCGGCGCCTTCACCGGCTCGGGTGGCAGATCCAGCGACAGCGGGGCCATGCCGGGCACCATCGGCGCGGCGGTGACCCGGTCCGGCGCAGCCAGACGGCCGCGCCCGGTGTTCTTCTGCCAGAACCCCAGGATGTAGGACCAGGCATCCGACGGCCGCGCGGGCTGTGGTGTCGCCCGCACCAGCATGCCGTGGCGCTGAACGACCTGGCTCGACTGGGCCGCCGCCGCCGTGGCGGCACCCGAGCCCAGCGGCACGATCAGCAGGTTCGGGCAGATCCACTGCGGCCCGTGAACAAACTGCATCAGGCCGCGCAAGGCATTGGCCGCACCCTGGCCGGGCGCCTCGCCCAGCAGGACCACGGTCGTGGCGCTCAGTTCCATCAGGGTACGGGCCACGGCCTGCTGACCATGCGGTGTGGTGTCGGCGGCGGTCGAATAGATCTGGACGGGTGGCAGGCCGGGTGCCTCGAACACCGCGTACTCGACCGTGGCCAGCGTCGTGCCAAAGCCCTGCTGGCGGATCGACAGCTTGCGCACTGCGCTGCCGCCGTGGGCGGCGAGCTGGCGCAGCAACTGGCGCGAGGTGGCTGTGCCCAGGTCATGCAGCGCGATGTAGACGCAGCCCAGGTGCGAAATCTGCTGGCGCAAGGCCTCTGCGGCGTCGCACGACACGAACAGCTCGCGGGTGTCCGCGGTGATCAGCTTGCCGATCTCGTGCAGGCCGGCCCTGGCCGGCGCCCCCGGGGTGTCCCGGGGCATGATCTGGGTCGTGAGTTCGTCGGTGGTGGTGGCCGCCCACTCATGCCCGGTGCCACCCGGTGGGGGATCGTCGCCGGCATTCGAGTGCGGATCCATCGTGGTCAGTGGCGAAGCGGAGTGGCGATAGGGCAGGGAGGACATGATGAGGCGCGAACGCTGTGATCTCAGTGTAACCATGCGTGACGAAATCCGCCCCCGCCCTGATGGGGGGGCCGACTCGTAGAATCGAGACATGCCGCGAGGAGGCAGGCCGCCGCAGCGGCCCCACAGCACAACAAGTCAGCAGGATCCGCATGCAATCGAATTCCCAGGCGCCGGTGGTGATCGTCGGTGCCGGTCTGGCCGGTCTGACCGTGGCCTTGCACGTCGCCGAGCACCGCCCGGTGGTGGTGTTGGCCAAACGCAACTTGAACGAGGCGGCCACGGCCTGGGCCCAGGGGGGGATCGTCGGGGTGCTGGGCAGCGACGACAGCATTGAAAGCCATGTGCGCGACACCCAGGACGCCGGGGCGGGCCTGGTCGACGAACACACTGCGCGTTTCATCGCCGAACACAGCGCGGCGGCGGTCGAATGGCTGGTGGCGCGTGGCGTGCCGTTTTCGCCCGATCCCCAGGGGCCGCTGGGCCTGCATCTCACCCGCGAGGGCGGCCACGCCGTGCGGCGCATCGCCCACGCCGCGGACGCCACCGGCAAGGCCATCCATGACGTGCTGCTCGACGAAGTGCGCAAGCACCCGGGCATCCAGTTGCGTGAGCGCTGGATGGCCGTCGACCTGGTCACCTCGCGTCACCTGAAGCGCGACGAATCGCCGCGGTGCTACGGCGTGTATGCGCTGGACATCGACGCCGGCCGGGTCGAGACGCTGGCTGCGTCGGCGGTGGTCGTGGCCACCGGCGGGGTCGGCAAGGTCTACCGCTACACGAGCAACCCGGACACCGCCACCGGCGACGGCATTGCCATGGCCTGGCGCGCGGGCTGCCGGGTGGGGAACATGGAGTTCATCCAGTTTCATCCGACCTGCCTGTACCACCCGCAGGAGCGCAGCTTCCTGATCACCGAGGCGCTGCGCGGGGAGGGGGCCCACCTCAAGCTGGCCGACGGCACGCGCTTCATGCCCTCGCATGACGAGCGGGCCGAGCTGGCCCCGCGCGACATCGTGGCCCGCGCGATCGACTTCGAGATGAAAAAGCACGGTCTGGACCATGTCTGGCTCGATGCGACCCATCTGGGGGCCGACTTCCTGCGCGAGCACTTCCCGACCATCCATGCGCGCTGCCTCAAGCTGGGCATCGACATCACCCGCCAGCCCATTCCCGTCGTGCCGGCGGCGCACTACACCTGTGGCGGGGTGGTCACCGACCTGAACGGCCGCAGCGATCTGCCTGGCCTGTACGCGGTCGGGGAGGCCACCTATACCGGGCTGCACGGTGCCAACCGCCTGGCGAGCAATTCGCTGCTGGAATGTGTGGTGCTGGGTCGCACGGCGGCCCAGCACATCAATGAACATGCCACGGCCGAACAGCCGACGCTCCCGCCGTGGGACGAAAGCCAGGTCGAGGATGCCGACGAACAGGTCGTGATCTCGCACAACTGGGACGAACTGCGCCTGCTGATGTGGAACTACGTGGGCATCGTGCGCACGACCCGCCGGCTGGAGCGGGCGCTGCACCGCATCCATCTGCTGCGCAGCGAGATCGACGACTACTACGCCAACTTCCGCGTCACCCGGGACCTGCTGGAGCTGCGCAACCTGGTCGACTGCGCCGAGCTGATCGTGCGCTCCGCCCTGACCCGGCATGAAAGCCGGGGCCTGCACTTCAGCCGCGACTACCCGCAGACGCTGCCGGTGAGCTTCCCGACCATCCTGACCCGCCCGGCGGGGCGTCGCGGGCAGTCGGGGCATCGCAGCAGCCTCTGACTGTAGGCAGCTTCAGCCGCGTGCGCGCATGGCCGCACGCGCCTGGACGAATTCGAAGGCATGGCCGACGGCTTCGCTGATCGCGCGCTCGTTTTCGGCCCGTTCCTTTTCGGTCAGGTAGAACACCAGGTCGACTTCGTGCCGGATGTAGCGCGTGGGTAGCCGGTTCAGCGCCACGCAAGCCACGTCGGCCAGCAGATCACCACGCACGTTCGGGAAGCGCGGCGCCGCCTCCATCACCGCCTCCATCACGGGGCGTTCGTAGTAGTTGTGGATGGACGAAAAGTCGATGCTCATCAGGCGCTCCTCTTGCACTGACCTTCAGTATGAGCCTGTGCGAGCGCCTGACAACGGGGGAAATGGGGGGTGGGAGCGGACCATCTCCCCCGGCTTGCAGCGCCTTACTTCAGATCCGTTCGAGCACCCGCATCGAGTAGTCGGTGGCCTTGACGTCCTTCGTCAGCCGGCCGATCGAGATGCGGTCGACGCCGGTGGCGGCAATGTCGCGCACCTGATCCAGCCGCACGCTGCCCGAGACCTCCAGCAACGCGCGGCCGCGGTTGAGGGCGACCGCCTCGCGCATGCGTGGCAGGTCGAAGTTGTCGAGCAGCACACTGGTGGCGCCGGCGTCCAGGGCCTGGCCCAGCTGGTCGAGTGACTCGACCTCGATCTGGATGTCCACGCCGGCATTCAGCGCACGGGCCCGTTCCAGGGCCTGCGGCACACCACCGCAGGCGGCAATGTGGTTTTCCTTGATCAGGATGCCGGCATACAGCGCCAGGCGCTGGTTCTGGCCACCGCCACAACGCACGGCGTACTTCTGGGCCAAGCGCAGGCCCGGCAGGGTCTTGCGGGTGTCCAGGATGGCGCAACCGCGCGGGTTGGGTGACACGCCGGCAATCGCCTCCACATGCTGGCGGGTCACCGTGGCGGTGGCTGACAGCAACTGCAGGAAGTTGAGCGCCGGGCGCTCGGCCGTCAGCAGGGCACGGGCATCGGCTTCGATGTGGCACACGTCGGTGTCGGCGGCCATCATGGCGCCCTCGGCGTGGTGCCAGTCGATGCGGGCGGCGGGGTCGAGCGCGTGCACGCAGGCATCGAACCACTCACGACCGCACAGCACCGCGGCCTCGCGCACCAGCACGCGGGCGCGCACGCGCTGCCCGGCGGGTGCGAGCTGGGCGGTCCAGTCGCAGCGTCCGATGTCTTCCATCAGCGCGTCGCGCACATTGCGCGCGCGCGCCTCGTCCAGGCTTTCGTCGTGATCGTACATGGGGCAGGGGGCGTTTCAGGTCAGGCGGCGCCGACGTTCGGCACGAAACCCTGGCTCGGCCGGGCGATGCTGGCCGGGTGGGCGGCCACGAAGTCGAGCATGCGGCTGATGCATCCCAGCGCCTGGGAGCGCACCGGCTCGGCCACGGCAATCTCGCCGCTGCCGTCCTCCAGGCAGCGCACCACGCCCTGCAGCGCATTCATCGCCATCCAGGGGCAGTGCGCACAGCTCTTGCAGGTGGCGCTGTTGCCGGCAGTGGGCGCTTCGAGCAGGGTCTTGCCCGGCGCAAGCTGGCGCATGCGGTGCAGGATGCCGTTGTCGGTGGCCACGATGAAGGTCTGCTCGGGCAGGTTGACCACCGCGTTCAGCAATTGCGAGGTGGACCCCACCACATCAGCCTGCGCCACCACGCTCTGGGGGGACTCCGGGTGCACCAGCACCCGGGCGTCGGGGTGCTGCTTGCGCAGCAGGTCGAGCTCCAGGCCCTTGAATTCGTCGTGCACGATGCACGCGCCGTTCCACATCAGCATGTCGGCGCCGGTCTGCTCCTGGATGTAGCGGCCCAGGTGCTTGTCCGGCGCCCACAGCACCTTGTGCCCCTGTTCCTTCAGGTGGCTGACGATGGACAGCGCACACGAACTGGTGACCATCCAGTCGGCGCGCGCCTTCACGGCTGCGCTGGTGTTGGCGTAAACCACGACTTTGCGGTCGGGATGGGCGTCGCAGAAGGCGGCGAAGTCTTCCGGCGGACACCCGAGGTCCAGCGAGCAGGTGGCGTCAAGATCGGGCATCAGCACCCGTTTCTCGGGGCTGAGGATCTTTGCGGTCTCGCCCATGAAGCGCACGCCCGCAACGACCAGGGTCTTGCTGGGGTGGTCACGGCCGAAACGGGCCATCTCGAGCGAGTCGGCCACGCAGCCGCCGGTTTCGAGCGCCAGGTCCTGCAGATCACCGTCCACGTAGTAGTGGGCGACCAGCACGGCCTCGTGGCGCGCCAGCAGCTCGCGTGCGCGCTCCTTCCATTGGGCCCGGCCAGCCGGTGTCAGCGGCTCGGGGACCTTGGCCCAGGCATGGGCCGTGCAGCTGGCACCGGAGGCATCCTGGCGCGTGTAGTCGAACAGAACTTCAGTCATGCGGTCAGCGCGCGCCGACGGCAGGCCCGCGCCCAGGGATCAGGGGCGTCTATGGTAGCCGGTTCAGCCCAGGGACTTCTCTGCGTCCATGATCTTGAAGCGCGCCAGGGCCAGGTTGGTGCGCTGCTTGTCCAGCACCGCCAGCACGAAGAGTTCGGCATGAGCCGCGACCGTGCGGATCACCTGATGGCGCCGTCCATGGGTGACGATGACCTCGTCGATGCGGTCCCCGCAACCCATGTCGCGCGAGGCACGCCGGTGAGCCTTCAGCACCTCGGTGGCGGTGGCGGCGGCGAGGTCGAGGTTGAGGTCGTCGGCATCGGGCTCGCGCTCCTGACCCATCACCATGCCGGTGCTGGTGTCGGCGATGCAGCAGCCGATCAGGCCTTCGATCTGCATCAGTTGCGCCAGCGTGCGCTGGATGCGGGCCTCGTCCAGGCTGGTGCGCGCCGGGTCGGTGATCATGCCGGCCAGCGGCATTGCGCGGGCGCCGGTGGCCGTCGCCTGTGCGGCGCTGGCCGCTGCCACTGGCACCGGCGTGGACGGCACGGCCGCAGGCGTGGCCACGGGCTGGGCCAGGCGGCCGGCCGCGATCACCGGCGTGCTGACCGGCGCCCGGGGCTCCAGGTCCTGCACCCGGATCGGGAAGTCGTCGCCACCCAGGACGCTGGGTTTGGACTCCGGCGCCTGCCAGCCGGGGGCCGACTTGACCTTGTTCCAGGTATTGAGCACCGTGTTCCAGACGGCCGACGCACTGGTCATCGGCTCGGTGGTCACGACCACATTGAGCCGCTCCGGCCAGCGCACCGAGGCGATGCGTGCGGCCAGCGGGGCCATGGGGGTGGACAGCATCACCAGCAGGTTGGGACACATCCAGTCAGGGCGATGCGAGGCCCGGTTGATCAGCGCGACGATCTCGTCGAGGGCCTGCGGGTCCATCGGCGCAACGATCACGGCCACCAGGTGGCTGCGTTCCATCAGGGCGATCGGCAGGGTGCGGGCGTCGGGCGATGAGTCCCGCACGTCGGCGTAGTACACCTTCAGCGGGTCCTCGACACGCCGGGGCAGTGCCGTGCGCTCGATCTGGGCGATGCTGGCCAGGGTGTTCTGGTCACGCAGGTGCAGTCGTTCGATCGGCTGGCCGGACGCGTCGGACAGGGCCTTGACCACGCTGGAGGCCCACATGCGGGCCGGGTCGAACAGCGTGATCTGGCGCGAGGCGCGGTCAAGATCGGCCCGGGACGACGCCAGGTGCTTGCGGATGGCCTCGGTGGGGGAGCCGCTGATGAACAGGTCGCGGGTGTGCTTGTCGACCATCTGGCCGTGGTCGTTCACCTCGGTGGCGGTGCTCTCCAGGATGGCCGTGGCAGCGAAGTCGCCGGTATGACCGTGCCGCCGGGCGGTTCGCGACGGTTTGTCAGGGTCGGATCCGAACAGGGGGCTGAGGTCGCCGAAGAGTGAGGTGAGCATGGCGGCATCCTTTCGAGCGGGGGCCTGGCGCATCGACGACCCGGTGCTGCCACAGGCCGCTGACCCGGCTGTGGCCGGGCGGGCATGGGCTTTCCGCGGATCGTCGACCCGTACTGCACGTGAATCGACTGTAGGCGCCTGTGCCGCCGAAGTCATCCCTCTTCCGGGGGGCGACAAGGGGCGCCTGCCCAGCGGTCAGATCGCCGCGACAGGCGGTTGGCCAGAAGGAAGCAGAGTTTTCAGGTGCAACAGGACGTTCATGATTCGGCCGGCAGCGCTGCGGCCTGGCCGAAGAACCGGCTCGGCGGCTCGCCGACCGAGCGGCGAACCATCGCGCTGAAGGCGCTGGCACTGGCATAGCCCAGCTCCGCGGCGATATGGCTCATCGGCACCCGACGGGCTGCCAGCACCAGCGCCTTGGCCAGCAGCACCTGCTGGCGCCACTGCGCAAAGCTGGTGCCCAGCTCCTGGCGGAACAGGCGCGACAAGGTGCGCACGCTGGCGCCGCTGTCACGCGCCCAGCCTTCCAGGGTGTCGTGGCGTGTCGGGTCGTCCAGGATGGCCTCGCACAGGCTGCGCAGGCGCTTGTCGGTCGGCAGGTCCACGCCCAGCGGCACCGGGCGGGCCCGGCGCAGTTCGTCCAGCACCAGGGCGCTGAGCAGGCGTTCGCGGGCCAGTTCGTCGGCCGACAGCGGCGTGGCGTCGTCGGGCCGGATGGACATCTCCAGCACCAGGGCACGCAGCAGCGCCGACACCTCCAGCACACGACAGGCCTGCCACGGCGCCTGCTGGGCCCGGGGCACGCCGGGCCCGATCCGGCCGTCGCCCTGGTGCAGGTACAGGGTTCGCAGGTCGGAGTCCTCGAGCACCGTCACCGCATGTTCCACGTTCGGCGGGATCCACAGCACCCGGCTCGGCGGCACGATGTAGGTGCCGCGGGCGACGGTCAGGCGGGTCACGCCGGTGGTCGAAAACGCCAGCTGCCCCCAGGGGTGGCTGTGTGGCACCACCAGCGTGTCGCTGCGCAGCCGGTGCAGCTTGGCGCGCACCGGGCGCTGCGCCGTGGGCACGTACAGGTGCGGGGTCAGCGGGCCGACCCGCGCCATTACACGTTCGGACGGGCCAGGGCGCGGCGTGCTGACGGCAGGGCGCTGTGACGGCGGGGTGGGCGAGCTTGGCATGTTCTCGACAGAAGTTGTCCTGCTATCGTAAACCTGCCGCGTCTGCCCGGCCTACCATTCATCCCATGACTGCAACCGATTCTTCCGCCTCCGCGGCGGTCACCTGGCGCCAGGACGCCCGCACGATCACACTGATCGGCATGGCGCACGGCACGTCGCACTTCTTCCACATGCTGCTGCCGCCGCTGTTCCCGTGGTTCATCCGGGATTTCGGGCTCAGCTATTCCGAGCTTGGCCTGCTGGTGACGGTGTTTTTTGTCATCTCCGGCATCGGCCAGGCGCTCGCAGGTTTTCTGGTCGACCGGGTCGGTGCCCGGCCGGTGCTGTTCATCGCGCTGCTGTGTTTTGCCGGCGCGGCGCTGGCGACCTCCATGGCCCAGGGGTACTACGGGCTGATGCTGGCGTCCGCGCTGGCAGGGCTGGGCAATGCACCTTTCCACCCGGTGGACTTCACCATCCTGAACAAGCGCGTTTCGCAGCCGCGCCTGGGGCACGCGTTTTCGGTGCACGGCATCACCGGCAACCTCGGCTGGGCGGCCGCCCCTGTGTTCCTGACCGGGCTGACTGCGGCGACGGGTTCATGGCGGGTGGCCACGCTGGCGGCGGCCGGGGTGGTGGCCGTGGTGCTGCTGGTGCTGGTGTGGCACCGCGAGGCCATCGATGACCGCCTGGGCGCATGGGTGCACCCGGTGCGCAAGGACGGCCAGCCGGTCCAGGAGCATCCGCTGGCTTTCCTGAAGCTGCCGTCGGTGTGGTTGTGCTTCTCGTTCTTCTTCTGGACCACCTGCGCGCTCAGCGCCATCCAGAGCTTTG
Source organism: uncultured Burkholderiales bacterium (assembly GCA_965650765.1). Taxonomy (GTDB): domain Bacteria; phylum Pseudomonadota; class Gammaproteobacteria; order Burkholderiales; family Burkholderiaceae_C; genus Caldimonas. The sequence goes on from CBFGPV010000065.1 coordinate 19,447, forward strand.
CCAGTCCGGCGCTGCAGTCGATGTACGGCCTGCCGCTGGCGGTGACCTCGATGGTCGTGACCGGCTACATGCTGTGCGGCGCGGCCGGCATGGTGGCCGGCGGCTTCCTGGCGGGCCGTGTGACGCGGCTCGAGAAGGTGATCGGCGTGTGTCTGCTGGCCTCGGCTGCGCTGCTGGTGGTCGTGGGCCTGGGTGTGCTGCCTGCGATGGTGGCGGTGGTGGTGGCGTCCGTCGCGGGCTTTGGCACGGGCCTGGCCGGCCCGTCGCGCGACATGCTGATCAAGCGGGCTGCACCGCCCGGGGCCACGGGCCGTGTCTACGGCACGGTGTATTCCGGCCTGGACCTGGGGTTTGCCGTCGCGGCGCCGGTGTTCGGTGCCATCCTCGACCACGGCCAGCCCGCGTCGGTGTTCCACGGGTCGGCATTTGCACTGGGCTTTGGCGTGCTGTCGGCCGCGCTGGTGGGGGCAGGCCTTGCGGCCCGTGCCGCCCGGCCAGCCCAGGCGGCGGCCTGAACCCGGCGCGCCCTTCCGGGTCGGCTCAGGCTGCGAGCGGCAGCGCGCCGGCGGGTGCCAGCACGCCGCAGGTCGTCAGGAACACCGAGATCTCGGTGAGCAGTTCGTCCGGCTGCTCCAGCGGCGTGGCGTGTCCGCTGGCTGCCACCGTCTTGATCAGCGAGCGCGACAGGCTGGACGCCAGCGCCGTCGAATGGGCCGGTGGCGTGTTGGCATCGTGCGCACCGGCCACCACCAGTGTGGGCACGCGCAGGGCCCGCAGTTCGGGCAGCACGTCGTTGCGGTCGGCGACCATGCGCACGACATTGCGCACGACCTTGCCGTCCATGCGGCCGAGCCGCTGGCGCCATTGCGCCACGACCTCGGGCCGGTCTGCGCGGAACTGCGGCGAGAACATCGCCTTGGCGGCTTCACCCGTCAGGAAGGGCACCATGCCCAGCGTGCCGGCCATGTTGGCCAGTGCATGGAACTTGAACCGGCGCCAGCCGTCCTCGGCCTGCCCGCTCGTGTTCATCAGCACCAGCGCGCGCACCCGGGTGGGGTGCGCCAGCGCATAGCGCATCGCCACCATGCCGCCCAGGCTGAAGCCGGCCAGCGTCACCCGCTCGAGCTGCAGCGCATTGCACACCGCGCGGATGTCCTCGACCAGCCGCTCCAGGCTCCACGGCGTGCTTGGGGCCGTGCTGTAACCGTGGCCGCGCCAGTCCGGGCGGATCACGCGGCAGTGGCGTGCGAGCGCCTGGGCCTGGTGGTCGAACAGGCTGATGTCACACAGCATGCCGGGCAGCATCAGCACGGGCTCGCCGTGGCCGATGTCGTCGACAT
>CBFGPV010000066.1:0-20584 GCA_965650765.1 uncultured Burkholderiales bacterium
CCGACGGCGCCGGCCTGGGCCTGGCCATCGTGGAGCGCATCGCACAGGCCCACGGTGCGCGGCTGGAGCTGTTGCCACGACCGGGCGGCGGGCTGATCGCGCGCGTGGTGGGGTGGCGGCAAGGGCCGCGCTGACGCCCGCTTGCGGCTTGCCCCGCATGGCATCGCGGGCTAGGATGGGGCCATCCCTGCTCCTCCCACCGTGCCTCGACGCGCGGTATCCCCCGGAACGTATGCCCATGTCTCGTCCCTTTGAAGGTTCGCTGTTCGCCCTGGCCCTGCTGGCGGCCACGGCCATGTCCGGCGCGCATGCAGAAAGCCTGGCGTCTTCGGCCTCCAGTGCCGGCTCGGCCTCGTCGGCCAGCGTGTCCGACTCCGTCGGTGACTCCAGCGACAGTTCCAGCCGGGATCGCAAGGTCGCGGCCGGTGAGTACCGGGTGGTGGCGATGGCGCCATCCGCCGAACGGCCTCAGACCGTGCGCCTGAGCCTCGAGGCAACCGAGCCGGGCGAGGCGCGTGCGCTGGTGCTGCACGTGCCCGAGCAGGCACTGGCCAGCCAGCCGCTGGCCGTTGGCGATCGCGTTCGCGCCAGTGAACGGCCCTATGGCTTCGAGTTCGCACGTGCGGCCACCCGCGAGGCGTTTTTCCTGGTGCTGTACGACGACTGGGCCCGCGACATGGACTCGCACGTCGTGGCACTCTGACCGCCGTCGTGAGGGTGGCGCGCCTGTCCGTCAGCCCGACGCGCCGGTGGCTCACGTCCTGCACGGCAGCCGCGCTGGCTGCAGCCGGGCTCGTCTGCAGCACCCCGGCGCAGGCCGGCGCCTCGCAGGTTTCGGGCTGGTGTGACCGGCCCGCGCAGGTCACCGCCACCGAACAGGACCGCCTGCTGCGTGTGGCCGCGGTGATCCGCCAGACGCTCGATCGTGCCGGGCGCAGCGCTGCGCTGATCTCGCGTTCCGGTCTGGACCTGAGCCGTTTCGGACTGCGCTATTCGCATGCCGGGATCAGCCTGCGCGGCAACCCGAACGGTTCATGGTCGGTGCGCCAGCTCTACTACGCCTGTGACGAGTCACGCCCGCGGGTGTTCGACCAGGGCCTCACAGGATTCCTGCTGGGGACCGACAACCCGCGTTCGGGTTTCATCTCGCTGGTGCTGCTGCCCCAGGCGCCAGAGGCCCTGCTCGCCCGTGCCGCCCTGGATCGCCCGCGCGCGCTGGCGCTGCTGGCTGATGCCTACAGTGCGAATGCCCATGTCTTCAGCACCCGTTACCAGAACTGCAACCAGTGGGTGATGGAACTGATCGCAACAGCCTGGGGCCTGCCGGAGCAGGCACGCCCGAGCCGGCAGCAGGCTCAGGCGTGGCTGCGGTCGCAGGGCTACCGGCCTGAGCCGGTCGAGGTCGGATCGCATGCCCTGATGTTCGCTGCGCACTTCGTGCCGCTGCTGCAGGTCGACGACCATCCGCTCGACGACCTGCAGGCCTTGCGCATGCACACCACCCTGCCGCGCTCGATCGAGGCCTTCGTGCGTGAGCAGGTGCCGCAGGCCGAACGCATCGAGCTGTGTCACAACACCCGGCGCATCGTCGTGCGACATGGCTGGGTGCCGATGGCCGACGGCTGCGAGCCGGCCCCGGGCGACGAGGTGATCGAGTTCGACGCCTGACGGCCGGTGCAGGCGGTGGCGTGTTGGCTGCAACCCGCCAGCGCTGCAAGCGCTCAGCGCGGCCGGCCCGCCTCGCCGATGGCCAGCGCGAGGCTGGCCACGCATTGCGGCAGGGCCGCATCGCTCAAGGCGCCATAGCCCAGCACCAGCCCGGGCGTGGCGCGGGTGGTGTCGTGATGGAAGCTGGAGAGCGGCTGCACGGCCAGCCCGCGGCGCCGCGCCGCCTGCGTCACGCGCCGGTCGTCCTGATCGGGAGCCAGGTGCAGCGTGAGGTCCATGCCGGCCTGCTGCGCCTGGCATCGCACCTGTTCGCCTGCAAGGCGTCGCAGTTCCGCAATCAGCAGGCGCTGCCGCTGGGCGTAGACGCTGCGTGCTTGCTGCAGGTGCCGCTGAAGTCGACCCTCGTCGATGAAATCCGCCAGCGCCAGTTGCAGCATCACCTGGGCATCGGCCGCCACCCCGGGTGCCTGCACCAGCGCTGCCTGCAGTTCGTCTGCCCCACGTGCCGGCAGCAGCAGGTAGCCCAGCCGCAGCCCCGGGTGCAGCAGGCGCGACAGGCTCCCGGCCAGCACCGTGCGCCCGCGCACGTCCAACTCATGCAGCGTGGGCAGGGCCGGGCCCAGATGCCGCAGCTCCCCATCGCGGTCGTCCTCGAGGATCCATGCGCCGCAGCGGCTGGCCAGGTCGAGCAGCTCGCGCCGACGGTTCATCGGCATCACCGAACCGGTAGGCACCTGATGGGCGGGGGCCACCACGATCACCCGCGGCCAGGTCTGCACCGGGATCAGGTCAAGCGACACCGGCCGCAGCCCGCCCGCGTCCATCGGCATCGCCTGCACCTGCACACCCACCGCCAGCAGGGCCGAGCGCAGGGCCGGATCACACGGCTCCTCGACCCAGACCACGCCACCCTCTCCGGCCAGGCGGCGCGCACACTGCACCAGCGCCGCCCAGCCGTCCTGGGTGACCAGCACGCGGGCTGCCTCGCAGCGCAGTCCGCGCGTCTGGGACAGATGCTGGGCCAGCGCGCGGCGCAGTTGCAGATGGCCGCGAGGATCCACCGTGGCCAGGGCGCGCAGGCCGGGGCGGCGCCAGGCGCGCGCCAGCAGGCGGGCCCAGTGAGTGTGATGCAGGATGGCCACGTCGGGCAGGCCGGGCATGAAGACGTCGGCCGTGGCGGGTTCGCCACCCGAGGCCGAACCCGTCGTTGCGTCCGGTGCGACTGCAGGCAGCGAGGCCGCCACGCGTGTGCCCTGCCCCACGCGGCTCACGGTGTAACCCTCGTGGGCGAGCCGCCGGTAGGCATGCAGCACGGTGTTGCGCGCCAGGCCCAGCGCGGCCGCCAGCTCGCGGGTGGGTGGCAATGGTGTCCCCACAGGCAGCGGCCCCTCGTGCATGGCGTGCTGCAGACAGTCGTGCAAGCGGTGCCGCAAGGGCAGCCCGCCGGGCGTGAGCAGGCCCTGGCTGCGCAGCCAGTCGGCCAGTAGGTGAGCTTTCACGCCAGCGGTGTCAGGCGGCCGTCGCGCATGCCTGCTCCTGCGCTTCGGGCACCATGCAGCGGGTGAGGATGCCCAGGGCCTGCTCGAAGACCTTGTCCTCGATCGTCAGCGGATACAGGAAGCGGATCACATTGCCCTCGGCTCCGCAGGTCAGCAGCATCAGCCCCTGCTCCAGTGCCGCAGCCTGCACCTTGCGTGCAAAGGCCGCATCCGGCAGGTAGGAACTGGGCCACTGGAACTCCACCCCGAGCATGGAGCCGAGGCCGCGCACGTCGGCAATGCGGGCCTCGCGGCGCCGAGCCCGGCCCAGGCGCATGCGCAACAGCGCGCCCAGGCGATCAGCGCGTTCGCACAGGCGCTCGTCGCGGATCACGTCGAGCACGGCATGCGCTGCCGCCACCGCCAGCGGGTTGCCGCCGAAGGTGCCCCCCAGCGAGCCCGCGGGCATCGCGCCCATCACCCGGGCACAGCCCGTCACCGCCGACAGCGGCAGGCCACCGCCCAGGCTCTTGGCAATCACCATGAGGTCGGGCACGACACCGCTGTGCTCCATCGCGAACATCCGGCCGGTGCGAGCCAGCCCGCTGTGCGACTCGTCAGCGATCAGCACCATGCCATGGGTGTTGCACAGGCGGCGCAGCGCCTGCAGCGCCTCGGGAGGCATCACGTGGCAGCCGCCGGCTCCCTGCACCGGCTCGACGATCACGGCCGCCACATGGCAGGCGTCGATCGTGCAGCGAAACAGGGTGTCGATCGTGGCGAGCATGTCCTGCACCGACACGTCATCGACTTCGCTCGGCGTGGGAATGTGGAACACGTGGCCGGCCAGCGGGCCGCCATACTTCTTGTGCGGGTCGACCCGGCCCGTTGCTGCCAGCGCCATGTAGGTGTGGCCGTGGGCCGCCGCATTGAAGGCGATCACGCCGGGCCGGCCGGTGTAGGCCCGGGCCATCCGGATGGCCGCCTCGACCGCCTCGCTGCCGGACGTGAAGAATGCGGTGCGCTTTTCATGCGTACCCGGAGCCAGTTCGTTCAGGCGCTCGGCCAGCTGCACATACCGTTCGGTGGGCGCCACCAGGTGCGAGGTGTGCATGACACGGTCGAGCTGTTCGCGCACGGCGGCCGTCACCCGGGGATGCCGATGGCCCACGTTGAGCACCCCGGCACCGCCGCTGAAGTCGATGTAGCTGCGCCCTTCGACGTCCCACAACATGGCGTTTTCGGCACGGGCGACGCAAAAAGGCATGGCAGGCGCGACGGCTTGGGCAGCCGCAGAACCCAGACGTCCCCGCATGGCGTGATTGGTGGGCATGTCGAACTCCGGTACGGTGAAGGTTGCCAGTACGTATCGCAGTTCCCGTGCCACCCTGGTGAACACCGGGCAGGTCGCCGGCAAACCGTTGCGTAACAAGGGTTTGCAGCGCTGGCCGGCCTGAATGCGCGACACGACCTCGGGCGGATTTCCACACCGCCCCCGGGCAAACCCTGGTGTGAAAAACCGCTCCTTCCAGGCCGGTCCCGCGACCGCCAGCACACGCCGCGGCGTACATTCCTGAGCATTGGCGCGGGTTTGCACCGATCTGGCGCGTGTCCGCCGCGTCTGGCACGAAAACCGCTTTGTGCGTTCAGGGGCAAGCTGCCGCCGACCCGGCTGCGCCCTGCACAACAAGGAGACATCGACGTGAACCACCGGCACGAGCCGGCCCCTGCGCTGACCCCGTCCGATTCAGGGGCGGGCGTGTCCTCATGGCCGTCGCCCACGTGATGCACCGCAGCGGCAGCCGTCGCAGGCAGCGCCATGGCGAAGGCAGCCTGCCGCTGGCCTGGCTGGTCGTGGCCGTCTTCAGCGCCTGCATCGGCTACCTCACCTGGTGGCAGATGGACCGCTCAGGACTGCGCGAACTCAGCGCCGCAGGGGTGCGCAAGGTCGACCTCTATTACGCCGAGCTCGACAGCGAACTGCGCAAGTTCGAGTACCTGCCCAGCATCCTCCACCTCGACCCGGAGGTGCGCGAGCTGCTGCTCACGCTCGACACCGCGCTGGGCGAACGTGTGAGCCAGAAGCTGCACTGGATCAACCACCAGGCGCAGGCCACGGCCATCACCCTGCTGACCACCCAGGGCGTGGTGGTGGCCACCAGCCTGCAGCCCGAGGGTGCCGCCTCGGCGCCGGTCGCCCCCAGCATGGAAAACCTGTCGTACCGCCCCGCCTTCCAGGATGCGCTGCACAAGGGCAAGGGCCGCTTCTACGCGGTGGACAGCGTGCGCGGCGTGCCGGGCTATTCGTTTGCCCACGAGATCGTCGACAACGGTCGCACCATCGGCGTGGGCATGCTCGACGCCCACCTCGATGCGATCGAACGCAACTGGTGGCCCGGCACCGACCGGGCGCTGGCCTACGACGAAAACGGCGTGGTGGTGCTGTCATCCACCCGCGAATGGCGCTATCGCTCAATGGACCCGCTGTCCGACGACACGCGCGAGCGCCTGCGCCGCACCCGCCAGTTCAGCGGCCGGGAGATCGTGCCGCTCGGCCTGCGGGACGTCGCCTCGCTCGAAGATGGCGGACGCCTGGTGCGGGTGTTCGTCCCCACCGAGCGGGGCGACCAGGAGCGCCTGTTCGTGATGCGCTCGCTCACGATGCCACGCACCGGCTGGACGGTCGCGCTGCTGACCGACACCCAGGCCGTGCGTGAAGGCGCCCTGCAGGCCGGTGTGGCCGCCGGGCTGGGCGTGGCCCTGCTCGGGGCGCTGGCCCTGTACTGGCGCGTGCAGCGCGTGGCCCTGGCCGAAAAGGCGGCTGCCCGCGAGCTGCTGGAACGCGCCAATGCCGAACTGGAACAACGTGTGGAGGCCCGCACCGCCGCCCTCAACGAGCTCAACCAGGAACTGCGCTTCGAGGTCAACGAGCGCCGGCTGGCCGAACAGCGCCTGCTCAGCACCCAGGACGAGCTGGTCCAGGCCGGCAAGCTGGCCACCCTCGGCCAGATGGCCGCGGGCCTCGCGCACGAGCTGAACCAGCCGCTGCATGCCCTGCGCACGCGGGCCACCAATGCGCAGCAGCTGATGCAGATGGGCCGCCCCGACGATGCGAAGCGCAACATCGGCAACGTGATCGAACTGGCCGACCGCATGGGCCGCATGACCTCGCAGCTGCGCAGCTTCGCCCGCCGCGCACCGGTGACCGTCGAAGTGGTGCCGCTGCAGCGCAGTGTGGACGTGGTGCTCGACCTGCTGCGCGACCGCCTGGAGCGCCACGACATCACGCTGCAACTGCAGCTCGAGCCCGACCTGCGGGTGCGGGCCGAACCCAATCAGCTGGAGCAGGTGCTGATCAACCTGGTGGCCAATGCGATCGACGCCGTGGTCGGTCGCCCGGTGCGCTGCATCATCGTCGCAGCGCACGGCGACGGCAAGCAGGCCGTGGTGCAGGTCACCGACACCGGCGCCGGCCTCACGCCCGAGGTCCAGGCCCGGTTGTTCGAGCCCTTTTTCACGACCAAACCCACCGGCGAGGGCCTGGGCCTGGGGCTGGTGATCTCGGTCAGCATGCTCCAGCACCAGGGCAGCGACCTGGTCGCCCGCAACGTGCCCGGTGCCGGAGCGCAATTCGAATTCACACTGGAACAGGTGCCCCCTGACGAGCATGTTCGACAGTCTCAAGCTAGCGTTCATTGACGACGACGATTCGGTGCGCAGCGGCACGGCCGAAGCCCTGGAGATTGCCGGGTTCGATGTCATGGCCTTCGAATCCGCCGAGCGGGCGATGCGCCACATCGACAAGGGATTCCAGGGCGTCGTGATCACCGACGTGCGCCTGCCCGGCATCGACGGCATGGCCCTGCTGGCGCGCCTCAAGGCGCTGGATGCGCAGATCCCGGTGATCCTGGTGACCGGCCACGGCGACGTGTCGCTGGCGGTGCAGGCCATGCGGGCCGGTGCCTACGACTTCATCGAAAAACCCTTCCCGACCGAACTGCTGGTCGACGTCGCCCGCAAGGCGCTCGAGAACTGCCGGCTGCGGCTGGAAGTGGCCGCATTGCGCGAGGAGCTGTCCAACCTGCGCGGCGTGGAAGCCACGCTGCTGGGCCTGTCGCCGGCCATGCAGGCCGTGCGCCGGCAGATCGCCAACCTGGCGGACACCTCGGCCGACGTGCTGATCCAGGGCGAGACCGGCACCGGCAAGGAACTGGTGGCCCGCAGCCTGCACGACCACAGCCGCAGGCGCTCGGCGCGGTTTGTCGCGCTCAACTGCGCCGGCCTGCCCGAGTCACTGTTCGAAAGCGAGATCTTCGGCCACGAGGCGGGCGCCTTCACCGGCGCCTCCAAGCGCCGCGTGGGCAAGATCGAACATGCCGACGGCGGGACGCTGCTGCTCGACGAGATCGAGACCATGCCGATGCCGCTGCAGATCAAGCTGCTGCGCGTGCTGCAGGAGCGCAAGATCGAGCGGCTGGGGTCGAACCAGGAAGTGGCGGTGGACTTCCGCCTCGTGGCCGCCACCAAGTGCGACCTGCGCGTGCTGAGCGACCAGCAGCGCTTTCGCCATGACCTGTACTACCGGCTCAATGTGGCGGTGATCCACCTGCCACCGCTGCGTGAGCGGCGTGACGACATTCCGCTGATGCTGGCGGCGTTCATGTCGCAGGCCTCGGCCCGGTACAGCCGGGAGGTGCCGGTGGTCAGCCACGACACCATGCGCAGCCTGATGGCCCACGACTGGCCGGGCAATGTGCGCGAGCTGCGCAATGCCGCCGACCGCCTCGTGCTGGGCGTGGCCAGCGAAAGCGCCGACCCGGTTCACGTGGAAGAGCCTTCGGCCCTGTCGCTGGCCGAGCAGGTCGATCGTTTCGAACGGACCCTGCTCGAGCAGTCTTTGCGGCAGCACAAGGGGCGTGCCGTGGCGGTGATGGAGGCGCTGCGGCTGCCGAAGAAGACCTTCTACGACAAGCTGCACAAATACGGCATCCGGCCCGACAGCTTCCGCGAAAACGGCTGAGAGGCCCCGGGGCTGACGGCCGCTGCGTGCAGTCGGCGGCCGTCACGTGGCCAGAGCCCGGTCAGCGGGCCAGCGAGATCTCGCAGCTCAGCCCGCGGGGGGTGATGAAGACGGCCGACAGGCTGCCGTCGGCGCTGGCACGCCCGAGCGTGCGGTTGCCAGCCTCGCAGACCAGGGTCATGCGGTTCTCCTGCGGGCGCAGGCTGCAGCTGACCAGCACCGTTTCGCCATTGGCCAGCGAGACCGGCTCGCGGTCCAGGCCATACGAGGTCATCAGGATGGGGATGTCGGGCTGCACGGCGTTCTCGAGCTTGAGATTGACGGCAACCGGGGCATAGCTGACGTTGGACACCGCGTCGTGCAACGACAGGTTCAGTGCGGGCTTGTTCGAATTCATATGGGCTCCACAGGGACTGAAACGCACCCGCGACCGCGGGCACGCGAGGCGAGACCTCGCGCGGATTCTCACCGTTGCAAGGTGTTGCGCCCGCATGCCGAAACAACCGGTGACACAAGTATCAAGCGCGCGATAAATGGCATGCATGAGGCGATGCATAAAGCGACACGCCGTGTCATTGGCTCCTGAATTTGGGCACCCGCCGGGAGCCAGCATGTCGCCGGGCCACTTTGACAATTCCGGGTTGCGGCACCGTCGCCGTACCTTGGAAAGCACTCGCATGTTCATCCTGGCCACGCTGGGCCGCCGCATCGGTGCGGGTCTGGCCGTCATCTGCACCGTGCTGCTGGCCATCGCCGCGTTGGCGGTCTGGCAGATGCTCGCTGCACAGGCCAGCCTGCGCGACATTGCCGAGGGTGGCAACCGGCGCATCGCGCTGGCCACCGACATGATGCAAAGCCTGAGCGACGTCGCCGTGTCGGTGCGCAACATGGCACTGCTGTCCACCAACAAGGAACTCGACGCCGAGCTGGCCGCGCTCGAGCAGGCGATCACCCGCTACGAAACGTTCGAACGTTCGTTCGGCGAGCTGGCTGCCAGCGCGCCCGGCGACGACGCGGCCAGCACCTCGGCCGGCGAACTGCTCGCCCGCATCGAAGCCAGCCGCAAGACCTGCGTGCCGGCCGTGCGCGAGGCCGCCCGCCTGGGCAATGACGGCGCCACGCCCGAGGCCGTGATGGTCATCACCGGTACCGTCGGGCCGGTGATGGCACGCTGGCGGGAGCAGGTCGCCCAGCTGATCCAGCTCGAGAGCGAACGGGGTCGGGCCGCCTACGCCTCGGCACGCGACGGGCAACGCACCGCGCTGGTCGTCATCGCCGTCAGCGGCACGCTGGGGCTGCTGGCCGCCGTGGCGCTGGCGGTGTGGCTGACCCGCTCGGTCACGGTGCCGGTGTCGCGTGCCGCGGCACTGGCCGAACGCATCGCACAGGGCGACCTCACGACCGAGGTCGCACCGGCCGGCCAGGACGAGGTGGGGCGCCTGCTGGGCGCCATGGGCGGCATGCAGACCCATCTGGCCGAGCTGGTCAGTGCGATCCAGCATGCCGCGCAGTCGATCGACACCTCGGCCTGCGAGATCGCCGACGGCAACCTGGACCTGTCGCGCCGCACCGAACAATCGGCCGCGAACCTGCAGCGCACCGCATCCGCGATGGAAGAGATGACCCGCACCGTTGCGCAGTCCGAGACGGCGGCACGCCAGGCCCATGACGGCGCCGCAGCGGCCGCACGGCTGGCCCGCCAGGGCGACGACATCGCCGGCCAGGTCACGACCATGATGGACCGGATCGCCACCAGCTCGCGCCAGGTGCGCGACATCACCACCCTGATCGACACCATCGCCTTCCAGACGAACATCCTGGCGCTCAACGCGGCGGTCGAGGCGGCCCGGGCCGGCCAGCACGGCCGCGGCTTTGCGGTGGTGGCCGAGGAGGTGCGCACGCTCGCACAGCGCTGCGCCCAGGCCGCGCGCGAGATCCGCGAGCTGGTGCAGTCCTCGGCCGAACAGGTCGAGGAAGGGACGCTGCTGGTGCGCTCGTCGCGAGCCACCATGGCCGAGATCGTCAGCAGCGTGAGCCACGTCACCGCCGTGACCAGCCACATCTCGACGGCAGCCGCCGAGCAGTCGGCCGGCATCGCCGACATCAACCAGGCCATCAACCACCTCGACCACAGCACGCAGCAGAACGCGGCCCTGGTCGAAGAGGCTGCCGCGGCCGCCGGCAGCCTGCAGCAGGAGGCCCGCCGCCTGGCGTCGCTGGTGGGCAGCTTCAGGCTGACCGGCGAACCCTCGGACGCGCCTGCCGCGGCACCGGCAGCCGACAGCGGTCTCGACCCGGCGGGCGACGAACCCGCGACCACCCAGCCTTCGATGTAGGTGCTCGCCGAAACGTTCGATGTCGACGCTGCAGCCGGCAGGTTCAGATTTTTCAATTGCGACAGGAGTACCCGCAATGAGCATGGGTGGCGACTTCTTTGCCCTCACGGACGATCAACTGGCGCGCCTGCTGCGCGGCACCCTGGACTATGGGGACTTCCTCTACGACGGTCCGGGTGAACGCCCGAGCGAGTGCCTGGCGGACTTCGAGCCCCTGTGGTTCGAGCTGACCCAGGTGCTGGCCGCCGAACGCGCCTGCGGCGTGCGCCAGACCAACCTGATCCCCGAGATCTGCGGTTATGCCTCCTCACAGGAGGTGGTGCAGATCGCCGCGCGGCTGGCGCCCCTGAACGCCGAGGTCATCGGCCAGCGGTGCCGCTTGATCGGCACCGATGCCGGTCCCGCCGAGGTCTGGCCCGCCGTGCAGGCGCTGGCCGCGTTCTACCAGCGCGCCGCCGAGCGAGGCAACGCGGTGCTGTTCAGGGTGACCTGAAGCTTCCGGAAGACCGGAACACGGCCAAGGCAGACGGCCGATGCAGAGGGCCGGCGTTGACGGCCAAGGGGCAGCCGCCGGGCAGGTCGAGGTCACCGCTCCGGCAGTTTCGCTAAAGTCCGGGGCATCCACCCACTGCTGCCCCGACCCGTGCCCCTGCCGTCCCTGGAGCCTCGATGCCAGAGTCCGACCTGAACCCCGGGTTCATGGTGATTCATGGCAATCACCCCGAAGATCTGCGCGATCTGCTGGTGAGCTGGATCCGTCGGCATCCGCTGGCCCCGCTGGAGGACGAGGTGGTGCTGGTGCAGAGCAACGGCATCGCCCAGTGGCTCAAGCTCGCGATGGCGGCCGACGTGCACGACGGCGGCTGCGGCGTGGCCGCGGCGCTGGACGCGCAACTGCCGTCGCGCTTCATCTGGCAGGCCTACCGCAGCGTGCTTGGCGAAGCCGAGGTGCCGCGGGTCTCGCCCTTCGACAAGGCGCTGCTGGTGTGGCGCCTGATGCGACTGCTGCCGCCGCTGCTGACGCAGCCCGCCTTTGCGCCATTGCAGCGCTTCCTGGCCAGCGACACCGACCTGCGCCGCCGCCACCAGCTCGCCGAACGGCTGGCCGACCTGTTCGACCAGTACCAGGTCTACCGGGCCGACTGGCTGGCCGACTGGGCCCGCAGCAACGACACGGTGCAGACCAGCCGCCATGGGCGCCAGCCCCTGCCGGCCACCCTGGCCTGGCAACCGGTGCTGTGGCGCGCACTGCTGGACGATGCGGGCGAGCGCCCCGGCGCGGCCGGTCGCGCCGAGGTGCACCGCCGCTTCATGGCGGCGGCCGCCACGCGCGCCGCCGACGACCGCCCCGCCGGCCTGCCGCGCCGCCTGCTGGTGTTCGGCATCTCGTCGCTGCCCCAGCAGTCGCTCGAGGTGCTCGCGGCCCTGGCACGCTGGACCCAGGTGCTGATGTGCGTGCACAACCCCTGCGAGCACCACTGGGCCGACATCGTCGGCGACAAGGACCTGCTGCGCGCCGAGGCCGTGCGCCAGCGGCGCCGCCCGGGAACCCCGGCACCGGCCGATCCGCACGGCCTGCACCTGCACGCCCACCCCCTGCTGGCGGCCTGGGGCAAGCAGGGGCGCGACTTCATCGCGCTACTGGACCTGCACGACCAGCGCGAGCAGTACGAACACCGTCTGGCCACCATCAGTCGCCGCATCGACCTGTTCGAGCCCACCGATGGCAGCACCTTGCTGCGCCAGCTGCAGGACGACATCCGTGACCTGCGCCCACTGGCCGAAACCCGGGCGCGCTGGCCTGCGGTCGACCCGGCGCATGACCGCTCGATCCGCTTCCATGTGACCCACGGCCCGCAGCGCGAGGTCGAGGTCCTGCATGACGAACTCTTGGCGGCCTTCGAGGCCGACAGCACGCTGCGGGCCCGCGACGTGATCGTGATGGTGCCCGACATCGACGCCTACGCCGCCCATGTGCAGGCGGTCTTCGGGCTGCACGAGCCGGGCGATCCGCGCCACCTCCCCTATGCCCTGTCGGACCAGGGCCAGCGCCACCGCGACCGCCTGCTGGGCGCGGTCGAGACGCTGCTGCAGTTGCCGCAGTCGCGCCTGCCGGTCAGCGAGCTGCTCGACCTGCTGGAAGTGCCGGCCGTGCAGCGCCGCTTCGGCATCGCCGCATCCCAACTGCCGCTGCTGCACCGCTGGGTGCAGGCCGCCAACATCCGCTGGGGTCTGCATGCCGATGCGCGCGAGCGCCTGGACCTGCCGGACGCGCCCGACCAGAACAGCTGGCGCTTCGGCCTGCGGCGCATGCTGCTGGGCTACGCGGTGGGCGATGGTGCGCCCTGGCACGACATCGAACCGCTCGACGAAGTGGGCGGGCTCGATGCCGCGCTGCTGGGACCGCTTGCGCGCCTGCTCGAACGCCTGGACCAGCACTGGCAGGCCCTGTGCGAACCCGCCCCGCCCGAGACCTGGGGCGAGCGCCTGCGTGCGCTGCTGGCCGACTTCCTGGACACCGACCCCGCCGAAGGTGGGCTGGGCGCCACCGCCGACGACACCGCGCAGGAGGCCTACACCCTGCAGCGCCTGGACACCGCGCTGCAGGCCTGGCAGGACGCCTGTGCCGACGCCGGCTTCACCGAGCCGGTGCCGCTGTCGGTCGTGCGCGAGCAATGGCTCCAGGAGATGGAAGCACACGGCCCTGGCCAGTCCTTCATTGCCGGGTCGATCACCTTTGCCACGCTGATGCCGATGCGCGCCATTCCGTTTCGCATCGTCTGCCTGCTGGGCATGAATGACGGCGACTACCCTCGCGCGCGCGTCCCGATGGATTTCGACCTGATGGCCCAGGACTACCGGCCCGGCGACCGCTCACGCCGCGAGGACGATCGCTACCTGTTCCTGGAGGCCCTGCTGTCGGCCCGCGACCGCCTGCACATCAGCTGGGTGGGCCGCAGCATCCACGACAACACCGAACGCCCGCCCTCGGTGCTGGTGGCCCAGCTGCGCGACCACCTCGACGCCGGCTGGCGGCCGGCCCACGGCAGCGCCCAGCTTGCCCACGCGCTCACCATCGAGCACCGGCTGCAGCCCTTCCATCGCGACTACTTCACCGACAACCCACGCGGATTGTTCAGCCATGCCCGTGAATGGCATGCCGGCCTTGCGGCCGTCGGCCAGGGCGAGACCCCGGCGCCCGCTGCGCTGCCGCCCTGGCTGCCCCCGCCCGAGCTGGGCCTGCGCGCCCTGAGCGACTTCCTGAAGGACCCGGTCGCCGCGTTTTTCCAGCAGCGCCTGGGCATCCGCTTCGAGCTTGCCGACCCTGCGACCGAGGACCATGAACCGTTCGGCCTGGACGCCCTGCTGAACTGGCAGTTGCAGGACGAACTGATCCAGGCGCAGCTCGCAGCGCTGCGCGACGGGCAGGACCGCGTTGCGGCGCTCGAACACACGCTGGCGCGCATGCAGCGGCGCGGTGCCCTGCCGGTGGCCGACTTCGGCGCGCTGCACCGCCAGCACCTGGCCGAACCCATGGACAGCCTGTTTCGCCGCCTGCAGGCGGCCCTCGCACGCTGGCCCCACCCGCTGGACGACGCGCCGGTCCTCGCGAGCGAGCCGGTGCCCGTGGCCGACTGGCTCGACGCGCTGCGCACCAGCGACGGCGGCGAACGCGCGCGGGTGGTCGCCGACAGCCGCAGCCTCGTCCAAGACCGGCGCTACCAGCGCGACAAGCTGGTCGGCCATTGGGTGCGCCATCTGGCCGGCCACCTGGGCGGCCAGCCGCTGACCAGCGTGATCGTCAGCAAGGCCGGCGACGTGACGCTGCCACCGCTGCCGATCGACCAGGCGCGTCAGCTCTGGCGCGATCTGGCGCAGGCCTGGCAGGACGGCATGTGCCGCCCGCTGCCGCTGGCGCTGCGTGCGGGCATGCTGTTCATCGAAAAAGGCGGCACGAGCGACACGCCGCTCGACCACCCTGCCGCACAGGCCGCGCGCGCACGCTACGAAGACCACGACGAGCGGCACAACCGCTGGGCCGAGGCCGTGACCAACCCCTATCTCGCGCGCGCCTACCCGACCTTTGCCGACCTGTGGGCCGGCGGGGAGTTTGCGCACTGGTGCCACACGCTGCTCGCCCCGCTG
This sequence comes from uncultured Burkholderiales bacterium, assembly GCA_965650765.1. Lineage (GTDB taxonomy): Bacteria > Pseudomonadota > Gammaproteobacteria > Burkholderiales > Burkholderiaceae_C > Caldimonas. The sequence continues at coordinate 14,649 of CBFGPV010000066.1, forward strand.
GCCCAGGCCGTGGGCAGCAAGGCCCCTGATGACGAGGGCGCCGCATGAGCACCGCCGCCCTGCCCGCCATCGAACGGGTCGATCCACTGCGCTTTCCGCTGCACGGCAGCCGCCTGATCGAGGCCAGCGCGGGCACCGGGAAGACCTACACCATCGCCGCGCTCTACCTGCGGCTGGTGCTGGGCCACGGGCAGGCCGATGCCTACGTGCGACCCCTCACGCCGCCGGAGATCCTGGTCGTCACCTTCACCGATGCTGCCACGAAGGAGCTGCGCGACCGCATCCGGGCCCGGCTGAGCGAGGCTGCCGCCGCGTTCGACTGTGACCCGGACGAGGTGCCCGAGCGCCCCCCCGGCGAGGACCTGCTGCACGACCTGCGCGCCAGCTACCCGCCGGCCGAGTGGCCCGGCTGCGCCCGCAAGCTGCAGCTGGCGGCCGAATGGATGGACGAGGCCGCGGTCTCGACCATCCACGGCTGGTGCCACCGCATGCTGCGCGAACATGCCTTCGACAGCGACAACCTGTTCACTCAGACGCTCGAGGCCGACCAGAGCGAGCTGTTCGCCGAAGCGGTGCGCGACTACTGGCGCACCTTCTTCTACCCGCTCGACGCCGCCGGCGCGGCCCGCGTGCTGCGCTGGTGGGCCTCGCCCGCGGTGCTGACCCCGGTGCTGGCGCGGCTGTGCCCGCACACCGCGCTGCTGAACCCGACCGACCCACCGGCCGCCCCGCCGCAGCACACGCTGCAGGCCGCAGCACAGGCCCACGCGCAGGAGCTGGCCGCGCTGAAGGCCCCCTGGCCCGCCTGGGCCGACGAACTGCAGGCCCTGCTCGACGCAGCCGTGGCGGCCAAACAGGTCAACGGCCACAAGCTGCGCCCCGGCTACTACCTGCCGTGGCTCGACAAGCTGCGCGCATGGGCCGGCGACCCCGAAGCCGTGCTGCTCGATCTCACCAAGGCCGGCTGGGAACGCCTCACCCCCACCGGGCTGGCCGAGGCCTGGAAGGTCGGCTCGCCGCCCGACCACCCGGCACTGCATGCACTCACGACCTTGCAGGCGCAACTGAAAGCCCTAAACGACTGGCCGCAGGCCAAGACGGAGCTGCTGCGCCATGCGGCCCACTGGGTCGCCGCCCGCCTGGCCAGCGAGCAGCAGCGACGCGCCCAGCTCGGTTTCAACGACCTGCTGGTGCGCCTGCATGCCGCGCTCGGCGGCCCCAACGGGGAGCGACTGGCCGAGATGATCCGCCGGCAGTTTCCGGTGGCACTGATCGACGAATTCCAGGACACCGACCCGGTGCAGTACGGCATCTTCAACGCGGTCTACCGTGTGGCCGACCCCTGCCCGCACACCGCCCTGGTGCTGATCGGTGACCCCAAGCAGGCGATCTATGCCTTCCGCGGTGCCGACATCCACACCTACCTGGCCGCCCGGCGCGACACCACCGGCCGGCACTACACGCTGGACACCAACTTCCGCTCGACGCAGTCGATGGTGGACGCGGTGAACCACTGCTTCGGCCAGGCCGAGGCCCGTCCCGATGGCCAGGGTGCCTTCCTGTTCCGCAGCGGCAACGACAACCCGCTGCCCTTCCTGCCGGTGCGCGCACGCGGGCGCGCCCAGCACCTGGTGATCGACGGTGCACCCGCACCGGCCCTGACCTGCTGGCACCTCCCGCCCGAGGACGCCGCGACCAAGGGCCGCAGCAACGACCGGTTGGCTGCGACCACCGCCAGCGAGATCGTGCGCCTGTTGCAGCTCGCAGCCGAACGCCGGGCCGGTTTTGCCGATGCCGCCGCCGCGCAGGCCAGCCTGCAGGTGCTGCGCCCGGCCGACATGGCCGTGCTGGTCAACACCGGCACCGAGGCCCGCGCGGTGCGTGCAGCACTGGCCGCGCGTGGCGTGCGCAGCGTCTACCTGTCCGACAGCGAATCGGTCTATCGCAGCACGGCCGCGGGTGAACTTCAGCGCTGGCTCGAGGCCTGCGCCGAGCCCGACGACGGCCGTCGCCTTCGGGCCGCGCTGGCCACGGCCACGCTGGGGCAGGACTGGGCTGCGCTCGACCGGCTCAATCGCGACGAGCTGGCCTGGGAGGCCCGCGTGCTGCAGTTCCGCGGCTACCGCGAGGCCTGGCAGCGCCGGGGTGTGCTGCCCATGCTGCGCCGCCTGCTCAATGACTTCGGCGTGCCCGCCCGACTGCTGAGCCAGGGTGACGAGCGCCAGCTCACCGACCTGCTGCATCTGGCCGAGCTGCTCCAACAGGCCAGCGCCCTGCTCGATGGTGAACATGCGCTGATCCGCCATCTGGCCGACCAGCGCGCCGAGGCCGCGCAGGCGCAGGACGCCCGCCGGCAGCGGCTGGAGAGCGATGCCGACCTGGTGCAGGTCGTCACCGTCCACAAGTCGAAGGGGCTGGAGTACCCGCTGGTCTTCCTGCCCTTTGCCCATGCCGCCCGCCGGGTCAAGGCGGACGATGTGCCGCTCACCTGGCATGACGACAGCGGCGCCGCCCGGCTGTCGCTGCTGGCCGACGACACCGTCCTGGCCCGAGCCGACCGTGAACGCCTGGGCGAGGACCTGCGCAAGCTCTATGTCGCCCTCACCCGCGCGCGCCACGCCACCTGGATGGGCGTGGCCGCCACCCCCGATCTGCGCGACAGCGCCATCGGTTACCTGCTGGGCGAGGGGGTCGACGGCGCTGGTGGTGACCTGGCGGGACGCCTGCAGGCCTGGGCCACGGATTGCCCGGCCATCGTGTGCCAGCCCGCCCCGGCCCCATCGGCCGCACGCCACGAACCGGCCGCCGACACGGCCTTGCCGAGCCGGCCGCGGCCGCTGCAGATCGTGCCGCGTGAAGCCTGGTGGGTCGCCAGCTACTCGGCATTGCGCGTGGCGCCGCCAACGCTGCTGCTGCCCGATGCAGCCGCCCCGGACTTGCCCGACGACCCGGGCCAGCCGGGTCCGCTGGCCGACAGTGCCGCGGGCAAGGTGTTCGCCGAGCGGGCCGATGCCGTCCAGGCCATGCTGGCTGGCGCCCGCGAGGCCCCCGGCGCGCTGCCGCCCGATGCGCCGGCCCCCACGACAGGCAGCGTGCATGACTTCCCGCGGGGTGCCCATGCGGGCAGCTTCCTGCACACGCTGATGGAGTGGGCCGGGCTGGAAGGTTTTGCGCGCGTGTGGGCCGAGCCGGCCGGGCTGCGCGACCTGATCGCGCGGCGTTGCCAGGTGCGTGGCTGGTCGGCCTGGATCGCGCCGCTGCACGACTGGCTGCACGCACTGCTCGACACCGCGCTGCCGGTGCCCGGTGCCGGGCCGTTGCGGCTGGCCGCACTGGTGTCGTTCCAGGTCGAGCTGGAGTTCTGGTTTGCGGCACACCGGGTCGACACCCTGCGCCTCGACACGCTGGTGACACAAGGCACGCTGGACGGCGCCGCGCGGCCGGCGCTGCTGCCGGGGCGGCTCAACGGCATGCTCAAGGGCTTCATCGACCTGGTGCTGGAGCATGAGGGCCGCTACTACGTGGCCGACTACAAGTCCAACTGGCTCGGCACTGACGATGCCAGCTACACCCCTCAGGCCATGCGCGAGGCGGTGCTGCACCATCGCTACGACCTGCAGTACGTGCTCTACCTGGTTGCGCTGCAGCGCCTGCTGCGCGCCCGCCTGCCCGACTACGACTACGACCGTCACGTCGGCGGAGCCCTCTACCTGTTCCTGCGCGGCACCCGCGGCCCGGCCTGCGGCGTGCATGCCGAGCGGCCACCACGCGCGCTGATCGATGCGGTCGACGCGCTGTTCCGTGCCACACCACCGGGGGCTGCTCCATGAGTGCGCGCGCCCTGTCGCTGACCCGCGACGAACTGATGAAGGAGGTCGACCTGGCGGTGGCCACCGCCCGCCTGCGCGAGCTGGACCGGGCGCTGCTGCACTTCCTGGCGGCCGAGGCGCCGGGCGCCCAGCCGCTGGCGCTGCTGGCGGCGGTGCTGGCCAGCCATGAGCTCGGCCAGGGGCACGCCTGCATCGACCTCGGCCGCGTGCTCGCGCTGGCGCACGACACCGGCCCCGGACCGACCCGCACCCCCCTGCCGCTGGACGTGGACCTGCGCGACCTCGACCTGCACCGCTGGCGGGCCGCCCTGGACGACCCGGACCTGGTGGGCAGCGGGGCAGGCGACACCCCGCTGGTGTGCCAGGGCCCGCGCGTCTACCTGCGGCGCTACTGGCAGTACGAGTGCGAGGTGCGCAACGCGCTTCAGCAGCGCATCGACCCGGCCCTTGCCGCCGTGCCCGTGCCCCCGGCACAGGCCCTGCGAGAGGCGCTGGACGTGCTGTTCCCGACGCCCGACGCCACCGGCCAGGTCACACCGAACTGGCAGAAGCTGGCCTGCGCCCTGGCAGCGCGCAGTGCGTTCTCGATCATCACCGGCGGGCCGGGCACCGGCAAGACCACCACCGTGGTGCGGCTACTGGCGCTGCTGCAGCACCTTGCGCTGCACCCCGATGCAGGCAGCACCGGCCGCGCCCTGCGCATCCGGCTGGCGGCCCCCACCGGCAAGGCCGCCGCCCGGCTCAACGAGTCGATTGCCGGCGCGGTGCGTGCCCTGCCGCTGGACGCACTGCCGCAATCTCAGGGTCTGCGCGAGCACATTCCCACCGAGGTCACGACCCTGCACCGCCTGCTCGGCAGCCGCCCGGACAGCCGCCGCTTCCGCCATGACGCCTGGCATCCGCTGGCGCTGGACGTGCTGGTGATCGACGAAGCCTCGATGATCGACCTCGAGATGATGGCCAGCGTGCTGGCGGCCCTGCCCCGCTCGGCACGCCTGGTGCTGCTGGGCGATCGCGACCAGCTGGCCTCGGTCGAGGCCGGTGCGGTGCTCGGCGAGCTGTGCGCCCGCGCGCGGGCCGGCCACTACACGCCCGCCACCGGCGAGTGGCTGGCGCAGGCCGCAGGCGAGGTGCCACCTCCCGAACTCGTCGACCCCCACGGCCAGGCACTGGACCAGGTGGTCACGATGCTGCGCCACAGCCACCGCTTCGGCGCGCACAGCGGCATCGGTCAACTGGCCGAGGCCGTCAACAGCGGGCAGGTCGCGGCATTGCGGGCGGTATGGCAGGCCGGCCATAGCGACATCGCCCGTCTGGACCTGTCGGAGAACGGATCGGCCAACGGGTCAGACCCTGCGGCGAGCGCCTCCCCCTGGCACAGCCTCGTGGTGGACGGTGCCGGCGGCACGGGCGGCACCGAGGGCCCGTCGGGCTATCGGCACTACCTCGAATGCCTGGCGCGGCTGCAGCCTGCGGCCGACGCCGACAGCGACCCCGGCGACGACACGGTCTGGGACCAATGGGCCCGCGACGTGCTGCAGGCCTTTGGCCAGTTCCAGGTGCTGTGTGCCGTGCGCAACGGCCCCTGGGGCGTGGAAGGCCTGAACGATCGTATCGCCCGGCTGCTGCGCCGCGACGGCCTGATCCCGGCCACCCAGGGCTGGTACCCCGGACGGCCGGTGCTGGTGACGCGCAACGACTACGGGCTGGGCCTGATGAACGGCGACGTCGGCATCACGCTGGCGCGGCCGGTCGCCGGCAGCAAGGCCGACGGTGGCGCGCGCATCGCGCTGCGTGTCGCGTTTGCCGCGGGCGACGGCAGCCAGGCCATCAAGTGGGTGCTGCCCAGCCGCCTGCAGGCGGTGGAAACGGTCTATGCGATGACGGTGCACAAGTCCCAGGGCTCGGAGTTCGCGCATGCGGCGCTGATCCTGCCCGAGGAGCTGAACCCGGTGCTCACGCGCGAGCTGGTCTACACCGGCATCACCCGCGCCCGGCGCTGGTTCACGCTGGCCGAGGCCGCCCCCGACGCACGGGTGCTCGAACGCGCCATCACCCGACGCGTGCAGCGCGCGAGCGGTCTGCTGGATGGCCTGCTTGATGGCC
>CBFGPV010000067.1:0-20051 GCA_965650765.1 uncultured Burkholderiales bacterium
GTTCGAGCGGCTGAAGATCGCGTGGGTGCAGTCGGTGATCTCGTTGTCGGCGATGGTCACGTTGTGGCCACGCTCGACCCACACGCAGGCGCCAAACTCCATGTAGTTCTGGCGCTGCCCGTTGCTGTCGGTGAAGCTGTTGCTGGGCGTGGCGCCCTGGATCTTCAGGCCGTCGATCTGCACGTAGGTCGGCACGGCGGTGTAGGCGTCGGTGTAGAGCGACTTCACGATGATCACGCCGCGCTGCTCATGCGCGATGTTGCCGTAGGCCAGGCCGCGGCGGGTCACGGCGTTCTGGCCGGTGATGACCGGACGCTCACCCGAGGCGCTCTTGACGCCGCACACACGCACCGGCGCCGAGGCCGTGCCCTTGCCAGCGATCAGGAACTTGCCGGCGTACGGCGTGGCGCGATGGAAGATGCGCACGGTGTCGCCAGCGGCCAGCGACTCCCAGGGCACCTGGTCCAGCGAGCTGAGCTGGCCGACGTTCGGGCCCACCTGGAAGTCACGGCCAGAGCCGGGGACGCAGGCTGCCAGTTGCAGTTCGGCGGGAGCGGGAGCGGGAGCGGGAGCTGGGGCAGGCGCGGGGGCCGGTGCGGGCGCAGGAGCCGGTGCGGGCGCAGGAGCCGGTGCGGGCGCCGGGGCCGGTGCGGGAGCCGGGGCGGGTGCAGGCGCCGGAGCCGGGGCCGGGGCCGACGCCGTGGTCGTCACTTCGCACGACTTCAGGACACCGTAGGCCGGGTCGCTGCCAAAGAAATAGCTGTTGCACTGTGCCGCGCCGGAAACCGTCTTCTGGATCCACTTGTCGCCAGCACCGAAGCGGGCGGTGAGCGCCGTGGTCGTCGAGAAGGTTCCCCATTCGCTGGCGACCTTGGTCCAGCTGCCGGTCGGGGCCGGAGCCGGAGCCGGAGCCGGAGCCGGGGCAGGTGCCGGAGCGGTCGTGGTGGACCCGCTGACTTCACAGACCTTGACCACACCGGAGGCAGGGTCCTTGCCGAATTCGTAACGGCTGCAGGTGGCGTCGCCCGTCACCGTCTTGGTGACCCACTTCGTGCCGGCACCGAAACGCACGGTGCGCGCGGAGCTCGTCTTGAAAGCTTCGTGTTCGTTGGCTATCTTTGACCAGGTCTCGGTGGCTTGAGCGGTTTCACGCTCGCCTTCAGCCACATCGGCTGCCTGGATCGTTTCAGAGTCGTTGACGCCCCCGCCGCATGCGGCGAGCAGGGCGCAGGACGCCATCAGTTCGGCCAGGATGGTCAGGCGGGATTGATTGGTTGCTTTCATGGCACTCTCAAGTAGATAAAGCTCGTCCATCCCGGCGGGCCACGCGAAGTCGGGCCTACAGGGCGCTGTAAAGGCAGTGCGGAAAGCAAGGGAACCGACAAAGTCGGTGTGACGAGAACCGTGGTACTGCGTTGGCACTGCGTCCTGGCTTGTCAGACCGGTGTCTGAGCGTTGATTGCCAGGGGCATTGGCTGCTTGGAACGGATAGTAGGGGGGGCCGGACGGCGCCCCGTAAGCGAACCTGTAACGATGTAACAGACCTGTTGCAAATCCACAGGTTGTCAAGCGTGACAAACCCCTCACTTGGGGGGGTGGGCTGTCTATGAGCCCCAAAATGCAAGAAACCCCCCTGAATAAGGGGGGTCCGTTACATGATCTTACGCTTTAGACGGCCGCCCAAGCGGCCTCAAGCGGCTTGACGTGGTGTCGGCCGGATGCGCTCAGGCGTCGGTCGCCTGGCGTACGCCTGCCGGATCGATGGCGCGGGCGTGGCGAGGCAACCAGGTGCGCAGGTGATCGGCCAGGCGGGCGGCAGCGCCGCCGTCCCAGTATTCGTCCTGAGCCTGGGGAGACTGCTCGGGGCGACCGTCCACCCCCTCCTGAATCAGCGACACCGCCTGTTCGGCCCCATGGGCTGCAACGGCCCCTGAGCCGTCGTCGATGCGGGCCGCGGTGCTCGGCCCGGTCAGCACCACCACACGGATGCCCAGTGCATCGGCCTCTTCGGCCCAGGCGCCTTCGGGGGTGGTCACCAGACAGGCGGCAGCCTGCACCAGACCCAGCATTTCCAGCGGGCCGGGGTCGGGCAGCACGGTCACCATTGCCGAGCGCAACCGGGCCTCGAGGCCGCTGGTGCGCATCGCCACCGAGGTCGCCTCGGACATGGCCCAGATCACCGGCGCCACGCCCCGCAACAGGCCGGTGCTGCCGGCAAATTCGGCCACGCCCGCCGGCAGTTGCCCGTCGGCATCGCACTGTGCCGTGACCAGCACATAGGTGGGCTGCGGCCCGAGCAGCGCACGCGGCGCGGCCATGCTCACCAGCGTGTTGCGCGCGGGCACCGCCAGCGGCCGAACAACATGCAGCACATTGAGCACCAACCCACCGATGCAATGCACCCGGTCGGACGCGATGCCTTCACGGTAGAGCGTGTAATGGGCCGTCAGCCGGCTCGTGTAGAGCACTTCGCACAGCCGATCCAGCAGGCCTTCGTTGGTGGCTTCGGCCGCCGGGGCATCCGCATGGCGCCGGCCCGCCTCGAGCCGCAGGACAGGCACCGACGATTTCACCGCCCCCAGCACGCAGCTCAGGATGGCATCGGACTGCCCCAGGGCCAGCGCGGCCACCGGATTCAGCTCCTGGAGCACCTCGTGCAGCCGGCGGCCCAGGTCGGCGCTCATCGGCAGGAACCCGGCCGATGCCTGGGCCCCGAGGTGGAACTCCATCACCGCCGACAGCCCCGCCTTCTGCGGTGACCAGGGCGTCATGACCTGGGCCTCGGCCCCTGGATTGATCACCACCACCGGCGGGATCTCGGGATAGGCCGCCAGTGTCTGCGCCACGACCAGGCCCTTCAGGTAGGCCGACGGGCTGTCGACAAAACACGCGATGCAGGCGGCCCCCTTGCCGAGCGGGCTGGTGGCACGGCGCACGATGCCGCCGGCCTCCCCTGCCGGCCAGCCGGTACGGCCTGCCCCGGGTGGGCGTGGCGCAGGGGCAGCGGAGGCCTCCGCAGTCGTGTCGGCGCGGCCTCGCCCGGCCGGCAGCGGCGCCAGTTTGGATTCACCCACCTCCCCACGCATCTCCTGCGCGACGCGTTCGACGTCGTCGCGGGTGATGACAGTGGCATTGGCCAGGTAGGCGGCCAGCAGCAGGCGGTTGCACAACAGGTTGATGCGTCGAGGCACGCCGCCGGTCCACTCGTGGATCTCGGCATAGGCCGGCTCCTCGATGCGCGGGAGGTCCTTCCAGCCCACACGGCGCAGCCGGTGCTGGATGTAGGCACGGGTTTCCTGCGGGTCGAGCGGCCCCAGGTGGCAGGAGGCGATCACGCGCTGGCGGAACTGCTCCATCGACTTGGACTCGAGCACCTTGCGCAGCTCGGGCTGCCCCACCAGAAAACTCTGCAGCAGGGCCTGCTTGCCCAACTGGAAGTTCGACAGCATGCGCAGTTCCTCGATCGCCTCGCGATTGAGGTTCTGGGCTTCGTCGACCACCAGCAGCGCCCGCCTGCCGCGCGCGGCCAGCGCCGTCAGGAAGGCCTCGATCGTGGCGATCAGGTGCGCCTTGCTGGCGCCCATCGGCGGCACACCGAAGGCGGTGATGATGGAGCGCAGCAGATCACCGGACTCCAGTTGCGTGCTGACCACCTGGGCCGCCACGACCTGCTCGGGGTTGAGCCCCCCCAGCAGTGTGCGCACCAGCGTGGTCTTGCCCGCCCCGATGTCGCCGGTGACCACGATGAAACCTTCGCCCTGGTACACACCGAACTTCAGGTAGGCCAGCGCATTGCTGTGCCCCCGGCTGTCGAAGTAGAAGGCTGGATCGGGATTGAGCTGAAAGGGTGGCCCGCTGAGGCCGAAATGGGTTTCGTACATGCAGACGGGTCAGAAACGGTGCCCAATGCCGATCAGGCCACCGGTTTCACGGCCGGCGTCCCTGACATTGGAATCGAGCAGCTGCCTGCGCAGCCCGAAGGTCATGGTGGTGTCGGGCGACAGGGCGTAGGTCACCGTCGCTCGCAGGGATTTCTCGCGCGTGTAGTCGCCCTCGCGCGCGGCCAGCCCGGCGATGCGCGCCCAGCGCAGGCCGACGTTGAACGCCAGGCGCTGGGTGAGTCGCCGGTTCAGCTCGACCTCCAGGCCGCTCTGGCGGTTGTCCGAGGTGGACAGCCCCGGCGCACCCAGCGGATCGTCCTCGAAGCGCAGCCGCTCGAACTTGCTCTCGTACAGCGTCACGGCCACGGTGGTCAGACGCCCCATGAAGATCACGCTGGCAGTGCCGCCCTGCTGGAGCTGGGCATAGTCGGAAAACAACTCCACCGGACTGATCAGCTCGCCCGGGATGCCCAGACGGTTGATGAGGTCGGACACCATCACGCTGCGCTGCGCCGGGTCAGGCACGCGGGTGGTCAGCAGGGCATCGAGCAGGGAGCCGACCGTCGCACCGGGCGCCCCGAGCACCTGCGAGGCCGGCTGGGTCGTCGGCTGGCGCAGCAGCCGGACCTGGAAGGCAAAAAACGGCGAGCGGTGGTTCCATTGCAGGTCCCACCCCGTACCGAAGAATCGATGTTCCAGCGCCGCCGACAGCAACGTGCGTTCGGTCGGTGTCCAGCGCACGCGTGCGCCGTACAAGGTCTCGCTGCGATCGGTGAGCGAAAACTTGCTGTTTTCATGGCCCACGACGGCGCCAAGCGTCAGCTCAGGCGTCAGCCGGTACGTGCCGACACCGCGCAGGGTCTGCAGGCTCAGCACCGAACCGATGGGGGCGGACGTGTATTCGGTCTTCTCGCGGTTGTACTCGAGCGAATAGCCCAGCGGCAAGGGCTGTTGTTCGAGGCGCACGACCTGTTGCTCGACATAGGTGTCACGCAGCGGATCGTCGGGATTCGGACCGCCGGAGCGCTTTGTCCAGCTGTGATCGGAGCGCGCCAGCAACGCCAGCGAGGGCGAAAACGCATGGTCGATCGTCGGCGCGATGCGGTAACGCACCAGCGAGTAGTCGTTGAAGCTCAGGTCGCCGCCCGGCGAACCGGCAAACGGGTCGACCGGCGACCGGTCGGCCACGACGGAGGTATCGAGCAACAGCCAGCGATCGATCAGGTTGGAGCGCCAGCGCAGGCTGCCGCGCGGCAGCACCCGGTCTTTCTGGGTGTTGTTGGTGTAGGTGAGGCTCTCGAAGCCGAAGTCGCCTTCGACGGTGTTGCGCGCCCCGCGCAGGTTCACCGACAGGCGGGGCGTGACGCTCAGGATGGTGTCGCTGCGCGCCTCGCCGGCCCGGGCATAGTTGCCGTTGTCGGTGAAGGTCAGCGTGGCGTTGATCTCGGGCGTGAAGACTGGCGGCATATCCTGCGCCACGGCCGCCGGCCCGGCTGCCAGCACACATGCACCGACCAGCTTGCGCCGCAGGCTGGTTGCCAGGCGGACAGTCTTGCGCTTCATCACACCCCTCCCTTGGACGGCCGCCGGCGCCGGCCAGCCGCCGGGGCCACGCTGGCGTCAGTAGCCGTAGTAGCCATAGCGATAGCTCGCTCCCTGGCCGTGAAACTTGTTGAGCACCGACATCACCACCGGGCAGTGCTCGACGGTGGCAAACGCCTGGGCCACGGCGCCCTGGGTCGTCTTGCCCGACTCGACCACCATCACCACCTGTCCGACACGCGCGGCGAGCACCCGCGACTCGGTCGTGGCCAGCAGCGGCGGGCCATCGAACACGATGATGCGGTCGGCATACTTGGTGGCCAGTTCGTCGAGCAGCAGCTCCATGGCCGCGCTGGCCAGCAGTTCGGTCGAATTGGACACCGGCGTCCCCGAGGGCAGCAGCGACAGCTTGGGCACGTTGGTGCGCAGCAGCACGTCGGGCAGCTTGACGTCGGGATCGGTCAGCAGGTCGAGCAGCCCGCGGCCAGGGTCAAGCCCCAGGCGCTGCATCACGCTGGGTCGCACGACGTCGGCATCGACCAGCAGCACGGTCTTGTCGACCTCCATCGCGATGCTCAGCGCGAGGTTGATGGCACAAAAGGTCTTGCCTTCGCCCGGCAGTGCACTCGTCACGCAGATCAGGTTGCCACGTGCGACGGGTGCGGCGCCTTCGCCCTGCGCGTTCTTGATCAGCGGGCGCTTGATGACACGGAACTCGTCGGCCAGGGCCGAGCGGCCAGCGTCGGGCACGAGGAAGTTGGTGGCCGCCAGGTAGGGCAGATCCAGCATCACGCGCCGCGAGCGGCGGCCCGTCAGCGCGGGGTCCGGCGCCACGCCGGTGGCGGCGTCAGGAGCGAACAGGCTGTCCGGCGCAAACATGCTGTCCGGTGCAAACGCATTGTCGGCATCCGGGCTGCTTGCCACACCCGCCGTGCTGACCAGGCGAGGCGTGCGCGGCGCAAGCGCCGCAGGGGCCCCAGGCTGAGGCGATGCGGCCCGCTGAACCGGGGCCGCGGCGCCTGGGGCAGTCGGCTGGGATGGCGCGGCAGAGGCCGGCCGGGCTGGTGCTGCGCCGGCCGCCTCGGCCCCGGCTGCACCCTTGCCCCCTGTGAGGTTCTCGTATTCGGACTCCGTCAGCCCGGCCGCAGCCCATGGAACGTCCACCCCGGCACGGCGCAGTTCCTCGAGTCGCTTGGCGGCTTGTTCGATGATGCTCATGGCGTGTCCCGGATCAGATCCTGCCCTGCAGGGCGATCCACGCCACCCAGGCAATGCTTGCAATGAAGAACAGCCCCGTGACACCGGCAAACTGCACCGTCCCGCGGCGATAGGCCGCACGGGCCGTTTCGGTCATCACCATCGAGACACTGCCCAGCACCGGTCGGCCTGTGAGCGAGTGCAGCATCTTTTCGTCGTCGACCACATGCCGCAGGCGGGTCATCGCAAAGGTGGCGGCCACGCCGGCCACGATGGCACCCAGCACCGCCAGCGCGGCCAGCACCTTGCGACCGGGGAACACCGGAGTGGACGACACACGGGCGGGCTCGACGAGTCGGAACTCGGCGAGTTGCGACGACTGGTCGATCTTGACGCCCAGCGACGCCGCCTCGCGGCGTGCCACGAGCTGCTCATAGTTGCGCCGGATCACTTCATAGTCGCGGTTGAGCTGGGCAAACTCGGCCTCGACCTGAGGCACCCGGCCGGCCTGGGCACGGATCTGATCCAGCCGGCCCTGCTGCACACCCAGCTGGCTGCGCAGCGACGCAGCCTTGGCCTCGGCCTCGGCCAGCGACACGCGGATGCGCTGGAACACCGGGTTGGTGGCCGCCGCACCGCCCTTGCCACCCTCACGGGCGCGGGCCAGATCCTCCTGGCGCTTCTGCTGCTCCAGCATGCCGATGGTGCGACGCGCAGCGATCACGTCGGGGTGTTCGTCGGTGTAGCGCCGAAGCAGGTCGTCAAGCTGGCGCTTCTGTGCGTCCAGGCGGGATTCAACCTCGGACATGACCGCCGGCGCGGCGCCCGGCATGGCCGATGAGGGCAGTTGCGGGTCTTCACCGGCCAGCTCGCGCTTGAGGGTGTCACGCGTCTGTTCGGCGGCGATCAGTTCGAGGCGCAGTCGGTTGACCTCGTCGGACAACGCGGCGATGCGGCCGAAATAGTCCTGGTTGGACGTTCCAGCCACGCCGAAATTGCGGACCTTGAACTCCTTCAGCCGGTTCTCGGACTCCACGAGCTTGGACTCGTACGAGGCGATCTGTTCGTCGATGAAACGGCTCGCTTCCTCGGAGTCCTTGCTCTTGGAGCCCACGCTGGACCGCACGAAGATGTTCACCAGTTCCTCGACCAGGCGCTGGGCGCGCGGTGCGTTCACGTCGCGGTAGCTGATCTGGTACAGGTTGCCACCGCCATAGGGCACCACGCGGATCTTTTCGGTCAGCATGTTCAGTTCGCGATCGCGAAAACTCGGCCCCTTCGTGGGCAGGCCGATCTCGGGCGAATCCATCAGCTTCTCGACGTTCGGGCGCGACACCAGCGTGCGGGCGAGCATGCGCACCTGCTGATCGATGTCCGGTTGGAAGGCAAGGCCGGCCATCAGCGGCTTGAGCACGGTCTGGGTATCGACATACACCCTGGCCGTGGCTTCATAGCGGTCCGGAATGCGCGTGAGCAGCGCGGCCGCGCCGAGGGCGCAGACCCAGGCCACGGCCAGACCGATCCAGCGGTACCGCCACATCTGCCGTAGCGTCGCAGTCACGAGGCGCACGATGTCGTTCATTGGAAGAATCCACTCACAAAACAGTCAGGTCGCCCACCCGCCACGCCCTGACCCGGCAGGACGGGCCCGCCAACACGAATGCCCGGGGCCCTTGCAGGCACTCCCGGGCCACAGGGTCGCTCATGGCGGCCCCGACGTCCATCGCTGCGTCCGGCAAGCCGGCCGTCTGGATCAGAACCAGCTTTGCGGGACGATGATGATGTCACCTGGCTTGACACCTACGTTGGCGGAGATGTCTCCGCGCTTGAGCAGGTCACCCAGTCGCACGCTGTACTGCTTGCCGCCTTCGGAGCCCCGCACCAGCACGGCCCCGTTTCCATCGGCAAAGTCGGTCAGCCCACCCACCTGGATCATCACGTCCAGCACGGTCATGTTCTGGCGGTAGGGCACGGCCTGGGGCCGCGCCGCCTCGCCGACGATGCGGATCTGCTCGGAGAACGTGCCCTGGAAGCCGGTGACCAGCACCGTGACGACCGGGTCGCGGATGAACTTGGACAGTGCCTTCTCGACTTCCCGCGCCAGGTCGGCCGGATCGCGGCCTGCGGCCACGACATCCTCGACCAGCGGGGTCGAGATGCGCCCGTCGGGGCGCACCGTCACGGTGGTCGAGAGTTCCGGGTTGCGCCACACGACGATGTTCAGCGTGTCAAGCGCGCCGATCTTGTATCGGTGATCCGGGGTGTCGGCTGCCGCCGGGGCCGGCGGGTAGTTGCCGAGCGACCCGCAACCTGCCACCAGGGCAAGCCACAGGCCGGACAGCACCATCAGGGCGCCACGCCAGGACCAGATTGCTTGTGCTCGATTCATTCGACCTCCTCGCCCGGCCTTGTGGCAGGCACCCGGCTCATTCAAGTGCATTGCAAACGCAGTGTCACTGCGCACCCTCGCGGAACAGCACCACGCTCACGGTCTCGATCAGGACCAGCAGGTCGAGGAAAAGCGTGTTGTTCTTCACGTAGTACAGATCGTACTGGTGCTTGCGTCGCGCGTCATCCACCGACGCACCATAGCTGTAACGGACCTGGGCCCAGCCGGTCACGCCGGGCTTGACACTGTGGCGAAGGTCGTAGAAGGGAATCTGCTCACGCAACTGGGCCACGAAGCTCGGACGCTCGGGGCGCGGCCCGACCATGCTCATCTCGCCGCGCAGCACGCTCAGCAGCTGCGGCAGCTCGTCGATGCGCGTCTTGCGGATGAACGAACCCACGCGGGTCACGCGCGAATCGTTCTTGGTGGCCCAGCGTGCAACACCGTCCTTCTCGGCATCAGTGCGCATGCTGCGGAACTTCAGGCACATGAACGAACGGCCACCCAGGCCCACACGCTCCTGGCGATAGATGATCGGGCCGGGGCTGTCCAGGCGGATCGCCAGCGCCGTCAGCAGCATGATCGGCGACGCCAGCACCAGCAGCGTGGCCGACGAGGCGATGTCGAACGCCCGCTTGGCCGCGCGACGCATCGGACCCTGCACAAAACCGTGGCCGTACACGAGCCAGCTGGCCTTCAGGCTGTCGATCGGCACTTCGGCGTTCGAGCGCTCGTAGAAACCGGCCATGTCGAGGATGGGGATGCCGCGGATGCGACAGGCCAGCAACTGGTCCATCGGCACGCCGCCGCCGCGTTGCTCGCGGGCCGCCACGATGATCTCGTCGATGCCATGCTCGCGTGCGACGTCCAGGATGGTGGCCTCGCGCGAGAAGATGCGGTAGCCATGCAGCGCGGGATCGGGGCCGTCGGCCGTCGGGTAGAAACCCACCACGCTGCGTTCGACCCGCCCGGCACCCGAGGCCAGGTCGCTGGCGACACGGCGTGCGTCCGCACCACCGCCGACGATCAGCACGCGGGGCACGCCCACCGAGCGGCGCAGCATGAACACGGCACCCCGCACGATCACCAGGCCCACCAGCAGGTAGAGCACGGCGTAGCCGACCAGGTGGCTGGCATAGCTGTCATCAGAGATCGTGCCCAGCCCGACATAGGTGATGTACGCCCCCACCAGCAGCGCCATCAGCATGCGCCGTACGGTGCCACCGAGCGTGACCTGCGTGGCGCCGCGGCGATACACGCCGACGAACGAATACAGGATCATCATGACCAGTGCAAAACCGAGCGCAGGCAGCAGCATGCGCGACGTCGGCAGCGCCCCCGACTGGTCCGGGACCATGTGGAGGGTCGATGCCGCCAGCAGCACGGCAAAGAAACACAGCAAGGTGTCGGCCAACAGCTCGAGGAACGTCGACACGGCTACGTGATGCTGAAAAACCCTGAACATTTCGGTTACCTCTCCCACCTGGGGTCAAACGGTTGCGCAGATGCGTCCGTCAACTCCTCCGGGTGATTGCGTAATTGAGTGCAACGGCTGAAACGGATTCTCGGCAGCCCGTATGACGGGACAACCCTCCATCCGGGGGTTCCCCCCGTGATTGAGGGGGCCAAATCAACGCATCAGGGGCTGGATTCGCGCGGCTGTTACGAGTACAGCCACACTCGCACGACGCAGGCTTGACACCGGCACAGCGGCATGGCATGCGCCCAGCACCGATCTGGCGGGTGTCTCGATGGATGTGGCCGGGGCTTCAGAAGGGCGCCGGAAAGAGGCGCGGGGGCCGCCCAGGCCCGAAGGGAGCGCGCCGGGTGGGCAGGGAGCAGCACCGCCGTTGAACCGGGCGGCAAGTCTCAATCGCCGGTCATTGCAGCGCCTGCACGCTGGCCAGCAGCCAGCCGGACGAGCCGTCGCAGGGCTTGGTCAGGCTCCAGATCTCGCGGAAGGGCGAGGCCCCGGCGCTGATCTCCTCGCGGATCATCCCGGAAAACTCGACGTTGGCGAGGTAGTTGCCGGCCACGACCTCCACACCGAGCAGCTCGGCATGCAGCGTGACCACGTCGGTGCGGTTCGGTCGATTGCCGCGCTCCTGGAGCTGCGCCTGGATGTTGGCCAGCAGTTCGTCGGTCATGAGCGCACGAAGCCGCGCGATGTCAGAGGCATCCCAGGCTTCCTGCAACACGACGAAATTGCGTTTGGCCTCCTGGACGAAGCCGGTGGCATCGAATCCGGCAGGCACCCCCCAGCGGAACTCGCCGGTCCTTGCAGCCAGCTCCTCGATGCCGCCCTGACCATAGTGGACGCTGGATTCGGGTGCCAGGGACATCGGCTCGTAGCCGCTGGCGGCAAACGAGGAGCGGCCAAGCGGCTGGCGCCGTGCGGTCGTCATGCCCGCCGCTGCAGCCGCAGGACCTGCCGTCAGACGACGCACGAGCCGCCATGAGCCCCACGCCAGCAGACCGACCAGCAGCGCGAGCACGGCGGCCGTGGCCAGGTCGGCCGTGGGCGCCGCCAGCCCCAGTTGATCGAAGATCACGCCCAGGCCCACCGCTGCGGCCACGCTGGCCAGCACGCCGCCGCCGAGCGCCATGGCGCCCGCCCCGGCCGCAGGCGCCATCGGCGCGGCCGCCAGCACCTGCTCCCTGGAAGCCGACGGACGGGGCGAACCGGCCGACTTGCGGCCCGATGCCTGGTCCGCCCGCGCGCCCTGCGTCGAGCGCCCTGTGCGCTCGCCTTCGGCCTGCTGCGCCACGACGGGCGGCACCGTCGCGGCACGGCCTCGCGGCAGATCCAGGCGCGGGTTCTGTGCCTGCGCCACCGTCAGGCTCGCGCCAAGCAATGCGGCCGCGGTGGCAGGCAGCAGACGCATCAGCGCAAAAGCCTTGACGTACATCATGTCGAACACTTCTTCCGCCCGCCGTGCGGGCTCAGCACTTGATTCCCACGTGCAGCGCCACGACCCCCGCGGCCATGTTGTGCACGTCGACATGGCCGAAACCGGCCTGTTTCATCATGGCCTTGAGTTCCGCCTGACCAGGATGCATGCGAATGGACTCTGCCAGATACTGGTAGCTGTGGGCGTCGCCGGCAATCCAGCCCCCAAGGCGAGGCAGGACATTGAACGAATACCAGTCGTAGGCCTTCTCCAGCGGCGCAGCCACCTTCGAAAATTCGAGCACGAGCAGCTTGCCGCCCGGCTTGAGCACCCGGCACATCTCGGCCAGGGCCCGGTCCTTGTGGGTCATGTTGCGCAGGCCGAAGGCTACGCACACGATGTCGAAGCGCCCACTCGCAAACGGCAGGCCCTCGGCGTCACACAGCGCTGTCGGCAGGTTCAGGCCCTCGTCGATCAGACGATCACGGCCCACACCCAGCATGGATTCGTTGATGTCGGTGTGCACCACCAGCCCCGACGGGCCCACCCTGCGGGCAAACGCGCGCGACATGTCGCCGGTGCCTCCAGCGATGTCGAGCACCGCCTGGCCTTCGCGCACCCCGGAGGCGGCGACGGTATAGGCCTTCCAGGCGCGGTGCAGGCCGGCCGACATCAGGTCGTTCATGACGTCGTAGCGGCGCGCGACGGAGTCGAACACGCCACGCACATGCTGCGCCTTTTCGCCCTCGTCGACGGTCTTGAATCCGAAATGGGTGGTGCTCATGAAGACATCGTAAGTTCGGTGTTGCACGTCAGGCCCGACAACCCCGTGCGAGGGCAGGACATGTGGCACACAAAGTGCCCGCGCCGGCCTGCCTTTGATGGGAAAAACCGACAGACGCCGGCTCGGCGAGTCGGGCCGGCACTCAAGGAAACGTCGGGCCGCCCCAAGTTTCCTTGACCCCCGCGGGGGGCGCTCTCAAGCCCGCGGCCTGTGCGCGCGGGTGTCAGTGATGGTGGCCGCAGGCCGACCCCGAACGCTCGGGCATCGGCGCATCGCGATCGACGCCAGCGGCCGTCAGGCGCTGCTCGTACTCCTGCCAGAGCGCCTCTTGCCGGGAGCCCAGCAGGTAGAGGTAGTCCCAGGAGAAGATGCCCGACTCGTGCCCGTCACTGAACGTGGGCTGCACGGCGTAGTTGCCCACTGGCTCCAGGGCCACCACGTCGACGTCGCGCTTGCCGGTCTGCAGCACTTCCTGGCCCGGGCCGTGGCCCTGCACCTCGGCCGATGGCGAGTAGACACGCATCAGCTCGAAAGGAATGCGAAAGTGCGCCCCGTCGCTGAACTGAACCTCCAGCACACGCGACTGCTGGTGCACGGTGAGGGCAACGGGGGTGGGGGAATGCTTGTCGAGTCCGGCCATGGGAGCCCAAGGTGAACCGGCGCCTTGCGGCGCCGGTCGGTCAATCGAAATCGATGCCGATCAGATCAGGAATCAGAAAAGGATCGAGAAATTGACATGCAGTTTATCGTCACCCTTGCCCGGCACAGAAGGGTTCTCCACGGGGTCGGCGCGGCTTCCGGTGACCACCCGGCCGTAGTCGGCCGTCAGGCTCGCCCCGCTGGGGTGGGCATAGCGCAGTCCCAGGCCGACGCTGGCAAGGCGATCGCGGGCGCGACGTGCCGGCCGGTCGGTCACATGGCTGGACACCGTTCCGCCGTCGGCAAAGGCCAGCACCCTCAGGCCCGGCGCCAGTTCCGGCGTCGTCGCCTCCAGGGTGAGCAGGTAGCCCGAGTCACCGTAGAGCACCCTGTCCGCGACACCTCGCACTGAGCCCACGCCGCCCAGACCAAAGGCCTCGCCGGCAATCAGCAGGTCCGGGCTGTACTGGGCTTGCGCTCGGGCGAGAAACTGCCAGTTCGAGGGCAGCACCTGGACAAAGGAGGCTGCAGCACGAAGGGCCTTCCAGCGCGAGGTGCGGATGTCGCTGTTTTCGCTCTGGTAGGCGAGCAGGCTGTTGCCGCGCCCGCCACCGAGATTGCCCGCGAGTTCAAGGTGGTAGGTGGCCAGTCGACGGTCTGCCTCAAGGCGCCCCGTGTAGCCCAGCGAGATGGAACGAGAGCGCCGATCCGACTGCGTGACGGGGAGTCCCTCCACTTCCGTGGCGCGATAGAGCTTGTCGTCGAGACTCAGGCTGACATAGGCGCGATAGCCACCTTGGGGCTCAAGATAGTGGGAATAACCCAATCTCATGGCGGTGCCGGCCGCCGTGCTGGTGAATGTTCCGAACTCGGAAGAGCCCGCATTGAGACCGAACGTGCCGACGACATCACTGTCGGTGTAGCTTGCATACACCACGCCGCCCCATGTGTACAACGGCGCACGGTAGCTCAGCCCGTACTGCTTGACGCGAGACGGCTTTTCGAGCGACGTGGTGTAGGCGGCGCCCACGACATGGTCGCGATCGAAGAGATTGTTGTAGCTTCCGCTGAGCGTAACGCGATCACGGCCGGTTTCCCTGGTGCCCGCATTGCTCAACGACGCTCCGACCGTCCACGGCGCGCGTTCGCTGACCCTCACGGTGGCATCGATCGTCTCGCCTGCCTCCGCTTGCTTGAGCGCCACGACCAGCTTGCGCGAGGGGTTCTCATTCGCGACCGACGTTTCCCTCGCCAACCGACGCAGGTTGGGTGATCCGCCCTCGGTCAGCTCCGGGACCGCTCGACGCACGTTGTCCGTCGAGAAATGCCGGTCGTTGCCCTGCACCTCGACCTTGCCAATCGAGAACCGCACCATGTTGAGCGTCACCGTATCGCCCACCGGCTGCGGCGGAAGGACCACCCGATACAGCGAGAAGCCTCGATCCTGCAGGGCCTGCTCCAGCGCAGACGTCGCCTGCTGCAACACCTCGAGTGTCGCGTCGGCCCGAAGGTAGGGGGCAAGTACCGCGCTGGTCACACTGCTGGACAGAGGGTTCTCGCCGATGATTGCAAAACCCTTGATCGGGAATACGGCAGCGGGAGGCGCGACGAGTGCATTGGGTTGCGCCCACACGTCACCCGTGATCACGCCGGACAAGGTACCGACTGCGGCGATGACGGCGCACAGGGGGCGCAGGCGGCTCGTGCGAATTGAAGACATCTTCATCAGCCTCGTTCCTTCATGCTGCAGGTCGGCGCTCACCGGCACACCTCCGCACCCCGTGGCAGGAGGTCGCCCAGAATGCTCGAAAGCGTCGGGTTCTCGACATCGGGCATGGGCGTCCGGTCAAACTCGATGAACAACGGGAGCTGGTCCGGCCGAGTGGTTTCGCCCTGTCCGGTGACATAGCCCGCCTCGCCACGCGCCAGATGCAGGACGTCGGTCGCCGTGCGGATCTCCACGTGCCCGTCCCGCACGAACACATACAAGCCCTCTGGATCGTCCCCGATCGGCGCGGCCCCGAACAACGCCTCCTCGTCAATCGGAACGTCATCTGGACGCGGGGCATCGATTTCCGGCCCGGACGTCAGACGACGCACCAGTTCCGCGCTGACGAATATGCCTTGCCCCTGCCCGACCAGTTCTTCCCCACGCCCCTCGGGGGTGACTGCGACCGTGCCGTCCCAGGTGAACAGGGAGAAGCCGCTGTCAGGCGGCCCTTCCTCGCCAGCACACGGCCCCGTGCACGTCACGTCAAACCCGGTGCCACGGATCCCGATGGTTGCCGTCGCCGTGCCGACGGCAACACGCGATGGATTGGCCTTGCCGATCAAGCCGGTCACGGCCCGCATGGATCCACGCGCCAGCCGAACCAGGAACGAGCCTTCAGACGCGTTGTTCGCGTCGTAGACGAAGTTCTGTATCTGCAGGCGCGAATTGGATCCCAGTGCTGCGCGCGTCTGGTCGCGAAAGGCAAGCAATGCGAACGTTCGCACGCCTGTCTCGACGGTATCGCCCGGAAACACTGCACCACCGGACACCAGTCGACGACGACTACCCGCCGTGTCGGTCGCGAACACGTCACCCTGCATGACGGCAACCTTCGCGCTGGCCTGCACACTGTTCGGCTTGGTGACCTGGGCCACAACGCGGGACTCGTCAGCGCAGTCACGACCGCACAACCGCGCATCGAAATCCGTGCCGCGAATCCCGATGGTCGCGGTTGCGGTCTGCACCTGCGCGGCGTTGGGAGCGTTCTTGTTGATCAGGCCCGTGATGGCACGAAAGCCGCCACGGAACAACTGCATCACCATGGAGTTGTCCGGCGCAGCCTCACGGAAGCGGTAGGTCTGAAGCACAAGATCCGTGTTTGGCCGCAGCGTCATGCGCGTTCCATCGTTCAGTTTGACGATGGCAAAAGACGCCACGCCGGTACTGAGCCGGTCACCCTCGACAAGCGGCAGGCCCTTCCCGAGCGTTCTGGGCGTCTGGCCCGGCTGCTGGGCGAATCCGGCCCCGCGGGCGAAGTCAACCTCACCGGCGCGCTGCTGAGCGCTGGCAGGTGAAAGTGCGCCGAGCGCGACCATCCCTGCGAAGACATACGCGCCCGCAACCGACAGCCAGGGACATCGCGCCAGTTTCTTCGTAGGTTGATCAACGACAGACATTCTCAGCCTCCAGGCCAACTTCGCCAAAACGCTCTTGTTCCAGGACTCGCTGCAGTGTCACCAGCACTTGCAGCGCAGGGGGTTCGCGGGTGCTGACCGGTGCGGGTGCGGGTGCGGGTGCAGGTGCAGGTGCAGGAGCCGGTGCTGGAGCCGGTGCAGGAGCCGGTGCGGGTGCAGGAGCCGGTGCGGGTGCCATGATCCCCGTATCCGTGCGATTGCTGGCAAGCGGATCGACTCCGGCATCAAAGTCCGGCTCGCAGCCACGGCAGTTCACCGAGCCGGTAAAGGCCGGGGACTGAGCCGTCTGCGCGGTCGGAAACACAACCGCATCGGCATTGGCCCCCTGACCCGGCGTCAGTTCCAGGCGCCCGCCCGACACGATATCGAATGTCATCGTGTCGCCATACGTGATCGCCGCATACGCGTTCGTCCCGGTGCCACCGACGAGGCGCACGATAGGCGACTTGACCGTGACGTCCGTGCCCGCGACAAGCACTCCGCCAGACCGTCCATCGATGACGATTTCTCGAGCGCCAGCCAGCGTCAGGTCGCCTGATGAATCGACCAGTGCCGCCGGGTTGGTCGCGACGACCGCGGCAGCGGCCTCGCTCGCACGACCGACGCTGTTGGCGGTCACCGCCGCACTTTGCGGCTGACGCAGTGACAGCGTCCCCGCAGAGATGAGTTCGACCGAATTGCCCTCCACGCGGGCGCCGACATCCAGCCTGGTGCCGCGTGTTTCTATGCGAACCGAGTCGGCCGACACGCCGGCAAGCGCAGCACCGTCCGCCGCAACGAGTTGACCGACGCCGAGGCTCGAATCCGAAAGGACGTTGACGGTTCCGTTCGCTTTTGCTGCCAGCACGGCGATCCGATTGCCCTGCGCATCGAGCAGCACATCGCCCGCGACAATTCGCAATCCATTCGCCTCAAGCGTCGACCGGTTCTGGAAGACCGCCCCGTTGGTCAGAATCGACACCGTGCCGATGCCGGTGGCCAGGTCGACCGGTTGCGCGCCGCCAGCTCCCGACGTGATGCCGAACGACCCGGTGGCCGACGCCGTGTTGTCAAACTCGAGCACCGGCGTGGCAACACGTCCCGCCAGGCGGTGTCCCCAGATCGAGTCAACCGCGCCGGAATTCGACCCGCCCGGTGCGACAAAGATGCTGCCGCTTGACGCCAACCGAACGGCGCGGCCGGCCTGCAGCGCGCCGGACTCACCGGCATCGACGCCTGCAATCTCCTTGAACTGCACGTCACGGCCGACCTGGACCGTCCCGGCCACGACCGCAGTACCGCGGCCTGCCACGGTGAGGTCCTCACCGACGGTCAGACCTGCCTTGCCCGAGCCCAGATTGAGCTGCCCGCCATCATTCTGGAACGTGTATTCGAGTCCGCCGGCCACATTGCCCTGCAGTTGCCCGATCACCCCTTGGAGCCGGGTCGGATCCCCGCCGGAGACCTCGACGGTCAGGTCGCTGACGTTGAGGATCGGCACACCGGCAATCTGCCCCGCACCAACAACCGTGCTGCACGCGCTGGCACAGTCGACCGTCGCGATCTCCAGGACGTCTCCGGCGCGCAACGAGACCGACCCGCTGCCCGTCTTGACCGTCGGCACCGCCAGCGCGCCGCCTGCGTCCACGCCGATCCCGCCCGATGCGGTTGCCAGGGAAGCGATGGCAGCATCTGCGCCTGCGGTCAGCGTGATTCCACCCTGCGTTGCCTGCAGCGCACCGGCCGTGAGGTTGCCACCGGCGGTCAGGCGGATGTTGCCCGGCACACCCGAGTAGCCACCCGACCCGACCCGTACCGAGCCCACGGAGAGGTCCCCACCGGCGCGCAGGTTCACCGATCCGATGTCGGCCTGGATGTTGCGGACATCGACCGATCCGGCGGCCTGCACATTCACCACACCGCTGCCGTATTCGCCGTTCGCGAGCACCGTGGGGAGCTTGATGGAGCTGACGACACTGCCAGTGCCCGCCGCCGACAGACCTGCCCGCACGAACAGGGAGCCCACCGAAGCAGAGCCACAGAAGGGCACTTCCTGGAGGTTGATGGCGCCCGGCCCCTGATCGGCCAGGTTCACGCCACAGGGGCTGGTGGGGCACAGGCGATCGGTGGTTTCGAGAATCAGCGTCGAGCCATACTCCATGCGCAGGTCGTCCGACCACGAGCCGGCGGTCGTGATGCTGTGGCGAGCCTGGATCACGACGGTGGAATCGTCGTAGCTCTCGATCTCGTCCTCGAAGATGGTGGTGGGACCGGTGTCCGACGCGAGCACCTCGCCGCTGAAACCGCTTTCTCCTGTGCCGGCCCGAATGACCACATTGTCAGGATCGAGCAACCACTGCCCCCCCTTCCCCGCTGGTGCCGACACATCGGGGCGGCCCGACCGGTTCAGGGTCTTGCCGGACGTCTCGATGCGACCGCCGTTGCCCTCGAGCGCGCCGCCACGGGCACTGAGGTGGCCGTGCGAAGCGGTGTGGCCGTCCGACCACACCACCACCGTGCCACCGTTTCCGACGTCGATGGCATCTGCCAGCACCTTGGCGCCGGCGTCCACGCGAGTGGCCTGCGCATTGGCCACGGACGCATCGGCGCCCTGCCAGCCGCCCCCGATCAGGACCGTGCCCCCACCGCCGCGCCCTGACGCATCGATCAGCGCCGTGGGCCCGACGTGGGTGTTTTTCCCGGTGACGACGACCTCGCCACCGCTGGCACTGACCGTGCCAGTGACCTGGGTCGATTCCGTGGCCTTCAGCCAGATCTTCCCGTCGCGGCTTTCGGTTGCATTGGCCTGGACCAGGCCGGCATGCCGCAGGCTGCTGGCAAACATGCCGACAGCACCGGCCTCGACCTTGCCCAGGTTGACGACCTGATCGCCGTTGTTCGTGACCTCCAGCTGAACGCCTTCCAGGCCACGCCCGGTGATGGTCACGCTCTGACCGGCGGCGAGCACGGCCTGGCCGGCCGTCACACTCAAGGCCCCCTCATTCGTGATCGACGGGGAGATCAGGTACACATCGCCATGCACCTGGACCGCCCCGGTGATGGAGATGCCGCCGGGCACACCCTCTGCCTGCAGCCGGACCCGTCCGGCTTTCCAGTCGGCATCGCTGACGCCCAGTGTCGCTGCAGTGAAGCCCGCCGTGTCGACGACGGCCCCCTGCCCGAAGACGATGCCGGACGGGTTGACGAGAAACACGCGGCCGTTGGAACCCAGGCGCCCGAGGATCTCGCTCACACCGGCGCCCGTCACTCGATTCAGTACGGCGCTGGTCGCACCCTGCTGCTGGAACCACACGGACTGCCCTGACGCCACGCCGAACGAATGCCAGTTGATGATGGCGCCGGGCGTGTTGGTGACCGTCAGGTTGCCGCCGTTCTGCACGATCGTTGCCGACCCATGCGCCACGCTGGCGCCCTGCGGAAGTGCATGCGCCCCATGCACGGCAAATCCCATGGCAACGGCTGCGGCCAGCGGCTTCACCCGCCGTGCGGCGCTGGCGCTGGGCGCCGGCGTTGGCTTCGGTGCCCTGACAGGGGGCAAGCCC
>CBFGPV010000068.1:0-19844 GCA_965650765.1 uncultured Burkholderiales bacterium
GGGATGGTGCCGGCAAAGGCGCCGGGGGGCACACGGAAGTGGTACATCGACTGCATGGCCTGGTGGTCTTCCTTGCGGAAGCTCATCCAGCCCTTGGGAGTTTCGAAGCGCAGGCCTTCCATGTGGCCGATCAGGCGCTCGGTGTCGGTGTCGCCCTGGCTGGCGCGCAGTGCGGCCACCACAGCCATGGCGGCGGCAAAACCACCGGCCGTGAACATGTCGGGGGGCCCGGCATGCCGCAGGAAGTGCTGCGTCGCGAGCCACAGGTTGGCCGGGTGGCGCGAAAACGCGTAGTAGTAGTACGCCGCGCCCTGCATGCCGGGCACACGGTTGAACTGCACCATGGCTGGCAGCGTGTTGCCGCCGGTGGCCACTTCGATGCCGTGGCGCCGCAGCTCGTCGGCGATCACGAAGGGGTTGCCCGCGCCCGCCCAGAGGATCCATACGACACGGCGGCCGGGCAGCCCGCGCAGCCGCTCGGCAAAGCGCTGTGCGGCGGCCGTGAAGTCGGGGGCGGTGGTGGCAGGAAGGTAGTCTTCATGCACCAGGCGGGCGCGGCGGATCGCGCCCTTGAAGGCCGCAATGCCGCTGCGGCCGAAGGCCGAGTCCTGCGCCAGGGTGGCGATGTTCATGTCGGCCTGGTCGAGCACCACCGCATTCGAGATGGCGTCCTGGCTGCTGTTGCGACCGGTGCGGAACACATAGCGGTTCCAGCGCTCACCGGTGATGCTGTCGGCCACCGCCGGCTCCACCATCAGGATGCGCTTGCGGGCGGCAGCCACCGGCAGCATCGCCAGGGCCACACCGGACGACGTGGGGCCGATCGCCAGGTCGGCCCGGCCGTTGTCGTAGGCCTCCTCCAGCAAGGCCTGGCCCCGGTCGGGGCGGCCTTCGTCGTCGGCCTCAGTCACCACCAGGCGCCGGCCTGCCACCTGCAGGGTGCCACTGGTGGCGTACTCCAGGCCCATTGCAAAGCCGATCGCCGTCTGGCGGCCGTAGGCTTCGAGGGCGCCTGTGCGGCTGTAGATGTGGGCCAGGCGGATGTCGCGCGCCTGTGCGCGCAGCAGCGAAGCTGGTGCCGAAAGTGCGGCGGCTGTCAGGCCAAGGACGGCGCGGCGCCGGGACGGGACGTGGGTCATGCGGTGTCTCCTGCAACCCTCGCGATGGGGTCGTGACACACCTTGTTGCAAGTGCGGTGCCATGCCGGCTGTGCGCGGCAGTCAAGCGCAGTTCATGACGGAGTTGGCAGACAAGCGCGCCCGTGACGCTGATTTGTCCAGGCGTCGGGGTGAGCGTGTTTGATGCGCATACAGGGTTGTCCCGCAACGGTGTCTGGCCGGCGGACATGTGACTGATCTGTGGACAGCGCGTGTCAGATCCTGCGGCGCGTGCAGGCGCCTCGGCCGGGACGGGCCACATGGGGAGGTGTCATGCCGGGGCAGACGAGCACCCGCTTCCGCCTGCGCAGGCACATGGATCCCCGCCTGCGCGGGGATGACTTCTGCAGGCGGGTCATCCGAAGCGGGGCTTGGGGCACACCACGGTCACTTGCCTTGAACGCACGTGTCATGCCCGCGCAGGCGGGCATCCAGTGCTGCGTGCGCCGGCAGATGGATCCCCGCCTGCGCGGGGATGACTTCTGCGGGGGGTCATCCGGAGCGAGGCTTGAGGAACACCATGGTCACGCCACGTTGAACGCAGTTGTCATGCCCGCGCAGGCGGCCCCCCTCGCGGTGCCGCGATCACCGGGCGCCGCGATGCCTCAAGGGGGTGTGACGGGCGAAGGGGCGTCGCCGGCTTCGGCGCAGCGCTGGCACACGCAGGCGCGGCGCCGGGCTTCGGGCGGGATGCGGGCCAGCAGGGCCGGGTCGAAGCGGACTTCCGTGCACCAGCACGCGGGCACGACGGCCACCGGTGTGAGGCCTGGCGCTGCCTGCGGCGTGCAGGCCATGGCACAACGGTTGGCCCCGCCGCACAGCGGGCACCGGGCCGGATCGACGGTGTTGTCACTCACGGCTTTTTCTTCTGCGGCCGCACCCAGCCCTCGAGCGACATCTGCCGAGCACGCGACACGGTGAGCTGCCCGGCGGGGGCGTCCTTCGTGATGGTGCTGCCGCCGCCGATGGTGGCGCCCGCGCCCAGGGTGACCGGTGCGATCAGCACGCAGTTGGAGCCGACATGCACATCGTCACCGATGACCGTTCGGTGCTTGTTGGCCCCGTCATAGTTGGCGGTGATGCTGCCGGCGCCATAGTTGACGCGTTCACCCACCGTGGCGTCACCCAGGTAGGCCAGGTGATTGGCCTTGGCTCCGCGGGCCAGCGTGGAATTCTTGACCTCGACGAAGTTGCCGATGTGCACTTCCGGCCCCAGCACCGCGCCCGGACGCAGCCGCGCAAACGGCCCCACCAGGGCGCCCTCGCCCACCTGCACGCCCAGTTGCTCGCCATCGATGTGGGTGAAGGGGTGGATCACCGCGCCAGCGGCAATACGCGCATTGCGCAGCACGCAGTTCGCGCCGATGCGTACGCCTTCGCCGAGGCTCACGTCGCCTTCGAACACGCAGTTGACGTCGATCTCGACGTCCGGGCCGCAGCTGAGCTGCCCACGCAGGTCGAAGCGCGCCGGGTCGGCCAGGCGCACGCCGGCTTCCATCAGCCGTTCGGCCTGGCTGCGCTGGAAGCGTCGCTCCAGATCGGCCAGTTGCAGCGGGCTGTTCACACCCAGCACCTCGATCTCGCCGGCCGGCTGGGCCGCCACGACACTCACGCCGTCGGCCACGGCCATGGCGACGATGTCGGTCAGGTAGTACTCGCCCTGGGCGTTGTCGTTGCGCAGCGCGGCCAGCCAGCGCTTCAGGTGAGCGGTCGGCACGGCCATCATGCCGGTGTAGACCTCGCGGATCTCGCGCTGGGCCGGGGTGGCGTCCTTGTGCTCGACGATGGCGCGCACTTCGCTGCCTTCCCGCACGATACGTCCGTAGCCGGTCGGGTCGGCCAGGTCGATGGTCAGCAGCGCCAGGCGGTTGCCTGCACAGGCATCGACCAGTGCGCGGGCGGTGGCCGCTTCGATCAGCGGGACGTCACCGTTCAGGATCAGGGTGGTGCCGCTGTCGTCGAGCTCGGGCACGGCCTGCTGCACCGCATGCCCTGTGCCCAACTGGGGCATCTGCCGCACGAAGCGCAGATTGGGCGCCGCATCGTGCATCATGGCTTCAACCTGCTCGGCACCGTGGCCGGTGATCGTGATGAGCCGCCGCGGCGACAGGGTGGCGGCCGTGGCCAGCACATGGGCCAGCAGCGGTCGCCCGGCCAGCCGGTGCAGCACCTTGGGCAGGCTGGACTTCATGCGGGTGCCCTTGCCCGCGGCCATGATCACGACGTCGAGTGCCATGCGTAACTTTCGGAGCCAGATGAAGATGCGCCTGATTATCAGGGCCCGACTGTGGCTGTTGTGCCTGCTGGCGCCCCTGCTCCTGGGGGGGTGCAGCGCGATGCGCTTCGTGTATGGGCAGGCGCCCGACCTGACCTACTGGTGGCTGGACAGCTATGTCGATTTCAGCGAAGCGCAGTCGCCGAAGGTGCGCGAGGATCTGGCGCGCTGGTTCGCCTGGCATCGTGGCACGCAGTTGCCTCGGTATGCACAGGCACTGGGCCGCATGCAGCCCGAGCTGATGCAGGACACGACCCCGGCCGCAGTATGCCGCTGGTGGGACGAGCTTCAGACTTGGCGTGATGCGCTGGTCGAACAGGCCCTGCCGGCGTTTTCAGCGCTGGCGCTCGACCTGCACCCGTCTCAGCTCGACCATCTTCAGCGGCGGTTCGTGAAGTCGAACGAGGAATTCCGCAAGGACTACCTGCAGGACGATCCGCGCGAGCGCCAGCGCGAAGCCCTGAAACGTGCCGTCGACCGGGCCGAGATGCTGTACGGCAACCTCGACGAAGCCCAGCGCCAGTGGGTGGCGCAGCGCGTGGCCGCGTCACCGTTCGACCCGCAGCGCTGGTACGCCGAGCGCCAGCGCCGCCAGCAGGACACCCTGCAGACGCTGCGCAGCCTGGCCGGCCAGGACCTTGCCAGTGAGCAGGCGCAGACCGTGCTGCGGGCGTTCTTCCGGCGGCTGGCGCAATCGCCGGCAGAGGGTTACCGCAGCTACGCCGCCCAGTTGACGAGCTACAACTGTGAGTTCGCCGCGCAACTGCACAACCGCACCAGCCCCGCTCAGCGCCGGGTGGCACAGGACAAGTTCAAGGGCTGGGAGGCCGACCTGCGCACACTGGCGGCCAACGGGCAGGCCCGCTGAACGCTGCCCTCAGCGCGGGATCTCGATGCCCACACGGCGCGGGCTGATGGCCGGACGCGGGAAATCCTTCATCGCGGCCTCGAACAGGGTGCTGCGCAGGGCGTCGTCGGCCCAGCGCCCGTCGTGGCGCGCCTGCGTCTCGTAGAGCACCTGCTGGGTGCGCGCATCGCGGATCAGCACGCTCACGTCGAACACGTAGTAGGGCATGGGCATGTCCATCGACATGCCGATCCCCACGCCGCGGTAGCCTCGCCCGCCGTAGAACCAGCCGGTGCCGAAACGCGGATAGGGGTCATCCCAGGGCGCCCTCGCAAAGCGCGACTCACGGGCACCGACCTGGATGTTGACGTCGGCCTGTGCGGGGTCGACCTGCCTGAAACCGGCCTTCTGCAAGGCAGGCAGCGCGGCCGCCTCGATGCGGGCCTGGACCTCGGGCTGGGCCTGCTGTGACGGCAGCCGCTCGAAGCTGAAGGTCGTGACGGGTCGCGATGCGGGCCACTGGCTGTAGCTGGTGACATCGCTTTCGACCAGACGCACGCTGGCGCAGCCGCTGAGCACGGCGGCCAGCGCCAGGGCTGCCACGGATTTCCACATGATCGGCACCTCCTTGAGTGAACGGGCCCGGTGCACCGCCGGATTCAGTCGTCCAGCTTGAGGCGCACCACGGATGTTGTCGTGGGGGTGGCGCAGTCTTCGTCGTCGTCGAACGCCTTGTCGCCCGCCGCGTCGGCCACACCGGTGGGTTGGAGGCTGGTGAACGGGTACAGGTTCCGGTCCATCAGGTGCGACGGCACGATCGTCTGCAGTGCGCTGAACATGTTCTCGACCCGGCCCGGGAACTTCTTGTCCCATTCGCGCAGCATGGCCTTCATCTGCTTGCGCTGAAGGTTTTCCTGGCTGCCGCACAAGGTGCAGGGAATGATCGGGAACTTGCGGTGCTCGGCCCAGGCCTCCAGGTCGTGCTCGGGCACATAGGCCAGCGGGCGGATCACCACGTTGCGCCCGTCATCGCTGACCAGCTTGGGCGGCATGCCCTTGAGCTTGGCGCCGAAGAACATGTTGAGCAGGAAGGTCTGCAGCATGTCGTCGCGGTGGTGGCCCAGCGCGATCTTGGTCGCCCCGAGTTCACCGGCCACGCGGTACAGCACACCGCGGCGCAGGCGCGAGCACAGGCTGCACATGGTCTTGCCTTCGGGCACCACCCGCTTGACGATGGAGTAGGTGTCCTGCTCCTCGATGTGGAAGTCCACGCCCCGGCTCTTCAGGTACTCGGGCAGCACATGCTCGGGGAAGCCGGGCTGCTTCTGGTCGAGGTTGACCGCCACGATGTCGAAATGCACCGGCGCACGGTTCTTCAGGTTGAGCAGGATGTCGAGCAGGGCATAGGAGTCCTTGCCGCCGGACATGCACACCATGACCTTGTCACCCGGCTCGATCATGTTGAAGTCGCCGATGGCCTGGCCGACCAGCCGGTGCAGGCGCTTGCTGAGCTTGTGCATCTCGAACGCGTGGCGGCGCTCGCGCTCGTTGCCCGCCCCGGCGGGTGCGGCCACGGTTTCGTTCAGGTCATCGGCGCCGGGCACGGCACCCATCACGGCACTCATGCGGCCTCCTTGATGCGAAAGACCTCGATGCCCACGGCATCGCAGTCGGGGTAGACGTCGGGTTTTTCGGTGGACACGCGGGCCGCCTTGACCAGGGGATGAGCCAGCATCAGGGCGACCACCTCGTCGCACAGGGTCTCCTGCAGGTGCACATGGCCCTTGGACACCTGCTGCGCGATCGTGCGGCGGATGAAGTCGTAGTCCAGCACTTCGTCGAGCTGGTCGCTGACGGGCGTGGTGCGGGCCAGCGGCACGTACAGGTCGACATTGATCAGCACCCGCTGTTCGCCGCGCTTCTCGAAGTCGTGCACGCCGATGTTGATCCAGACCTCGTAGTTGCGCAGGAAGAGCCGGCGGCAGTCCATCAGGCTCGGGTGGTTCAGTAGGCTTTGCATGTCAGTCTCGGGTAGGGGGGCCGTCGGGGCGGGCCTGCTCGCGGGCAAGGAACATCACGTCGCGCGGCTGCGCGCTCAGGTGCTGGCCACCGTCGACCAGCAAGGTGGTGCCGGTGATGGCGGGAGAGTCGATCGCAAAACGCACGGCCCGCGCCACGTCCAGCGGCGTCGACGAACGCCCCAGCGGTGTCAGGCGATGCGACGCCTCGAACTCGGCCGGGCTCATCTCGCCCGACAGCAGGGTCACGCCGGGGGCCACCCCCACGACCCGCACCGCGGGAGCGAGCGCCTGGGCCAGCAGCGTGGTGGCCGCATCGAGCGCCGCCTTGGACAGCGTGTACGAGAGGTAGTCGGGGTTGGGGTTCCAGAGCTTCTGGTCGACCAGGTTGACCACGCACCCCTGCCGGCCGACGGCCAGCACATGCCGGTGCAGGGCACGCGCCAGCACGATGGCCGGGGCCGTATTGGCGCGCCAGTGCCGCTCCATCGCGCCGTAGCTGAAGCCGGCGACGTTGTCGTAGTCGAACAGCGACGCATTGTTGACCACCGCATCGAGCCGGCCGAAGTGCGCCAGCACCTGCGGCACCAGCGCCTCGCAGGCGGTCTCGTCGGCCAGGTCGGCCTCGAACAGGCCGGCCTGCACGCCCGCAGCGGTGAGCTCGTCGACCACCTCCTGCGCCTCGACCCGGGACTGGCGGCAATGCACCGCCACGTCGCACCCGGTCTGGGCCAGGTGCAGCGCCATGACCCGGCCCAGCCGGCGGGCTGCTCCGGTCACCAGAACCACAGGACGAACAGGGACGGACATGCCTCTACCTACAATGTCACATGCTTCACGAAGAACCCGTCAGTGTACCGGCCGCCCTGCCGGACAGCCTGCGCAAGGGCATCGCCGATTCGGGCGGCTGGTGGCCGTTCGACCGTTTCATGGCGGCCGCGCTCTACACCCCGGAGCTGGGCTACTACGCCCACGCCGGGCGCAAGTTCGGGCACCTGCCCTCCTCCGGCAGCGACTTCGTGACCGCACCCGAGCTCACGCCGCTGTTCGGCCAAGCGCTGTCACGCCAGGTCCGCCAGGCGCTGGTGGCCAGCGGCACGGCCGAGGTCTGGGAGTTCGGCGCCGGGTCCGGCGCCCTCGCGGCCGACCTGCTGACGGCCCTGGGCCCCGCAGTGAGCGCCTACCACATCGTCGATCTGTCGGGCAGCCTGAGAGAGCGCCAGCGCGAACGCCTGGCCCGCCAGGTGCCCGGGCAGATCGACAAACTGCACTGGCACGACCGGCTGCCCGAATCGATGCGCGGGGTGATCATCGGCAATGAGGTGCTTGACGCCATGCCGGTGCAGTTGCTGCACTTCGACGGAACACAATGGCTGGAGCGCGGTGTTGTCGTGTCGGACGACCGCTTTGCCTGGAGCGACCGCGCCACCGAGCTGCGGCCGCCGGTGGACGGGCCTTTTGTGCCGGGCACCGTCGTCGAGATCCACCCCCAGGCCGAGGCCTTCATCCGCACGATCGCCGCCCACCTGACCCGCGGCGCCGCGTTTTTCATCGACTACGGCTTCCCGGAGGCCGAGTTCTACCACCCGCAGCGCACCGGCGGCACGCTGATGTGCCATCGGGCCCACCTGGCCGACCCGGACCCGCTGGTCGACGTGGGCCAGAAGGACATCACCGCCCATGTGAACTTCACCGGCATCGCGCTGGCCGCCCAGGAGGCCGGGATGGACGTGCTGGGCTACACCTCGCAGGCGCGCTTCCTGCTGAACTGCGGGATCCTCGAGCTGATACCGGCCGGTGACCTGCGCGCGACGGCGGCGGTGCAGAAGCTCCTGACCGAACACGAGATGGGCGAACTGTTCAAGGTGATCGCACTGGCCCGCGGCTTCGACGCACATGACATGGATGCGCTGGGGTTCGCCGAAGGCGATCGCACCCACCGACTGTGAGAGCCCGATGCTGCGCTGGCTGATCATCGTCGTGCTGGTGCTGGTGCTCTTCAACGGCCTGCGCCACTGGCTCGAAAAGATCGGCCTGGGCCGGCTGCCGGGCGACCTGCACTTCAGGATGGGTGGGCGCGAATGGCATCTGCCGATCGCCACCACGGTGCTGCTGAGCTTTCTGGCGATGCTGATCGGCGAGCTGTTCTGAACGGCCGAAGGCAAGCCGCCGGCACGCTAGAGGTCGATCTGCCAGCGATGGCCACAGGGCCGGCATTGCACCTGCAGGCGCTGATAGGTGTCGTCTTCGCCGGTCAGGGTCCATTTGGCGTAGGCCTGGCACTGCGGGCAGACCGCCTGGTTGGCCACTTCCTCGGCGTGCATCAGCAGATAGATGTATCGGCGCAAGGCCCACAGCCCGATCGCTGCACTGGCCGTGGCACAGGCCAGCACCACCAGCTGTTCGGAGATCGGGCGCTTGCCGCCCAGCAACTCAACGCTGGCCAGCAGGCCCAGGGCGCACAGCAGCAGGAGCACCAGATGCATGTGGCTCTGGATCAGCTCACGCTCGTACCACTTGCGAAAGCCCCGTTGGCGGATGGACTCGGATGCCCGCATCGCACACCTCGCTGTACAACTGGCGCCCCGTCCCGGACGGGACTGACGGTGTCAGCAGCCAGCGGGAGAAGACAGCGGAGCATCTTCCCACGGCGCAGCGGCGGCCTCAATGGCCGCCGCATGGCTGAGTGCAGTGCAGGGATTTCTGAGCAGCCGGCCCGGGACGGTGATCCGCCAGGCCGACTGCCGGCCGATCACTGGGCCGCCATGCCGCCGATGGGCAGCGGTTTGCCGTTGACCTGCAGACCAGTCTGGCCGGCATAGCGCAGGCTGCTCGACACATGCTCGCCGTCGCGCACCACAAACCCCTGGGCGGCAAACTGGTCGAGCATGACATTGACCATCTCGGGCGGCGGCACCGATTCGCCGGCACGCTCGGACATGCTGGATGACACCAGTTCGATCCAGGCCACCGGCAGCTTCAGGTCGGCCTTGAGCACCCCCTTGGTCATCAGCAAGGCCTGGGGCGGCAGCGACATGTCTTCAGCGGTCACGCCCTGGACACCGACCGAATAGGACAGCTCGCCACGCTTGCCGTCCATCTCGACCGCCAGCTTGTCCAGCGAATACTCGGGGTTGTGCGGCAGCAGGTTGGCCATCTCGGCCTGCAGGCCGGCCAGCATGTCCTGGCTCGCCGCTTCGCGGGCGGCCGGGTCGCAGCTGAACGCGTTCTGCACCAGCGCGGTCATCATGCGCTGGTAGCTGGGCGCATGCATGCGCTTCATCGACGCCTGCATCTCGACCCGGTCGAGCTTGGTCTCGCCAAACGTGCCGCCGCCGCTCATCGAGGTCACGCTCGTCAGCAACTCACCTTCGACGCTGGTGTCGGCTGTGAACTTGAGGTCGTTGAGGACCATGCGGAAGGGCTTGCCAGGCTGGCCGTCCTCACCGGGCGGCACGGCATTGACCTCGAAGCTGGCCAGCTCGCCTTCACCCTTGCCGGTCATCACCAGCCACGAGCCGCCAACCGCCTGCCCGTTGCCCTTCATGGTCATGCGGCCAAGCTTCATGACGGTGCCCTTGTCCTTGTCGGTAGCTTCCAGGCCCGGGAATTCCATCTGGTAGTCGGCGAAGGTGCCCGACAGGTCACCACGCAGCGTGGCCTTCAGGCCCTGCCACACGAACTTGTCGCCGTGTTCGTTGGTGTACTGCGCAGCCGGGCTGGACACGTCACTCGTGTAGCGGCCGTCAAAGCCGACCAGCGACGTGAAGGTCAGCGGACGTGCATCGCCGAACACCTTGGCCAGGGCCTGCTGCATGTTCTCGGGCAGCACGATCTCGGAGTCGATGGCCGCGGCACCGAACCCCTTGCCGCCCGGCAGGGGGCCGTGCTGGATGCGCTCGCGCAGGGTCAGGCGCAGTGGCTGGGCGGGCGCGGCCTCGGCGCTGGCAGCGCCTTCGCTGTCCGCGTCCGCGTCGACGGGCGGCATGCACCCCAGCTCCACCGTGACGGTGCTGGTCGATGCCCACAGGCCCTTGTCATACTGGCGATCGACGACCTTCACGAAGGGCATCTGCGTGGCCATCTTGTCGAGTGTGGTGTTGTAGGCCGATTCGATCTTCTGGCCCGACCATGCCGTGGCGCCGACGTACGCGGCCACGCCCAAAGCAATCACGCCCAGGCCAACGGCCAATGGCTTGTTCATCTTGATGACTCCCTGAAAGCATGCCCGAGGCGGCATGCAAAGACTACCCCGCGGGCCCCATGCCCCGGACAGCGCGGCGCAGTGTAGCAAGGGCCCCCACACACACCGTTACAAGCGGTGTCAGCGCCGGACACTTCGGCCGCGGCGCCGTCACTCGTCAGAACACGTCCGGGAACCGCCGCGCCCGCAGCCACCCTTTGGGACACACCGCCACGCGCCG
The DNA here is from genome assembly GCA_965650765.1 of uncultured Burkholderiales bacterium. GTDB lineage: Bacteria > Pseudomonadota > Gammaproteobacteria > Burkholderiales > Burkholderiaceae_C > Caldimonas. The sequence goes on from CBFGPV010000068.1 coordinate 10,722, forward strand.
TGCGTGAGCGTGGCGCACATCGGATTCAATCGAGTCCCAGGCTTTCGAGGGGCAGCGGGCGACCGTTCAACTGCAGTCCGGACTGAGGGGCATAGCGCAAAGTGGTCGACACGGCGGCACCCTCACGGACCAGATAGCCCTGTGCAACAACCTGGTCCAGCCTGCTGTTGATCAGCGGGGCCGCTTGCACCTCACTGACGCCACGCCTTGCAAGGCTCGGCCTGAGCATCCGTTCGATCCAGGCGACGGGCAGCTTTCCGCGGGCCTCAAGCACAGACTTGGTCAGCACAAGGCTCTGCAGTTCCATCTCCAGGTCACCGGGCTGAAAGTCCTGCACACCGATCGAGTACGACAACTCGCCGCGTTGGCCGTCGAAGTCGACGACCAGGTGGTCGAGTGAATAGGCCGGGCTGCTGACCAGGAGATTGCCTAACTCGGTGCGCAGGCGGGCAGCCATCTCGGGAGAGTCCAGCTCAGGCACCGTGTGATCGCAAGCGAAGACACTCTCGGCCAGCGCGTCCAGGATGCGCTTGTACGTCGGTGCGTGCAAACGCTTCATCGAGGTCTGAACGTCGAAGCGATCAAGCTTGACACCTGACACGGTGGCGCTGCCGCTGATCGCGTTGACGCTGTTCAGCAACTCGCCGTCCACGGTGGTGTCCGCCGTGAACCTGAGTTCGCTGGCAACCATTGACAGCAATTCCTCGAAATCACCGGACTCGCCAGCCTTCGTGACGTCGAGCTCGAAATGCGCCATGTCGCCTTCTGCCTTGCCGGACGAGAGCACCCACGAGCCGCCCACGGGCTTCACATTGCCCTTCATCGTCATGCGACCGATCTTCATCCTGACGGACTCACCGTTGGTGCGGTCCTCGAAGTCGCCCCCGTCCATCTCCAGCTCATAGTCGATGGCTGTGCCCGCCATGTCTGCGCGTGCGGTGCCGGTCATGGGCCGCCAGGCCAAGCGCACGCCCGCACCCGGCCAAACCTGCCCTGCCGCCAGTCTCCACGTGCTTGTGTAGCCCCCGGCAAAGTCCAGCACGGTGTGCATCGTCACAGGCGTCAGGGTGCCGAACGTGTTGAGCACCTTTTCATGCGCCTGTTCCGAAAAGACGAGCTCGGAATGGATCACGCCCGCGCCCAGAACCTTGCCTCCCGCCAGCGGGCCGTGCTGAATGTGATGCCGCAGCGTGAATGTTCCCGGCAGGTGTGCGGACGCATCGCCGTCGCCGTCGCCGTTGCCGTTGCCGTCACTGTCAGCGACAGGATCCATCTCGTCATCGGCAGCGCCCGGCCCCAGACACCCAGGCTGCAAGGTGACGGTCGCGGTGGCCGACCACAGGCTGCGGTCGTAGCTTCGGTCGATGACCTTCAAGATCGACGGCTGCGCCGCGAGCTTGTCGAGCTGTGTCTCGTAGGCCGACTGGATCTGACGGCCCGCCCACGCCGTGGCACCAAGGTAGGCGGCGACGCCGGCCGCAATCACGCCCAGGCCGATGGCCAATGGCTTGTTCATGTTGTTGACTCCCTGAATACGCGCTGGATGGCGCAAACACAGACCACCCCGCAGGCAGCGCGCCTGCCGAAAGCGCGCGCAGTGTAGCAATGGCGTTTTCACACGCCGTTACAGAGCGCTCCGCACAGGGACTACAGCGCCGCCACCACGGCCTTCACACGCGCCTCGTGGATCACCTGGGCGATCTGCGGGCCCTTGAGGCCGCGCTCGGTGGCGTGGCGGGCCAGGTCGGCCGTGACGACCGACTGCGCCGCCTTCAGCACGTGCAGCAGCAGGGGGCGCTGCGGATAGGCCTGCGCGTCGAGCCCGAGCCGGCCGCGGGCATCACATTCGCAGGCCAGCAGGATGTCGCCGAAGCGCTGTGGCTTGCGGAAGGCGTCGCAACGCTCGAGCAGGCGCACCAGTGCGGCCGCACCCAGCTCGGCACTGCGATGGATGTTGCCGTGCTCGCGGGCCACCACTTCGGCGAGTTCGCGGCATTCGACCGGGACGCGCAGGCGCTGGCACATCTCGCGCAGGAGTTCGACGCTGCGCGCCTCGTGGCCCAGGTGGCGCGGCAGCATCGCCTCGGGCGTGGTGCCCTTGCCGAGGTCGTGGCCCAGGCAGGCAAAACGCACCGGCAACGGCGCGCCGAGCTGGGCGCTCATGTCGAGCACCATCATCAGGTGCACGCCGGTATCGACCTCGGGGTGGTACTCGGCGCGCTGCGGCACGCCCCACAGCCGGTCGACTTCGGGCAGGATGCGCGCCAGCGCGCCGCAGCTGCGCAGCACCTCGAACATGCGCGACGGCAGCGGCTCCATCAGGCCGCGCGACAGCTCCTGCCAGATGCGCTCGGGCACGAGGTGATCGACCTCGCCGTCCTCGACCATGCGGCGCATCAGCACGAGTGTCTGGGCCGACACGCTGAAGTCGGCAAAGCGGGCAGCAAACCGCGCCAGACGCAGGATGCGCACCGGGTCTTCGGCAAAGGCCGCCGAGGTGTGGCGCAGGATCTTGTCCTGCAGGTCGCGCAGGCCGCCGTAGGGGTCGACCAGCTGGCCGTGCTCGTCCTCGGCGATCGAGTTGATCGTCAGGTCGCGGCGCATCAGGTCCTGCTCGAGCGTGACGTCGGGCGCGGTGTGGAAGCTGAAGCCCTGGTAGCCCCGTGCCGTCTTGCGCTCGGTGCGTGCCAGTGCGTATTCCTCGTGGGTGCGCGGATGCAGGAAGACCGGAAAGTCCTTGCCGACCGGCGTGTAGCCGGCCGCGATCATCTCCGCGGGGGTTGCGCCCACGACCACCCAGTCGCGGTCGGACACGGGCTTGCCGAGCAGCCGATCGCGTACCGCACCTCCGACCATGAAGACCTTCATGGTCGAAGAGTTTATCCGCCGGCCCGCAAGGCTCAGGCCGGGGCCCAGGACGGTGCGCTGCGGTAGGGCTCGTTGAAGGCCAGGAAATCATGCTCCGCGAGCGCGGCGCTCACCCAGGCCTGCATCGCCGGCAGCGCGTGGATGCGCTCCACATAGCCCTGGGCCACGGCGTCGACCGGCAGCCCGTAGGTGCGCAGGCGGGTGCACACCGGCGCAAAAAAGGCGTCCGCGATCGTGAAGTCACCGAACAGGAAAGGGCCCCCTTGGGCGCCGAGCTGCTCGGCCCACATCGCAACAAGGCGGTCGAGGTCACGCTGCACCTCGGGCTGTGTGGCCAGCACACGCTGCCCGACCTCGGGCAGCGACGCCTCGATGTTCATCGGGCAGTGGCTGCGCAAGGCACCGAAGCCGCTGTGCATCTCGGCACACAGGGTGCGCGCGCGGGCGCGTTGCTGGCGCTCGACGGGCCACAGCGGAAGATGCGGGAAGCGGTCGGCCAGGTACTCGACGATGGCCAGCGTGTCCCACACCGCAAAGCCCTCATCCACCAGCACCGGCACCTTGCCGGTGGGCGTCAACTGGCCGATGCGTTGCTTGAACGCCGAGCCGTCGGCGAAGTCCAGGCTGAGCCGGACCTCCTCGAAGGCGATCCCGAAATGGGTCAGGACCAGCCAGGGCCGCAGGGACCAGGACGAATAGTTCTTGTTGCCGATGAACAGCTGCATGGGGGCTCCCTGTGCTTCAAATGACGGGAGGCCATGCTATCGCCCGGCCGCTGCGCTGCATTTGACGAATTCGCATCGCATTGATGCACCGCCCACTTGCGCCCGCGGCGCGGGCTCAGCCGCGCCGGGCAACGGCCCGGTAGGCGTCGTAGCGGGAGCGGATCGACCAGCCCGTCAGGTACTGGGACGCCACCGCCGGCAGCGCCGCCGGCGTGATGTCGAGCGCCCCCAGGCCGGGCAACTTCCCGGTGGCAACGTTGTCGACCTTCATCGAATCGAGGTTGTCGCGGCTCATCAGCGGGCCGCCGGGCAGGCATTCGAGCACGCGCGCCTGCAGCCGGCCCAGTGCGTCGGGCATCGGCAGGACCGGCCGGGCGTGTCCGGCCCAGCGTCCGGCACTGCGCACCAGTTCTTCCAGGGTGTAGACGCCCGGCCCGGCGCATTCGTAGGTCTGGCCGATCGAGTCCTCGCGGTCGAGACACGACACGATCGCACGGGCGACGTCCTCGACCCAGACCGGCTGGAATCGCGATTGCGCCCCCGCCAGGGCCATCACCGGCAGCACGCTCTGCAGTGCGGCGAACAGATTGAGGAAGCGGTCTCCCTCGCCGAAGATCACCGAAGGGCGCAGCACCGTCAGCGCCACCGCCGGCTCGGCGCGCAGCGCCGCTTCACCCGCCGTCTTGGAGCGCAGGTAGTTCGACGGCGCCGACTCGCCCACGCCCAGCGCGCTGACGTGGATCACCCGCCGGCCGCCGGCCGCCCGGCAGGCCTGCGCGAGATGCCGCGGCAGAGTGACGTGCACCCGCTCGAACTCGGCCGCGGTGCCATGCAGGATGGCCACCAGGTTGATCACCGCATCGGCCTGGGCCACCAGACGGTTGAGCTGGGCCGGGTCATGCACGTCGGCCCACACCAGCTCCAGCGTGGGCAGCATCTGGATGTGCTTGGCGCGCGAGGGCCGGCGGCTGGGCACGATGACCCGCCCGCCCCCCTGGCGGCGATCGATCAGCTTTTCGCAGACATGCCGCCCGACGAAACCCGTACCGCCCAGCACCAGGATGTTGTTCACCGTGTCGTTCCCTTGAGTCGTGATGAAGGCCTTGCCCCGCTCAGGGCAGATCAGCGCGCACTTCGGGTTCACCACCCGAACGCGGGCCGATGTGCTGCCCCAGGCGCGCCTTGAGCGACGGCATCTTGCCGTGGATCAGCGCACCATAGTAGGTGGCGTTGGACAAGACCTTCTTGACGTAGTCGCGCGTTTCGCTGAACGGGATGTTCTCGACCCAGATCGGCGACTCCACCTGGGCGCCGTCGCGCCAGCGCCTCGGCCGACCGGGCCCGGCGTTGTAGGCTGCGGCGGCCATGGCCTGCGAGCCACCGAGGTCGTCGAGCACCAGCTTGAGGTAGCTGGTGCCCAGCGCGATGTTGACGTCACGGTCGGTGATCATGTCGGGCGTGTAGGCCAGGCCGATCTTGCGGGCCGTCCAGCGTGCCGTGGCCGGCATCAGCTGCATCAGGCCGGAGGCGCCCACATGGGAGCGGGCATCCATGATGAACCGCGACTCCTGCCGGATCAGCCCATACACATAGGCCGGATCGAGCCCGATTTCCTTGGCCCGGCTGACCACTTCACGCCGGAACGGGGTCGGGAAGCGCTGCTCGAAATCGAATTCGGCCTGGGTGCGGTCGCTGGTGTTGATGCAGCGGTCCCAGACCTGCCGGTCGCAGGCGAACTGCGCGGCGGCCAGCAGCTGGCGGTCGCTCATGCGCCCGGCGCTGGTGAAGCTGAGCGTCCAGTTCCATTCGCGCACGCCTTCGCTGCGCAGGCCCATCTCGATGAGCTGCAACGCGCGCGCCAGGCCCGGGTGGTTGCGTGCGGCGGCCTTTTCTTCTTCGGTCAGCGAGGCCCGTGGCGGCAGGCTGAGCGTGCGACCGAGGTCCTCGGCGGCCAGCTTGCCGTAGTAGTGATGCTGACCGGCGATCGACTCGAGCAGGTCGTTGGCCTGGCGGCGCAGGCCTTCGCCGTCCTGGGAGTCGCGTGCCAGCACCTGCAGGCCGCGGGCCTTCCAGTAGATCCAGGCCGGGTCCTTCTGGTCAGCCGCACTCATGGCACCGATGGCCTGGACCACCTGCTGCCAGCGCCCGGCGCGCAAGGCGGCTCGCGCCTTCCAGGCCAGGGTTTCGTCCATCCATTCGTGGTCGCGGGCGCCACGCGCGGCGCGCTGGAAGTACTCAGGCGCCTGGGCCGACAGCCGCTGCGCAGCATATCGCCCGGCCGAGGCCCAGGCCCAGGCGGCCAGATCGGGGGGCAACTGCTTGCCCCAGGTGCTGTCGAGCTGGGCGGCCGCCGCGTCCGGGTCGCCCGCGGCCACACGGATCAGCGCCATGGTCGTGAGTTCGGCGTCCTGGCGGGTGGCCGCACCGCCCTTGCGGGCCAGGTAACGCGCGGGGCTGTCGAGCAGTTCGTCGAAGCGTGAAACCGCATCGGCACCGATCAGGGCCAGTGCCTGGCGGACCGCCCGCGGGCGATTTGCATCGGTGGACAGCCGGGCCTTGAGCCACACGTCGGCATTGCTCAGTTGCCGCGCTTCATGCAGCGTGGCGGCCATGGTGGCGCAGCCGGTGTCGCCATCGCGCTGGGCAATCCAGGCATCGCGCGCGGCGTCGCCGACCTTTTCGCCGGCCTGCTGGCGGATCAGCAGGGCATAGCAGGCCACCTCGCGGTCATCGTTCATGCGGAAGTGCGGCAGTTCGGCGGCAAACGTGGTCCAGTCACGCCTGCGGCCCAGCTCGAGCAGCCAGTCGTTGCGCAGGCGGTCGGTCACGTAGGTGTCGGGCCAGCGCTCGAAAAAGGCCGTCAACTCGGACGGCTGGGCCTGCCCGAGCCGGGAGCTCAGCTCCCAGTAGTCGGCCCAGGGCGCCAGAGGATGGCGCTGCGCGACAGCCGCATCACGCGCCGTGACCAGGCGTTTGCCGTCCTTGCGGCGCAGCGCGTCACGCGCCTCCAGGATGGGATCGGACTGCGCATGCGCGGGCCGGGGCGCCGCGCCGATCGCCAGGGCCAGCACACACAGGCTGGTCGCGAGGGTGCGTCGATATACTGAATTCAAGGTAGTCGCCTTCCTGATGTTTCGTTCGCTGACGTACGTTCAACGATGTCTGTTCTCATGAGCCCACCCGACGTTCCCGACCGCGCCACGCTGCGCAGCCAACTGCTGGCGGCTCGCCGCGACTGGGCCGCCTCGGGCGCCCTGGAGCGGACCCAGCCAGCGCTGGGGCACCATCTGGCCGACGTGGTCACCGCACTGGAGCCGCAGGTGCTGGGGGTGTACTGGCCCGTTCGATCCGAATTTAACGCAGTGGTTGCGCTGCGCGCCGACTTCAATCTCACGATGCCACCATTGGCTTTGCCGTGGGCGCGCCGTTCGCCGCCGAGCATGCAATATCACCGCTGGGACGGTCTGGGTGAACCCGAACAGCGCGACGAGTGCGGCATCCCTGCCCCAGCGGCTCCTCCCAGTGCCGTGGTGGTGCCCGACGTGGTGCTCGTGCCATGTGTCGGCTACACGCCGCAGGGGCTGCGTCTGGGCTACGGCGGCGGGTACTTCGACCGCTGGCTGGCAGCCCATCCGCACGTCACCGCCGTGGGTGTGGCGTGGTCAGGATCACGCGTGGACATGCGGGCTGAGCCGCACGACCAGCTCCTGACCCTCATCGTGACCGAAGCGGGGATCGTCACTCCCGAGTGACGCGCCAGGCGCACCGTGAGGTGCGGAGTGTCAGGGCCGCCGAGGCTGACGTGCCGCCTGCACGACGACCTCGCCCACGGCCTCCCGTGTCAGTGCCGCCTGCTGCTCGATCCAGGCACAGAACTGCGCCACCTCGGACCGGGCGCGTGCCGCGGGCGGGCACAGCAGCCAGTACGCATGTTCGCTGTCCAGGCGCTCGCAGATTCCGGCAAAGGGCTCGATCAGCTCACCCGCCCGCAGGTATTCGGCCACCAGCGGCAGCCGCGCCAGCGCGACGCCCTGGCCCGTCAGCGCGGCCTGCACCTGCTGGAAGGTGTAGTTGAAGTAGAGCCAGCGCTTGGGGGCCAGGTCGTCCAGGGCGTGCTGATGCAGCCACTGCCGCCAGCTCATGTGATAGACCGTGCTGCGGTTGTCGAACTCCTCCAGCAGCGTGTGGTGCGCCAGGTCGGACGGCGCCTGCAGCGCGGGCCCGTTGCCGGACGTCGCCCGTTCATGCAGCCAGGGGCTCACCACGGGCGTCAGCACCTCGCCGAACAGCCGGACGGACCCCGGGATGACCCGCGAAGGCTGGCAGTAGCGAAGCGCGACGTCGATCTCGGCCGCATCGGGCTCGACCATGTGGTCGCTGGCACTGACCCGGATGTCGATGTCAGGGTGGGCGCGCTGGAAGGCCTCCAGCCTGGGTATCAGCCAGAGCGAGGCAAACGACGCGAAGGTGGTGACCCCGACCACCCGGCGACCCTGGGTCTGGCGGATCTGGCGCACGGTCGAGTCCAGCCGGTCCAGGGCCGGGGCCACGGCCCGCAACAGCGACGACCCCTGCGAGGTGAGCTCGACATGACGGGTGCCCCGCGTGAAGAGCTGCGCGCCAAGTTCATCCTCCAGGCCCTGGATCTGGCGACTGACGGCCGACTGGGTGAGGTGCAGCTCTTCGGCGGCGGCGCGAAAGCTCAGGTGACGGGCGACGGCCTCGAACGCACGGATCGGACCGACGGACAGGGGGCGCTGGCGGATGTTATTCATGACCGAAGCGAATCAAAGGTGTGCGAGCTTCTCATTGGACCGTCCGATCGGACAGGCCTATTCTTCACAGGCAATTTAATGGTTTACACGGAGAACGCCATGAACATCCGACTGATGCAAGAAGGTCAACAGTATCTCAGCCGCCGCGAGCAGGGCGCCTGGTGCCTGCCGCAGGGCGGCGCGAGCACCCTGCGCCCGAACGTGGCCGGCAAGCTGACCGTGCGCAGCGGTCGGTTGTGGCTGACGCATGATGCTGCACCGGGCGACTGGGTGCTGGATGCCGGGATGTCGCTGCAGGTGCAGGCCGGCGATCTGATCGTGGTGGAAGACTGGGGCGGAGCCACGCCCGCCACCTTCGAATGGGAAGTCCTGCCGGGCCCCATTCAGCGGGTTCGTCTGGCCTGGGGCTGGCGCGGCCTGGCCGAGCTGGCCGACGCCGGCGCGCGCACCCTGGCCGGCCTGGCCGACTGGGCCCGTGCCCGCAACGCTGCCCCCAGCGCCATGCGCGCCCAGGGCAGCATCAGGTCCGGCGCCTCCATGGCCTCGTGCGGCGGGGTGTAATAACTCATGCGGACCGGCTTGCCCTTGCCCTCGTACACGAAGGGCTCGCAGCCGGCCGCTTCCCACTGCGCGCGGGTGGTGTCATCGACCTTGAGGTACAGGCGCTCGAACGCGATCAGCGCGAACATCAGACCCTCGAGGTAGATGCCCCATCCGCCGAACATGCGGCGCGCCGTCGCGGCGCCCAGCGGGCT
>CBFGPV010000069.1:0-19501 GCA_965650765.1 uncultured Burkholderiales bacterium
GCCAAGGCGGACGCCCGGGCGGCGCCCGCGAAAAGCAGCACTTCAACCGACACTGCAGCCGGCCGCAGCCCCGCCCGCAAGAAGCGCTGAGGGGCCGCAGTGGCCGGTGCGGCGGCTTACTTGAGCGATTCGATCAGGTCGACGTATTCCTGCATCGCGTCTTCGGCTGACTTGCCCTTGAGTTCGTTCCAGGCGTCCCACTTGGCGCGGCCGACCATGTCGGTGAAACCGGGGCGCTTGCCGTCGACGTCGCCGCTGCTGGCCTGCTTGTACAGGGCGTAGATCTTGAGCAAGGTCATGTTGTCGGGCTTTTCGGGCAGGGTCTTGGACTCGGCAACGGCTTTTTCGAACTGGGCTTTCAGGTCGGCCATGGGGGCTCCTTCGTGGGTGGCAACCGGTTGGTGGAAACGCAAATTGACGCTGCGCATGCTAGACCGCATCGTGCCGAAAGAATAGGGTCACAACTCAAGCTCGAGGAGGGGCAATGCCCAAAGCCGTAGAGCGCATGTCGCGGGTCGATACCGCCTGGCTGCGCATGGACACCGACGCCAACCTGATGATGATCGTCGGGGTGTGGGTGATCGAACCGGGAATTGCCTACGACGACCTGTGTCGGCGGGTCGAGGAGCGGCTGCTGAAGTACGCCCGCTTCCGACAGAAGGTGGTCGAGGACCCGATGGGCGCCAGCTGGGTGCTCGACGAGCAGTTCGACCTGCACCGCCACGTGATCCGCGAGACGCTGCCGTCGCGGCGCGGGCGCGATCCCAAGCTGGCGCTGCAGGCGCGCGTGGGCGAGCTGGCGGCCCAGCCGATGGACACCGCCCATCCGCTGTGGGAGTTCCGGCTGATCGAGGACTACGACGGCGGCAGCGCACTGATCGCGCGGATCCACCACTGCATTGCCGACGGCATCGCGCTGATTTCGGTGATGCTGTCGATCACCGATGGTGGCGCCGCGCCGCCGGCACGCAAGCGCCGCCACGATGATGGCGACTGGCTGTCCGACGCCGTGCTGCGCCCGCTGACCGGCATGACGGTCAAGGCCATCGGCATGTACGGCCAGGGGGTGGTCAAGTCGATGGAGATGCTGTCCAACCCCGGCCAACCGCTGCTGGGCTCGCTCGACCTGGCGCGCACTGGCTACCAGGTGGTGAGCGATGCGGCGGCGCTGGCCCTGATGGCCGACGACTCCCCCACGCGCCTGAAGGGCAAACCCACCGTGGGCAAGCGTGTGGCCTGGGGCGAACCCCTGCCGCTGGACGAGGTCAAGGCCGTGGGCAAGGCCCTGGGTTGCTCGATCAACGACGTCGTGCTGGCCTGTGCGGCCGGCGCCATCGGCGACTACCTGCGCTCACAGGGCGACAACGTGGCCGGCAAGGAGATCCGGGCCATGGTGCCGGTGAACCTGCGGCCGCTGGAAAAGGCGCATGAACTCGGCAACCGTTTCGGCCTGGTGCCGCTGGTGCTGCCCATCGGCATCGACAACCCGGTGGAGCGTGTCTACGCGGTCAAGGCGCGCATGGCCGAACTCAAGGGCAGCTACCAGCCGCTGCTGGCCTTCGGCATCCTCGCGGTGGCTGGCCTTCTGATCAAGCCGGTGCAGGCGGCACTGCTCAACATGTTCGCCCGCAAGGCCACCGCGGTGATGACCAACGTGCCCGGCCCGCGCGAACCGCTGAAGTTCTGCGGCTCCACGCTCAAGCAGGTGATGTTCTGGGTGCCGCAGTCCGGTGACATCGGCATGGGCGTCAGCATCCTGTCCTATGGCGGCGGTGTCCAGTTCGGGCTGATCACCGACCGCAAGCTGTGCCCCCACCCCGAACGGATCATCGAGCGCTTTGCGCCCGAGTTCGAGAAGCTGCTGCTGCTGACGATGATGCTGCCCTGGGAATGAGCCCCGCGGCGGCCGGCCGGTCAGGCCGGGCTGAAGCGCCACACGCCGTCGGCGTCACGGCGGCGCGTCAGCCGCCCCTCCAGCCAGAGCATGTGCAGGTGGGCTATGGCCTCGCCCATCGCGAACGTGGTCTGGTGCAGGTCCAGCTTGCGACGGAACATCACCTCCAGGATGTCCGCGGCGCAGCACGGCAAGGCGGTGCAGGCGGTCATCACCTCGTCCAGTCGTTCGGCATGGTGGGCCTGCAACTGGGCGATGCGCTCATGCAGCCGCTGGAAGGGCCGGCCGTGCGACGGCAGGACCAGCGTGTCCTCGGGCAGGTCGTTCAGGCGGGCGATCGAGGCCAGGTACAGCGGCAGCGGGTTGCCCTCGGGTTCGAGGTCGAACACGCTGACATTGGTCGAGATGCGCGGCAGCAGCATGTCGCCCGAGATCATCACGGCCGAGGCGGCACAGTGCAGCGAGATGTGCTCCGGGGCATGGCCGTAGCCGGCGATGCACCGCCATGCCCGGCCGCCGATCGTGAGGGTGTCGCCGTCCATCAGCCGCCGGAAGGTGCCTGGCACCTCGGGCACCATCGAGGCGTAGTAGTTGCCGCGCTGGCGCACCTTCTCGACCGAGTCCGGGTCGCGCAGGCCGTGGCTGGCGAAAAAGCGGGCGGCCGACTCGCCGCCGTAGCCGGTGGTGCTGCGGCTGGCCACGCGCGCGGCGTTGAAGTCGGTGGCGCTGATCCACAGCCGGCAGTCGTGGTCGGGCGTGGTCCAGCGTTCGGTCAGCCAGTGGGCCAGGCCGATGTGGTCGGGGTGCATGTGGGTGACGATCACGCGCAGCACCGGCAGGCCGTCCAGTTCGCGGGCGAACACCTGTTCCCAGGCGGTGCGCGTGGCGTCGCTGGTGATGCCGCAGTCGACCACGCTCCAGCCCGCCCGGCCGTCGATCTCGTCACGCAGCAGCCACAGGTTGATGTGGTCCAGCGCAAACGGCAGGCCCATGCGGATCCACCGCACGCCGGGGGCCACGTCCAGGCTCTCGCCAGGGGCGGGCACCGCATCGCCCATGGGGTAGTGCAATCGCTGTTCCAGGGGGTTCATTCGCTACACTTTACGTAAACGTCAATCCGGACCATTCTAGGCAACCATGACCGTGTCTGCTGTCACCCCGGCGTCCGCCACCTACACCATCAGCGAACTGGCGCGCGAGTTCGACCTGACCACCCGGGCGATCCGCTTCTATGAAGACTGCGGCCTGCTCAGCCCGGACCGCAGCGGCCCGAGCGGCCGCAACCGGGTCTATACCGCGCGCGACCGCACGCGGCTCAAGCTCACGCTGCGCGGCAAGCGCCTGGGCCTGAGCCTGGCCGAGGTCAAGGAGCTGGTCGACATGTACGAGTCGCCGCGCGACACCGTGCCCCAGCTCAAGAAGTTCCTGGTCGTGCTGGCCGCCCACCGGGAGCAGCTGGAGCAGCAACTGGCCGACCTGCAGGTCACGATCGAGGAAGTGCGCACCCACGAACGCGAGGCCCGGCGCCTGCTTGGGGAAAGCGAGAAGAAGAAAAAGGCCTGAACGGCCGACCGGGCGCGGGCGGCTCGGTCTAGAATTGACGTTAACGTAAACGTCAATCAGGCCCGCCATGGCATCGTCCCCTGTGCCCGCACCCCTGCCCACGCCTGCCGACCCCGACTTCGGCCAGCGCGTGCGTGCCTCGTTCGAGCGTCAGGCCGTGATGGCCACGATGGGCATCGAGCTGGCCGAGGTCGGCGCCGGCCGGGTGGTGCTCAGGATGCGCCACCGGGGTGACCTGACCCAGCAGCATGGTTTCCTGCATGCCGGCGTGGTGTCCACCGCGCTGGACTCTGCCTGCGGCTATGCCGCGTTTTCCCTGATGCCGGCCGACGCCGCCGTGCTGACCATCGAGTTCAAGGTGAACCTGCTGTCACCGGCACGCGGTCCGGACTTCCGCTTCGAGGCGCAGGTCACCAAGGCCGGGCGCACCATCTCGGTGGTGGATGCCCGCGCGGTCGAGGTCGGCGAGCGCGGCGAGAAGCAGATCGCCACCATGACCGCCACGGTGATGACCGTGCTGGGGCGCGACGGCGTGCACCACTGACTTCGACCTTTCCTGAACCCACGACGAGGCTTCCCATGCAATTGCCCGGACTCAACTTCCAGCTCGGTGAAGACATCGATGCCCTGCGCGACGCCGTGCGCGACTTTGCCCAGGCCGAGATTGCGCCACGGGCCGCCGAGATCGACCGCAGCGACCAGTTCCCGATGGACCTGTGGCGCAAGATGGGCGAGATCGGCGTGCTGGGCATCACCGTGCCCGAGGAATACGGTGGCGCCAACATGGGTTACCTCGCGCACATGATCGCGATGGAAGAGATCAGCCGCGCCAGCGCCTCGGTCGGCCTGAGCTACGGCGCGCACTCCAACCTGTGCGTCAACCAGATCAAGCGCAACGGCACCGACGCCCAGAAGCAGAAGTACCTGCCCAAGCTCATCAGCGGTGAACACGTGGGTGCACTGGCGATGAGCGAACCCGGCGCCGGCTCCGACGTCGTCAGCATGAAGCTGCGCGCGGAGGACAAGGGCGGCTACTACCTGCTCAACGGCAACAAGATGTGGATCACCAACGGCCCCGACGCCGACACCCTGGTGGTCTATGCCAAGACCGAACCCGAGCTGAATGCCCAGGGCATCACCGCCTTCCTGATCGAAAAGGGCATGAAGGGCTTCTCGATCGCCCAGAAGCTCGACAAGCTGGGCATGCGCGGCAGCCACACCGGCGAGCTGGTGTTCCAGAACGTCGAGGTCCCGGCTGAAAACGTGCTCGGGCGTGTCAACGGCGGTGTGCGGGTGCTGATGAGCGGGCTCGACTACGAACGCGCCGTGCTGGCGGCCGGCCCCATCGGGATCATGCAGGCGGTGATGGACAACGTCATCCCCTACACCCACGACCGCAAGCAGTTCGGCCAGAGCATCGGCGAGTTCCAGCTGATCCAGGGCAAGGTGGCCGACATGTACACCGTGCTGCAGGCCGCGCGCGCGTTCTGCTACACCGTCGGCAAGAACCTGGACATGCTGGGCAGCGAACATGTGCGCCAGGTCCGCAAGGACTGCGCCAGCGTGATCCTGTGGTGCGCCGAGAAGGCCACCTGGATGGCCGGCGAAGGCATCCAGATCTTCGGCGGCAACGGCTACATCAACGAGTACCCGCTGGGCCGGCTCTGGCGCGATGCCAAGCTGTACGAGATTGGCGCGGGCACCTCCGAGGTGCGTCGCATGCTGATCGGCCGCGAGCTGTTCTCCGAAACGATGTGAGCCGGGCCGGGGCTACGTACACTCCAGGGTGGAATTGACGCACTGCACCATCATGTCCACCCAACTCTCAGAACTCTTCGACAACAACCGCCAGTGGGCCCGGGACACCGAGGACCGCACCCCCGGTTTTTTCACCCGGCTGCTCAAGCAGCAGTCGCCCGAGTACCTGTGGATCGGCTGCGCTGACAGCCGTGTCCCGGCCAACGAGCTGGTGGGCCTGCTCCCTGGCGAGCTGTTCGTGCACCGCAACGTGGCCAACGTGGTGGTGCACTCCGACCTCAACTGCATGTCGGTGATCCAGTTCGCCACCGACATGCTCAAGGTGCAGCACATCATCGTCGTGGGCCATTCGGGCTGCGGCGGTGTGGCGGCGGCGCTGACCGACCGCCGTGTGGGCATCGCCGACAACTGGATCCGCCACGTGCAGGACGTGCGCGACCGCCACCGGGAGTTCCTGGCCAGCGTGCCCGAGGCGCACCGCGTCAACGCGCTGTGCGAGCTCAACGTGGTCGAGCAGGCCGAGAACGTCTGCCGCACCACGGTGGTCCAGGACGCCTGGCAACGCGGGCAGGACCTGGTAGTGCACGGCTGGTTCTACGGCCTGCACAACGGCCTGCTCGAAGACCTGGCGATGACCGTCAGCCACCCGGACGACGTGATCGGCGCCTATGAACGGGCGATCGCGGCCGTGCATGCCCGCTACGCAGGCCGCACATGATGTTCCCCCAGAAGCTCACCGACCCACGCGCCTTCGATATCGCGAACGCGATGCTGGAGGGCTTCAACCGGCACTATTCGCTGTTCCGCCGGGCCAGTGCCGCGGCCAAGCTGCGCTTCGAACAGGCCGACTGGCACGGCCAGCAGCGCGCCCAGCGTGAACGCATCGAGTTCTACGACAAGCGGGTCGACGAATGCGTCGAGCGGCTGCAACAGGAGTTCGGCGCCCACCAGCTTGCGATGGACGTCTGGCACCAGGTCAAGCTGCACTACATCGGGCTGCTGACCAATCATCTGCAGCCCGAGCTGGCCGAGACCTTCTTCAACTCGGTCACGACCAAGATCCTGCACCGCAGTTACTTCCACAACGAATTCATCTTCGTGCGCCCGGCGATCTCGACCGAATACCTCGAGAACGACGAACCCGCCTCGCAGCCGACCTACCGCGCCTATTACCCCACGCGCGAGACGCTGCGCGACACCTTGTTGCGGGTGGTCAACAACTTCCAGTTGAGTCTCGAATTCGAGGACCTCGGTCGCGACGTCGATCACGTCCTCAAGGCGCTGCGTTCGCAGTTCGGTGACGTGCGGCTGCGCACGAATTTCCAGCTGCAGGTGCTGTCTTCCTTGTTCTTTCGCAACAAGGGCGCGTACATCGTCGGCAAGATCATCAACGGCTTTCGCGAGACGCCGTTTGCACTGCCCATCCTGCACAGCCCGCGGTCGCAGCTCTACATCGACGCGGCGCTGTTCGGCGAGGACGAACTGCAGATGCTGTTCAGCTTTGCGCGGGCCTACTTCATGGTCGACATGGACATCCCGGCCGCCTACGTGCAGTTCCTGAGAACGCTGATGCCGCGCAAGCCCCGCTCGGAGATCTACAACGCCCTGGGTCTGCAGAAACAGGGCAAGAACCTCTTCTATCGCGATTTTCTCTACCACCTGCGCCACTCGAGCGACCGCTTCCGCATCGCCCCCGGGATCAAGGGCATGGTGATGCTGGTGTTCGACCTGCCGTCCTTCCCGTACGTGTTCAAGGTCATCAAGGACTTCTATCCGCCGCAGAAGGACACCACGCGCGAGCTGATCAAGAGCAAATACCTGCTGGTCAAGCAGCACGACCGCGTGGGCCGCATGGCCGACACGCTGGAATACTCGAACGTGGCCTTCCCGCGCGCGCGCTTCGAAGACGACCTGATCGCCGAACTCAAGCACTTCTGCCCCAGCCTGCTCGAAGAGGACGGCAGCGACCTCGTCATCCGCCACCTCTACATCGAGCGGCGCATGATCCCGCTGAACATCTATCTGCAGGAAGGCTCGACCGAGCAGATCACCCACGCCGTTGTCGAGTACGGCAATGCCATCAAGGACCTGGTGGCCGCCAACATCTTCCCCGGCGACATGCTCTGGAAGAACTTTGGCGTCACCCGGCATGGCAAGGTGGTGTTCTACGACTACGACGAGATCGAATACCTGACCGACTGCAACTTCCGCAAGGTGCCTGCGCCACGCAACGAAGAAGAAGAGATGTCGGGCGAGATCTGGTATCGGGTCGGCCCCAAGGACGTCTTCCCCGAGACCTTCGGGCCGTTCCTGCTGGGCAACAACAGCGTTCGCGAGGTCTTCCTGCGCCATCACGCCGATCTGCTGGACCCCGCCTTCTGGCAGGGCCACAAGGAGCGCATCCTGGCCGGCCATGTGCATGACGTCTTTCCGTATGACGTCGACAAACGGTTCAGCCACAAGCGCCATGCCCATGGCGCACACACCCCCGCCCTCCCGGCGGTCGATCCGGCACTGGCCCGGTGATCCGCCGGGTCGGCCCCATCGCCTTTTTCTAGAAGGAGCTCATCATGTCCGATCCCATCGTCATCGTCTCCGCGGCCCGCACCCCCATGGGCGGGCTGCTGGGTGACTTCTCCTCGCTGGCCGCCTGGGAACTCGGTGCGGTCGCGATCCGGGCTGCCGTCGAGCGTGCCGGCGTGGCACCCGACACCATCGACGAAGTGCTGATGGGCAACTGCCTGATGGCCGGGCAGGGCCAGGCTCCGGCCCGCCAGGCGGCGCGGCGTGCCGGCCTGCCTGATTCGGCGGGTGCGGTCACCCTGTCGAAGATGTGCGGCTCGGGCATGCGCGCGATGATGTTCGCCCACGACATGCTCGCGGCCGGCTCGGCCAGCGTGATGGTCGCCGGCGGCATGGAAAGCATGACCAACGCGCCGCACCTGGCCTTCATGCGCAAGGGCGTGAAATACGGTGCCACCCAGTTCTACGACCACATGGCTCTGGACGGCCTGGAAGATGCCTACGAGCGCGGCAAGGCCATGGGCGTGTTCGCCGAGAACTGCGTGTCCAAGTACAGCTTCACGCGCGAAGCCCAGGACGCTTTTGCAATCACCTCGACCGAGCGCGCCCGGCGCGCCAATGAAGACGGCAGTTTTGCCTGGGAGATGGCCCCCGTCACGCTGCCTGGCAAGGCTGGCGACGTGGTGATCTCGCGCGACGAGCAGCCCGCCAAGGCCAAGCTCGACAAGATCCCCGGCCTGAAGCCGGCCTTCAAGAAGGACGGCAGCATCACCGCCGCGACCTCGTCGAGCATCTCCGACGGTGCAGCGGCACTGGTGATGATGCGCGAGTCCACCGCGGCAAAACTGGGCCTGACCCCGCTGGCGCGCATCCGCGCGCACAGCGTGCATGCCCAGGCGCCGGAGTGGTTCACCACGGCCCCGGTCGGCGCGATCGACAAGGTGCTGGCCAAGACCGGCTGGAAGGCGCAGGACGTCGACCTGTGGGAGGTCAACGAAGCCTTTGCCGCCGTCACGATGGCCGCAATGGCCGAGCACAAGCTGCCGCACGAGAAGGTCAACGTCAACGGCGGTGCGGTGGCACTCGGCCACCCGATCGGCGCCAGCGGTGCACGCATCGTCGTCACGCTGCTGGGCGCGCTGCGCAAGCACGGCCTGAAGAAGGGCGTGGCCGCACTGTGCATCGGCGGTGGCGAGGCCACCGCGCTGGCGGTGGAGTGCGTGTGAACGTCCTGCTGATCGGTGCGTCGCGCGGGCTCGGCCTCGAGTTCGCGCGGCAGTATCGTGCCGAAGGCGCGCGTGTCGTGGCCACGGCCCGCAGCGCCGAGGCCCTCGAGCGGCTGCTCGCGCTGGGTTGCGAGGCCTTTGCGCTGGACGTGACCGACGCGGCCAGCGCCGCCGGCCTGGCCTGGCGCATCGACGGCGAACGCTTCGATGCGGTTGTGGTCAATGCCGGCGTCTACGGCCCGCGCACCCAGGGTCTGGACACGCCCACCCGTGACGATTTCGACCAGGTCATGCACACCAATGTGCTCGGGCCGATGCGCGTGATTCCGCAACTGCGCGACAGCCTGGCCGAAGGCGCCCGCCTGATGGTGATCTCGTCGCTGGTCGGCTCGATCGGCCAGCGCAGCGCGTCCACGGGCTGGCTGTACCGCGCGTCCAAGGCGGCGCTCAATTCAGTCCTGAAGGACACGGCGCTGGTGCTCGGGCCCCAGGGCGCCGTGTGTGTGGCCGTGCACCCCGGCTGGGTGCAGACCGACATGGGCGGCCCCAATGCGCCGCTGACCCCCGAACAGAGCGTGAGCGACCTGCGCCGTCTGCTGGCACGCCTGACGCCCGACGACAACGGGCATTTCTACAACCATGATGGCACCCCGATCGCGTGGTGAGCCCCGATGCTGCTGAGCCAAGACCAGACGATGATCCGCGACGCCGTGCGTGCGTTCGTCACCGACGAGATCAAGCCCCACGCCGCCCGCTGGGACCGTGAGCACCACTTTCCCAAGGACGTGCATCGTGGCCTGGCTGCACTGGGTACCTACGGTGTTTGCGTGCCCACCGAATACGGCGGGGCCGGCCTCGACTACGTGACGCTGGCCCTGGTGCTCGAAGAGATCGCCGCCGGCGATGGTGGTACGAGCACGGCGGTGAGCGTGAACAACTGTCCCGTGTGCGCCATCCTGATGCGCTACGGCACCGAGGCCCAGAAGCGGCAGTGGCTCACCCCGCTGGCGCAGGGCGAGATGCTGGGCGCCTTCTGCCTGACCGAACCCCATGTGGGCTCCGATGCATCGGCCCTGCGCACGAGTGCCGTGCGTGATGGTGACCACTTCGTGATCAACGGCGTCAAGCAGTTCATCACCAGTGGCAAGCATGGCCAGGCGGCCATCGTGATCGCGGTCACCGACAAGGCCGCCGGCAAGCGCGGCATGAGCGCGTTCATCGTGGCCACCGACACGCCCGGCTACCAGGTGGCCCGCCTCGAGGACAAGCTCGGCCAGCACTCCAGCGACACCGCGCAGATCGTGTTCGAGAACTGCCGGGTGCCGGCCAGCCAGATGATCGGCGAGTCCGGCGAGGGCTACCGCATCGCGCTGTCTGCACTGGAAGGCGGACGCATCGGCATCGCGGCACAGAGCGTGGGCATGGCGCGGGCCGCCTTCGAGGCCGCGCTCGACTATGCCCGGCAGCGCGAAAGCTTCGGCAAACCCATCTTCGAACACCAGGCGGTGCAGTTCAAGCTGGCCGACATGGCCACGCGCATCGAGGTGGCGCGCCAGATGGTCTGGCATGCCGCGAGCCTGCGCGATGCCGGTCAGCCCTGCCTGAAGGAGGCCGCCATGGCCAAGCTGTTCGCCTCCGAGATGGCCGAAGGCGTGTGTTCCGACGCCATCCAGGTGCACGGCGGTTACGGCTATGTCAGCGATTTCCCGGTCGAGCGCATCTACCGTGACGTGCGTGTCTGTCAGATCTACGAAGGCACCTCCGACGTCCAGAAGATCCTGATCGGGCGCGCCCTGGCAGGCTGAGCCGTCGGCAACCGTGCGCCCCCCGGATGCGGGGGCGTGGGGGCTGCGGCGAGGCCACGCCCGCGCATAATCCGGCCCCATGAACATCATCATCCTCGGCGCGGGCCGGGTGGGCGAAAGTGTTGCCGAGAACCTGGTGTCGGAAAAGAACGACATCACGGTGATCGACACCAACCCCCAGCGCCTGCGCGACCTGCAGGACCGGCTCGACCTGCGTGGGGTGCCCGGCAACGGCATCCAGCCTTCGGTGCTGCGCGAGGCCGGTGTCGAGGACGCCGACATGCTGATCGCCTGCGCACCGCTGGACGAAACCAACCTGGTGGCCTGCAAGGTGGCGCACGACGTCTTCAACGTGCCCACCACGATCGCCCGGATCCGCTCGCCGGAGTTCCCGGACGGCTCGCCGCTGATGGACCGCTCGGGCTTTTCGGTCGACCGGGTGATCTGTCCCGAGGACTCCCTCACCGCCTACATCCGCAAGCTGATCGAATACCCCGAGGCGCTGCAGGTGCTGGAGTTCGCCCAGGGGCTGGTGAGCCTGATCGCGGTGCGGGCGGTGGCCGGTGCGCCGCTGGTGCGGCACAACATCTCCGAGCTGCCCAGTCTCGTGCCCGATGTGGACATGCGCATCGTCTCGATCTACCGCACCGACCCCGAGGGGCAGGATCGCCTGATCTTCTGCGACGGCAACACCCGCATCGAACCAGGCGACGAGGTGTTCGTGCTGGCGGCGACCGAACACATCCGTACCGTGCTCGATGCGCTGCGCCGGCGCGACGCTCCCGTCAAGCGCGTGATGATCGCCGGCGGCGGCCGTGTGGGGCTGCGCCTGGCGCGCCAGCTCAAGAACGACTACCGCATCAAGCTCATCGAGGCCAACGCCCAGCGATGCGAATACCTGGCGACCCAGCTGCCGGCGGACGTGCTGATCCTGCACGGCGACTCGACCGACGAGGAGCTGCTCGAGGAGGAGAACGTGCATGACGTCGACCTCTTCCTGGCGCTCACCCATGATGACGAGGACAACATCATGTCCTGCCTGCTCGCCAAGCGCATGGGCGCGCGACGGGTGCTGGCGCTGATCAATCGCAAGGCCTATGCCGACCTGGTGCAGGGCACGCAGATCGACATCGCGCTGTCGCCGGCGCAGACGGTGATCGGCGAACTGCTGACGCACGTGCGTCGCGGCGACGTCGAGGCCGTGCACAGCCTGCGCCGTGGCGCGGCCGAGGCGCTGGAGGCCGTGGCGCGCGGCGACCGCAAATGCTCGAAGGTCGTGGGCCGGCGGCTCGAGGAGATCGGGCTGCCCAAGGGCGCGCAGATCGGCGCGATCGTGCGGGGTCTGCCCGAGGACGACGCCACCCCCGAGCAACGTGCCGAGGCCCTGTCCCAGGCCCGTGTGGTGATCGCCCACCACGACACCCAGATCGAGGCCAACGATCACCTGATTGCCTTCCTGCCGCGCAAGCGCATGGTGCGAGAGGTCGAGAAGCTGCTGCAGGTCAGCGCCACCTTCTTCTGACCGATGCGCACCATCCTGCCTGTTTTCGCCATCCTGGGTGTCATCGTGATGGTGTTTGCCGCCACGATGCTGGTGCCGCTGGGCGTGGCCTGGTTCGGCGACGAAATCGCGCTGTGGGCGTACAAGATCGGCATCGCCACGACCTTCGGCTGCGGTGCGCTGATGTGGCTGGTGAGCCGGCGCTACCGGCGTGAACTGCAGCCGCGCGACGGCGTGATGCTCGTGTCGGCCGTCTGGACGATGCTGCCGTTGTTTGCCAGCCTGCCGCTGTGGCTCTACTTTCGCCAGATGGGTCAGCCGCTGTCGTTCACCGACGCCTATTTCGAGGCCATGTCAGGCCTCACCACCACAGGAGCCACGGTGCTGGTCGGTCTGGACCACCTGCCGCGCTCGATCAACCTGTGGCGCTGCTTCATGCAGTGGATGGGTGGCATGGGCATCCTGGTGCTGGCGGTGGCCATCCTGCCCCTGCTCGGTGTGGGTGGCAGCCAGCTCTTCAAGGCCGAGGCCGCCGGCCCGATGAAGGACGCCAAGCTCACCCCGCGCATCACCGAAACGGCCAAGGGCCTGTGGTCCGTCTATTGCGTGTTTTCACTGGCCTGCCTGTTGGCGTACCGGGCGGCCGGCATGAGCTGGTTCGACGCCTGGGCCCACATGTTCACGACCGTCAGCCTGGGCGGGCTGGCGGCCTACGACGCCAGCTTCGGTCACTTCAACTCGGCGGTGATCGACTGGATCTGTGTGTTCTTCATGCTGGTGGCGAGCTGCAACTTTGCGCTGTACTTCGTGGCGGTGCGCAAACGCTCCTGGACCCGCATCACCGACGACCCCGAAGTGCGCGGCACGCTGGGCCTGATGATCGGTGCCAGCCTGGCGGTGGCGGCCCTGCTGTGGTTCAAGGGCACCTATGCCGACCCCTGGATGGCCCTGCGCATGGCCTTCTTCAACGTGGTGTCGATCGCCTCGACGACCGGCTACGCCACCACCGACTACAGCCAGTGGCCCATCTTCGCGCCGGTGCTGATGCTCATGCTTTCGGGCCTGGCCACCAGTGCGGGGTCGACCGGGGCCGGGATCAAGATGGTGCGGGTGATCATCCTGATCAAGCAGGCGCGCCGCGAGATGTCACGCATCGTGCATCCGCGGGCGGTCAATCCGGTCATGCTGGGGCACAACCCCGTCTCCAGCCAGACGATCTTTGCGGTGCTGGCCTTCATGCTGGTGTACGGCGCGACCATCATCAGCCTGACCATGCTGCTGCTGCTCACCGACCTGGACGTCGTCACCGCCTTCACCGCCGTGGTGGCCAGCGTCAACAACATGGGCCCGGGTCTCAACGCCGTCGGGCCTGCCGGCAACTTCTCCGGGCTGACCGACTTCCAGACCTGGGTCTGCACCGTGGCCATGCTGCTCGGACGGCTCGAGATGCTGTCGTTCATGGTGCTGCTGACGCCGTCGTTCTGGCGCAAGTGAGGCTGCAGGGCTGGCGTGCGGCTCCGGCTTGCACGGGTTCCCGTGGCACCCGAGCCGGGCTACCATGAGGTCAACGCAGGCCCGGAGCGTCCCGGTCGGGATGCAGAAGTGTCACCATGCAGCAGTCTGATGGCAGTGCAGGCTCTCCCACCGTGCCCGGGCATGTGCCCGATCTGCTGCTTGCCTGGGTCGAAGCGTCGGCCGGCGTGGCGCTGATTGCTGACGAACAGGGATCGGTACTGCTGCTCAATGAGGCGGGTTGCCGCGTCTACGGCTGGCGCCGCGACGCGGGCCGCACCGCTCACCTGAGCGAGATCGACGCGCCGCTGTGGGCGGTGTGGTCAGATGCCGCTCATCCGCGCTGGCGACCCGGCCATGTCTCGTCCTGGCAGTCCTGGCACGACGCGCCCGACGGGCGCCGCGTTGCGCTCGACAGCCAGCTGCAAGTCCTGCTCTCGGGCGGGCAGCGCCACCTGATGCTGACGGCCGGTCCGCTCGCAGCCAGCCCCGATGCCGAGCAGGAGCTCAAGCGCACGCTGAAGTTCGTCCAGGGCATCATCGATGCCTTCCCGGACTTCCTTTTCGAGGGCAGTGCCGACGGGCGATACCTCAACGCGTGGACCCACAACCCGGAGCTGCTCGCGGCGTCGCGTGAGTTCCTGGTGGGACGCACGCTGGACGAGGTGCTGGCGCCTCAGAGTGCGGCCATTGCCAGGCAGGCGTTCCGCGAGGCGGATGAGTCGGGCATTTCGCTCGGGCGGGTGATCTACATCGATACCGCGCTGGGGCGACACTGGTACGAGCTTTCGGTTGCCCGCATGTCGATGGGCGAGGGTGAGCCGCCCCACTTCATCACGGTATCGCGGGATGTGACGGCTCGCCTGGCCCTGCAGGAGTCGCTGGAGCACAAGGAGCGGCAGTTCCGGACCCTGGTCGAGAACTCGCCGGATCTGATCGCGCGATTCGACCGTACCGCCCGGTGCATCTATGCCAACCCGGCCTTCGCCTCACGCGCGCATCACCACAGCGGTGGAACGGCCCACACCCAGCCACGCGACATGCTGGGTACGCTGGCGGGCCAGGCGCTGCATGAACGCCTGGCGATCTGCGTGAACGAAACCATCGCGCAGCAGTTCGAGCTGAACTGGATCGATGCGGCGCAGAACCCGGTGTGTTGCCTGGTCACGCTGACGCCCGAGTTCGACGCCGCGCGTGAGGTCACCAGCGTGCTCTTGGTCGGCCGCGACATCGGCGACCTGCGCGCCCGCGAAGCCGCGGAGGCGGCGTCCCGCGCCAAGGGCGAGTTCCTGGCGAGCATGAGCCATGAGATCCGCACACCGATGAACGCGATCATCGGCATGTCCTACCTGGCGCTGCAGGGGCAACTGGATCGCCAGCAGCGCCACTACATCCAGACGGTGCACCGATCGGCGGAGTCGCTGCTGGCGATCATCAACGACATCCTGGACTTCTCGAAGATCGAGGCCGGCAAGCTGGACATCGAGCACATCGAGTTCGGCCTGGACGAGGTGATGGACAGCCTGGCCGGAGTGCTGGGGCTCAAGGCCCAGGAAAAGGGGCTCGAACTGGTCTTCGATCTGTCGCCCGAGGTACCCACGCGCTTGATCGGCGACCCCTCGCGCCTGAGCCAGATCCTGCTCAACCTGGGCAGCAATGCGGTGAAGTTCACGCAGGCCGGTGAGGTGGTTGTGGCCGTCGAACGGGTCGAGCGTGCAGACCAGGCCGTGACGTTGCGCTTCGAGGTGCGAGACACCGGTATCGGCATGACCCCGCAGGTGCAACGCCGGTTGTTTCAGCCGTTCTCGCAGGCCGAGGCGTCGACCAGCCGGCGCTTTGGCGGGACCGGGCTGGGCCTGGCGATCTGCCGCCGCCTGGTGGAGTTGATGGGTGGGGAGATCGGCGTCGAAAGCGAACCAGGGCGGGGCAGTTGCTTTCGGTTCACACTGCGCATGGATGCTCCTCCCAGGACACCGGAACGCGCGGACCCGCACGGGCTGCAGGGCCGGCGCATCCTGATCGTTGATGACAACCCCAGTGCGCGACAGGTGCTCGCCGGCATGGCGCGCCGCCTGGGACTGCAGGTCGACAGCGCGCGCGATGCACCCCAGGCGCTGGCAGCGATCCAGCGTGAGGACGCCGGGCAGTCGCCCTACGAGCTGGTGCTCATCGACTGGAAGATGCCGCAGGTGGACGGCGTCGAGCTTCTGCAGGCGATGCTGCAGGCGGCGATGCGGCACCGCCCCCCGGCGGTGCTCATGGTGACCGGTTTTGGTGAGCAGGAACTTCGGACGAGGCTTCAGGACTGCGGGCTGAACTGCGGTGCCATCCTGTCCAAGCCAGTCCATCCGGTCAGGCTGCGCGAGGCCTGCAGCGCTGCCCTGGGTCGAGGGATCGAGCACGTGCCCGCGCCACCCCGCGACGAGTCGCTGCGCGCCCACCAGGCCAGGTTGCGTGGTGCACGCATCCTGCTGGTCGAGGACAACGCGGTCAATCAGGAGCTCGTGCGCGAGCTGCTCGGGCGCTGCGGTGTGATCGTCAGCGTGGCCGAGCATGGACAACAGGCTGTCGACATCCTGGCGCGCGAGGCCTTCGATGCCGTGCTGATGGACTGCCAGATGCCGGTGATGGATGGCTACGAGGCCACGGTGGCCCTGCGACGCGAGAAGCATCTGCAGGAGCTCCCGATCATTGCGATGACCGCCAACACCATGGTCGGGGATCGCGAACGGGCGCTGGCCGCGGGCATGAACGACCAGATCGGCAAGCCGATCAAAGTGGACGAGATGTTTGCCACGCTGGCGAAGTGGATCCCGTCGCCAGGCGCTGGTGGCCGCAGCACACTGGCGGCGCAGCAACCGGTCCTGCCACATGGCCTGCAAGGCATCGACGTATCGGACTGGCAGGCCCGCGGTCTGGCCGATGTCTCGCTGCACCGGCGGCTGCTGAGGATGTACTTCGACGAACTCGAGCGCTTTCCTGCGCCGTTCGAGGCGGCGCTCGCGAGCCAGGACATCGCGCTGCTGCGCCGCCTTGCCCATGACCTCAAGTCCATGTCCGCAACACTCGGCGCCCACGGCATCGAGCCTGCCGCAGCCGCACTGGAGCGCGCATGCATCGGCGGCGAGGCGCCGGACCTGCTGCGTCGCACGCTCGACGAACTGGCCATCCAGGTGCGGCCGGTGCTCGCCGGCTTGCGAGTCTGGTCGGACGGACTCGGCCCGCAGCGCCCATGAAAAAAGCCGCGGCGGCTGCCGCGGCTTGGTGCTTGCCGACAACGCCCGGGTTCAGCCGGGCGCCGTCGCGGGGCTCACTCCTGGCTGCTGGTGATGCCCAGCAGGGCCAGCAGCGACTGGAACACGTTGTACAGGCTCAGGTACACGCCCAGGGTCGCGGTGATGTAGTTGGTTTCCTCGCCGTCACGCACGCGCTTCAGGTCGTACAGGATGAAGGCCGAAAAGATGCCGATGGCCAGCACCGACAGGGTCATCATCAGCACGCTGGACTGCAGGAAGAAGTTCGCGATGCCGGCGACCATCAGCATGATCGCGCCGATGAACAGGAACTTGCCCATGCCGCTCAGGTCGCGCTTGATCACCGTGGACAGGGTGGCCATGCCCAGGAAGATCACGCCGGTGCCGGCAAAGGCGGTCATGATCAGCCCGGCGCCGTTGTTCAGGCCCAGCACCACCCCGATCAGGCGAGACAGCATCACGCCCATGAAGAAGGTGAAAGCCAGCAGGATCGGCACGCCGGCGGCGGAGTTCTTGGTCTTCTCGATCGCGAACATGAAGCCGAAGGCACCGACCAGGAACACCACCAGGCCGATCCCGGGGGACATCGCCCGGGCGATGCCGGTGGTCACGCCGATCCAGGCGCCCAGCACGGTGGGCACCATCGACAGCGCGAGCAGCCAGTAGGTGTTGCGCAGGACGCGATTGCGTTCGGCGGCCACTTGCCCGGAGGCGGTGGCGTTGTAGGCAGGAAAACCAGGGTTCATGACAAAACTCCTTGTGGTTGAGTGAGTATGGGGACAGTCTCGACGATTTCAATGGGGCAACTCATCGGCCGGGGCCCTGGTGCTGCCGCACATGCGTGCAGCGCACCGCAGGCCGCCGATGAGGCAGCAACTCAGGCCCGGGGCGGACGCTGGGGCTGGTCGAGGAAGGGATAGGGGCGTTCGGGCGGATACAGCGCCCGTACGGGGGCGCTGCCACCCTGGACCGGCAGGGGCGGCGCGGCCCAGACCAGCAGCTCGTGAGGATCCTGGGCAGCGTCGGCCACGCTCGGGGCCGGCTGTTCGGCGCCCAGGCGGTCGGGTTCGGCGTCGCAGGCGACCAGGACCGCCGTGATCGGCGAGGTCGGCTCGCCCTCGGCCGCGATGGCCGACCCGGCCGGGCCGGCGATCACCGACCAGCACAGGGCAAGCAGACAGGCAGCAGTGGCAAACCAGCGGAACATGGCTGCTTGAGTGTACAGCCGCGCGGGCCGTCGGGTTATTCAGCTCGGCCTCAGCTTGTTGCAGCGCCGCGTACGCCTTTCGCACCGACTTGCAGGCGGATGTGCTGCTGTGCGGGATTCTCGCGGGTTTGTGCTAGCACTGGCCTGCATCACGCTGCCTAGCATCTGTTCACCATTCCCCCACCAGAGCGGGAAGGCCGTTCCAGAACGTTCAGACCCAGGAGACAGACATGAGCCAATCCAGTTCGCAACGTCGCCGCTTCCTCAAGTCCGCCACGGCCGGTGCCGTGGGGGCCGCCGCTGCGGCAGCCCCGATGGTGTCCAGTGCCCAGACCACTTCGCTGCGTTTTCAGAGCACCTGGCCGGCAAAGGACATCTTCCACGAGTACGCCAACGACTTCGCCAAGAAGGTCAACGACATGGCGGGCAACCGCCTGAAGATCGAAGTGCTGCCCGCCGGCGCCGTGGTCCCGGCCTTCCAGCTGCTCGAGGCGGTGTCCAAGGGCACGCTCGACGGCGGGCATGGCGTGATCGCCTACCACTACGGCAAGAATTCGGCCCTGGCGCTGTGGGGTTCCGGCCCGGCGTTCGGCATGGATCCGAACATGGTGCTGGCCTGGCACAACTATGGCGGCGGCAGGGAGCTGGTCGAAGAGATCTACAAGTCGCTCAACATGGATGTGGTGAGCTTCCTGTACGGCCCGATGCCGACCCAGCCGCTGGGCTGGTTCAAGAAGCCGGTGGCCAAGGTCGCTGACATGAAGGGCCTGAAGTTCCGCACCGTGGGACTGGCGGTGGACGTCTTCACCGAACTCGGCACCGCGGTCAACCCCCTGCCGGGTGGGGAGATCGTGCCGGCGCTCGATCGGGGCCTGATCGACGCCGCCGAATTCAACAATGCCTCGTCCGACCGGGTGCTGGGCTTCTCTGATGTGGCAAAGAACTGCATGCTGCAGAGCTTCCATCAGAGCGGTGAGCAGTTCGAGATCCTGTTCAACGGTGGCAAGTACAAGGCGCTGCCCGGTGAACTCAAGTCGATCATCGACTACGCCGTGCAGGCCGCCAGCGCGGACATGAGCTGGAAGGCGATCGAGCGCAACTCCAAGGACTACATCGAGCTGAAGAAGAGTGGCGTCAAGTTCTACAAGACGCCTGATGCGATCCTGCGCGCGCAGCTCGAGGCCTGGGACAAGACCATCGCCAAGAAGTCTTCTGAAAACCCGCTGTTCAAGAAGGTGCTGGACTCCCAGAAGGCCTT
>CBFGPV010000070.1:0-19317 GCA_965650765.1 uncultured Burkholderiales bacterium
ACCGGCGCCATGATGTAGATCGACAGCACGATGGCAATGCCGTTGAGCACCATGTTGGGCGGTGTCTGCTGCAGGCCCAGCGCCGTGCGAAGCAGGCCGAAGACGATCACCAGCTTGGTGTAGCTCGTCACCATCAGCGCGACAAAGGGCGCCACACCGAACGCGACGATCAGCGCAACCAGGGTCAGGGGATCGGGCAGTCCCATGGTCCGTCAGAGTTCGCTCGGCGCGAACTCGCTCACCCTTACGCCGAGCCGATCGCCCACGGCCACGAGGTGGCCGCGGCCCAGCACATTGCCGTGCGCCAGGATGCGCACCGTGCTTCGGTTGAGCTCCTGCGGCAGCTCGAACACATGGCCGGCGCGTACGCCGCGCAGTTCGCCCAGGAGCACCGGCAGTTCGCCGACCTCGAAACGCAAGGTCACCTCCATCGCGTCGAGCCGGTCGAGCGGCAGGTTGCCGGCATGGCTTTCGTCGTCCGAGTCCAGGGGAGGGTGCAGGTCTGGGGTCATGTCGGGGTCCTTGAGGGTCTGAACGGTGATGCGTGATCCTTCGGCAAGCGCCACGAGTTCCGGCCCGGTGCCCGCGCCGATGCTGGCGGTGACACGCAGGGCAGCCCCCGACGAGTGCCAGGACTCGATGCCGATGATGTCGCCCGGGCTGATCGTGCGTACCTCGTGCAGGCGGATCTGTGTCCTGCCCACCATGAACGACAAGGGCACCCGCAGGGCGTCGAAGGCATGGCGCGTGTGCACCGGCCCGAGCTTCAGCGCGGCCACCAACGTGGGCAGGACGGCGTGGTCCTCGAACTGGATGCATCCCGATCCATCGGGGTGGTTCGTCTCGCGTCTCAGCCGAAAGCACGCACCCTTCATGACGCTCCAGGCCGGCCCTTCGATCAACGCGTCTGGCGGGGTCCACTCGAACCGCTGTGCGCATGCGGCCTCCAGCCGGTCGATCCATGGCGCGAGCGCATCGGCCAGCAGGAGGTAGCGCAATTCGCGAGGCAATGCATGGGCCTGTCGGTCGGCCAGCAGGGTGGCCTGCGCGGCCAGGTCCAGGTGCAGGTAGCCCAGTTCACGGCCCAGGACAAACCGATAGCAGTACGACACCTCCGGGACACGGGCCTCGAACTCCCAAAGCACTCGGTACACATGACCCTGCACGTGCAGGCTCAGCGGTGCCGCACGCGCGTAGAGGCGGTTGAGTGCACGCACCGTCGCGGCGTCCGCGCGGGGCAGCACACCGGCACTGGCAAGGTCGGTCGCGGCAGGGTGCGAGACCACGTCTTCAGTCCTTCGGGGGTCGGTTCATCGGGAGGGGCTTCGCTTGCCCCGGCAACAGCAGCGCAGCGTATCCAAAGCCGCTGCTGCGGATGGATACGAGAACACGTAGAACCGCCGACGTGCACGGCCTGCACGGCCGGCAGCGGCGCTGCCTACGAACCCTCGGTGTTGTGGGCGTGCCGGCCCCAACCGTAGAGTTCAACGCACTGCGACCCTGCCCCCCACATCCATGACGGCCACGACACGCAACTTGCCCACCGGCACCAGGCTCGGCAGCCTGATGTCGGTGCTGCGTCGCCAGAACGACCTGCTGCTGGCTGCCCTGTTGGTGGCCATCGTGGCGTTGTTCGTGCTGCCACTGCCCACGCAGATGCTGGACCTGCTCGTGGCCGCCAACCTGTCGATGAGCATGGTGCTGCTCATCGTGGCGATGTATGTGCCCTCGGCCCTGTCGCTGTCGACCTTTCCGTCGCTGTTGCTGTTCACCACACTCTTTCGTCTGGCGCTCAACATCGCATCGACCAAGCTGATCCTGCTGCACGCCAATGCGGGGTCGATCATCGAGACTTTCGGGCGGCTCATCGTCGGCAACAACGTCGTGGTCGGTGCGGTGGTCTTCATGATCATCGCCATCGTGCAGTTCATCGTCATTGCCAAGGGCTCCGAGCGGGTGGCCGAGGTGGCTGCCCGCTTTGCACTGGACGCGATGCCCGGCAAGCAGATGAGCATCGACGCCGACGTGCGAGCCGGTGTGCTGTCGGCGGCCGACGCGCAGCAACGCCGTCAGCTGCTCGAGCAGGAGTGCCAGCTGCACGGCGCCATGGACGGCGCGATGAAGTTCGTCAAGGGCGATGCGATCGCAGGCATCGTGATCGCGATCGTGAACATCCTCGCAGGCATCGCCATCGGCACGATGATGCTCGACATGGCCGTGGGCGACGCCCTGCAACGCTATGCGGTGCTCACGATCGGGGACGGCATGGTGTCGCAGATCCCGTCGCTGCTGGTGTCGATCGCGGCCGGCGTGGTCATCACGCGAGTGGGGGGCGAAGGCGGGGCGGACGCGCAGCTGGCCGCGCAGATCGGCCGTCAGATCGTTGCCCACCCGCGTGCGCTGGTGGTCGCAGGCCTGGCCATGTGCAGCTTTCTCGTGGTGCCGGGCTTTCCGAAGTGGGCCTTCGGCTCGCTCGCCGTGGGCATCGTGGTGGTCGGGCTGGTGGTGCGCAAGCGCAGGTTGCGCCAGCGAACACCCGCGTGGATCTCTCACCGCGATGACGCGCCGGCTGCGCAGGCGGATGACGCGGTGGCGGCACCGCTTGCGGTGAGACTGTCGCCCGCGCTGCGCGGCTGGCTGGATCGTCATGAGCTCGATCGCTGCATGTCGCGCATCCGCACGGAGCTTGAGCGGGACCTCGGGCCGGTGTTTCCCAGGCTGCACGTCGGTCACGCCGCCGGGGCCCCGGCGATGGGCTATCAGATCCTGGTGCAGGATGTGCCCGTGGCCCAGGCCGTGCTGCAGCCCGGGCGGGTGATGATCGACCCCGCCACACCGGCCACGCCGCCCCCAGGCGCCGATGTGGCGGAACCCTTTGGTCCGTTTCATCGCGTCGTGTGGGTGGATCACCCGAGTGCCGATCTTCTGGTGCTGCCGTGCGAGGAAGTGATCGCGCGGCATGCGCAGCACACGGTGAAGCGCCATGTGCAACAGCTCATCGGCCTGCAGGAGGTGCACCGCCTGCTGCATTCGGTGCAACGTGATGCGCCGGATCTGGCGGCCGAGGTGTCGCGTGTGGTGCCGGTCCAGCGCATGGCCGAGGTGCTGCGCCGGCTGCTGCAGGAGGGCATCCCGGTGCGCAATCTGCACCAGATCTGCGAGAGCCTGGTCAACTGGGCTCCCCGCGAGCAGGACAACATCGCGCTGACCGAGCTGGTGCGTGTGGACATGGGGCGCTACATCACGAGCCGGCATGTGGGTGTGGACCGTCGCATCAACGCGATCCTGTTCGAGTCGACCCTGCTCGAACGCGTGAATGCGGCGATCGAGCGTTCAGCGCGGGGCAACCTGCTGCTGCTCAGCCCGGCGGTCACGCAGGAGATCCGCGACCAGGTGCGTCGCATCCTGGACACCACGGACCTGCGCGTGGTGGCCATCGCCTCCACCGATGTGCGTCGCTACATGAAGACCATGCTCGAGCCGGTGGCGCCCGATCTGCCGGTGCTGTCTTATCAGGAGGTGGACGATGACGTCGCGCTGCAGCCCGTGGGCTGGATCACCAATCCGAAGGCGGCATGAACCATGACACCCCTGAACATCCTGGACATCACCCGGGAAGGCCTGCTGGTGGTCTTGTGGGTCTCCCTGCCGGTGGTGGCCGTGGCAACCCTCACGGCGCTCGTGGTGGCTGTCCTGCAGGCCGTCACCCAGGTCCAGGACCAGAGCATCGGGCAGTCGATCCGGCTGATCGCCGTGATGGCCGCCGTGGTGATCTCCGCTGCATGGCTGAGCCGCCATGTCCTTCGTTTTGCCGAGCGCGCCTTCCACACGCTGACCTTGCTGCCATGACTGCTGCCATGACTGCTGCCGTATCGCACTGGATGCGCCGTTGGGCCGGCGCCTTGCTGTGCCTGGCGATGGCCCTGTCATGGCAGGCGTCGCACGCGGCCGAACTGAAATGGCGCAGTCGCGCCTTCCAGATCGTCGCGAGCGACAAGTCGCTGCCGGACTTCCTGCGCGAACTCGGTGCGTCGCAGGGAACGACCACCGTGGTCGATCCGAAGGTCGCCGGCGTGATCAGCGGCAAGTTCTCGGGCGCGGCGCGCACCATCCTCGACAGTGTGTGCGCGACCTACGGCTTGACGTGGTACTACGACGGTTCCTTCCTCTACATCGACCTGGCCAGCGACGCACGCAGTGAGGTGCTTTCGATCTCCGCCGGTGCGGCCGAACGCATCGCCCAGACGATCGTCGCGCTGAAGATCTCGGACAACCGCTATCCACTTTCGATCAGCGAGAACGAGGGCAGCGTGTTCGTGTCCGGGCCGAAGCGCTACGTCGAGATGGTGCGGCAGGCGGTGAAGCTCGCAGACCAGCGTGCGTCGATGGCCGACTACTCGGAGATCCGGCTCTTTCCGCTGAAGTACGCATGGGCAGCGGACTTCCGCATCAACCGACAGGGCCGCGACACGGTGATTCCCGGTGTCGTATCGGTCTTGCGCAGCCTCTATGGGCGCGGCGGCCACCAGGCCGGTGGCGGCGGAGCCGGCGTGGATGCGCCGTTCCGTGTCGGGCCGTCACGGCAGATCCAGCTGCGCAGTGGCGAATCGGTCAGTGCGCCCAAGGTGGAGATGCCCATGATCGGCGCTGCGCCAGTCGACGGCGGCGCGGTCAGCTTCAGCGGCCGCGATACCTTGCCGCAGTTCCACGCCGACACGCGCATGAATGCCGTGCTCGTTCGCGACACCCCCGAGCGCATGGCGCAGTACGCGCGTGTGATCGAGTCGATGGATGTGCGCCCCCGGCTGATCGAGATCGAGGTCACGATCATGGACATCAGCAGCGACACCCTCGACAGCCTCGGGGTCGACTGGCGCCTGCATGGGCGGCACGGCGATGTGCAGGTCGGACGCGGCAGCGGAGCGCCATTGACCTGGAACAACGGCACCACGGAAACCGGGCAGACGGGGGCCGTCCCGCCGGTCGGGGGCGTGTTCTCGGCGGCCATCGGCAACGACGTGCGCAACTACCTGCTCGCGCGGGTGAGCGCACTGTCACAGACCGGCCAGGCCAACTTCGTGGCGCGGCCCAAGGTGATGACGCTGGACAACAGCGAAGCGGTGCTGGAGAACTTGCATGAGATCTACGTGCGTGTGGACGGCTTCCAGGACGCGGCGCTGTTCAGCATCACGGCCGGGACGGCCGTGCGCGTCACGCCGCTCATCGTCGACGAAAGCGCGAGCCGCAGCGTCATGTTGTCGATCGACATCGAGGACGGTGACCTGAACCAGGCGACCGTGGACCGCATTCCGATCGTGCGTCGCCGCACCGTCAATACCCAGGCGCTGGTGAGCGAAGGCACGAGCCTGCTGATCGCCGGCTACAGCTCGGAGGAAACACGCAATGCCGTGACCGGTGTGCCGCTGCTGTCAGACGTGCCGGTGCTGGGCAAGTTGTTCCAGTACACCGAGAAGAAGGCCGTGAACCTCGAGCGCTTCTACCTGTTGACCCCACGCATGGTGGTGCCCGGTACACAGGCCGATGCCCCCGTGCAGGAGCACCGACCGTGAACGCCATGCCAGACCCGACCGGCGGACCGGCCGCCCTCACACATGGCGCCGCTCCCCAGGCAGGCTGGTGCCTGCGCTTCCTGAGTGGTGCCCTGCGCGGGCGCACCATGCTGCTGCGTCCGGGCGCCAATGTCGTGGGCTCGGCGGGCGAGTGTGAGGTGATGCTGCCCGGTGGCAATGTGCAGCCACGCCACCTGGTCATCACCGTGGGTGAACTGGTGGTGTCGATGCAGCGTGTCGGCACGGCCGTGGCCCGAGTCAATGGTGAAGAGGTTCATCCCCAGCGACGCAGCGTCGTCGCGGGAGACGTGATCGGTCTGGGCGACATCGAGGTCCAGCTGGACCGCAGCTACCCGGCCAGTGCCGAGGGTGATCGCATGTTCGCCACAGGGACCGATACGCCTCCCGCAGCGGGTGCGACCGTCGCCGCGCGTGTGCCGGACGGGCCGCGGCGCCACCGCGTGGCTGCCGCAACGCTGGCCGGGCTGGCCCTGCTGGGTTTCATGGCGCTGGCCTGGCACGAGGCGCGCCCGTCCGGTGGTCCGGCCGGTGCAGCCGCGGTGACGCTGGATGCGGTCGAACGTGCGCTCGATGGTTACGCCGAAGTCGAGGTGGTGGCCGGCGCTGGCGGGCAGTTCACGTTGAGGGGGTATGTCGAATCGCCGGCGCGCAAGGCGGCCCTTCAGGATGCGATGCGCCCCTTCGGCCCGGCCGTGGTGGTGAACGTGCACGCCACGCAGGACATGGTCGAGCAGGCACGGCGCTTCATCGGCGACCCGGGCGTGAGTGTCGGTTATGCGGGAAAGGGGCGCCTGGTGGTCTCGGGAACGGTCGATGACGAGGCCGTGCGACTGAAGATCCGGCGCTTGAGCGAAGACCTGCATCCCACCGTCCTGGTGACCGACCGGGTGCAGTACCAGGAAAAGCGCAAGCCGGCTGCCGACGAGACCAGCGCCCAGTGGGCCGCGTGGCAGAAGATCCTGCCCGCACGCATGGTGGGCATCACCGATGACGGCAATGGCCTGCGGCACATCCAGCTGTCCAACGGCAGTCGTTACTACGAAGGCTCGGTGCTGCGTTCCGGTGCGGAACTCAAGAGAATCGATGCAGACAGTCTGGTCCTCAGCGGAGGCAACGAAGCAGCGGACACGTCCCCCGATTGAATCTTCAGTCGCCCGTGTGTGAGCGCCCGCGCGGTCAGGCGCCGTGATGCAAGGCCGCCAGCACACAGACGACTTGCCCCGAATTTCGTGTGACGGCGGTTGCCGGCGCATGGAATGCCTCACCGCACAACGGTGGGTTCCTTGTCACTTCGAACGTCATAAGCAGGAGAAAACACATGTCAGTCGATACCTCGATCGCCCAGATGCAGAAGGCTGCAGCAGACAACGCGCGTCTGATGACCGCCAGCATGACGGCGTCCACCGCCATCCAGGGGGCGGCCTCCACCACTCACACGGTCAATGGTGCCAATGCGGCGGGCGGTGAGGTGGCCAAGTCCACGGGCAACGACATCCGCCAGGCCGCCAAGGCCGCCTGAGCGGACTGCCGCCCATGGGGAACCTCCGCCTCGCGCGGAGGCCCCGTCTCCACCACCACGGCACACCGCCATGTCTTGTCTCGGCACCATGCCGACTGCCGGGCGGACCTGACGAAGGGGACGAGATGACCGACCCTGTTGCACTGAGCGCACCGGCGGCCGACATGGCCGCCACCCATGCGCCGGGATCACACGCCGCCCAGCTGGATCCCGGCGAGACCCGCATGTTCGCCAACATGATGCAAGGCGTTGCCATGCCGCCATCGGCAGGCGGTGCCAGCACGCTGCGCGATGCCGCGATGAGCTATGCCGCACAACTGAGCGGCAACGTGAGGTCGTACGAGGACATGCGACGCAGCATGCTGCAGTCCATCGACCTGAGTGATCCGATCAAGACCATGTTCGCGCTCACCGATCATTCGATGGAGGCGCACAGCACCTTCGCACGGCTGCACATCTCCACCGGACTGGCCAGTGCGGCCACGAGCCTGTTCAGCACCTTGCTGAAGAACCAGCAATAGGAGCCTGGCATGTCGCTGCTTTGCGGCCGATGCCGCGTGTTCTTCCGCTGGGTCGCCACGGCCTTGTTCGTGGCGGCTCTGGCCGGATGCCAGGTGGCGCTCTACTCCGACCTCACCGAACAGGAGGCCAATGAAATCGTGGCGGCACTCACGAGCAACGGGCTGGCGGCGACGAAGGAACGGGTCGAGAACAACCACTGGCAGGTGCTGGTGCAGGAACAGATGCTTCCTGCCTCGCTCGAGCTGCTGCGCTCGCAAGGCCTGCCGCGCGACCGATACGCCAGCATGGGCGATCTGTTCGAAAAGCAGGGGCTGGTCTCCACGCCGGCGGAAGAACGCATGCGCTACATCCATGCCGTCTCCCAGGAACTCTCACAGACCTTGCGCAAGGTCGACGGTGTGGTCGATGCACGCGTGCATGTGGTCATCCCGGCCAACGATCCGCTGAGCGACCGGGTGCGTCCGTCGTCGGCGGCCGTGTTCATCAAGCATGCGCCGGACACCGACCTGCGCCTGCTGGCACCCGCGGTGAAGGACATGGTGGCCCACAGCATCGAAGGGCTGACGCATGACAAGGTGGCACTCTCGCTGTTCGAGGCCCGACGTGTCGCCCTGGTCGGGTCGACCGCGGGTGCCGGCCAGCCTGGGCCGGTGTTCGGGCTGATGCCGGCACGCTCGCTCACCGTGCTGCTGGTCCTGCTGCTTGCCGCGGCCGCGTGCCTGGCCGTGCTGCCGGGTCTGCTGCGCAGGCGTGGCATGGACTGGCGCACCTGGCTGGACCAGCACATCCTGCGGCGCTGAACCCATGCAGGCCGTCGAATCCACGTTGCTCGCAGGCGCAGCCTCGACGCCGGGCGCGAGCAAGGCGCCCGGCCCGCTTGATCTGGTGCGTCTGGTGGCACGCTTCAACCTGCATCCCGAACACGACCTGCATCCGAGCTGGCTGCCCCCCGATTGGCCCGTGCGTCACCGCCGGCTCGCCGCATACGGCCCGGCCGCCCACGGTGTCCTTGCGGACCTGCTGAGGCGCCGTACCGGGGTGGCCGGCGACGAGCAGATCAACTTCGACGGCAGCCTGCGACGCCTGGCCCTGATCGACGGGCGATCCCTGCGGCGCCTGGCGATCTACTGCGGACTGTGCGCACACAAGCCCCTGTTCAAGCTGCGCGGGGTGTCAGCGCAGCTGCGCCGCCAGGCCCGGCGTCTGGACCAGGACGCCGCCTTGTTCGTGATTGATCGCATGCCCGTGCTAACGCGAGTGCAGATGGATGCCGAAGCGCTGCAGGCGCGCCCCCTGTCGACTGGCCGGCTCGTGAGCGACCGGGGCTACCGTCTGTTGATGGGGGTCCTTGCTCGCGAGAGCGAGCCGCTGCTGCGGCGCGTTCAGTTCAAGCTGCCTCGCCGTATCGCCAGCCTTGGTGTGCCCCGTCTTGATGAGCTCCAGGCGGCGCAGCTGGCGGAAATCATGCTCCTTTGCATCGTTCCTGAAAGGTTGCCGCAATGGGACTGGCTTTTCTGATCACGACCGACAACCTGCAGCTGCTCAGCGAGCGCAAGGTGCTCAAGGAGACCGAGTACGCCGCGCTGCTCGACGCCACGGCGGTCGTGGAGGTGGCGCACAAGGAAGCCGGGCGCATCGTCGAGCAGGCGCAGTCGCAGGCACAACAGAGCCAGCGCCACGGCTATGAGCGCGGCCTGGAACAGGCGCGCGCCGAGTACGCCGCGAAACTGGTCGATGATGCGCTGGCGGCGCAGCGGCAGTTGCGTGTCCTGCGTGGGGCGATGGCGCACATCGTGGTGAAGGCGCTCGGGCAGTTTCTGGCCGATGCCTCACCGCAGGTGCTGTTCGAGACAGCCCTGGCCCGGGTGGACAACCTGGTGCGCAACGAACCCTTCCTGACGATGCGTGTGGCCCCCGCGCAGGAGTCCGTTGTCCAGCAGGTGCTGTCGAGGCTTCGGCAGGAAGCCGGCTGGACGATGCCGGTGGCGGTGCAGGCGGATCCGGCGCTCCAGCCGGGCGAGTGTGTGGTGCAGACACCATCCGGCAGCATCGACATCGGCCTTGCGGCACAGCTCGATGCATTCCGTCGGGCGGTGGAACGCGGTGCGGCCGGGCATGGCCAGGCTGATGCCGGCTCGGCCGTGCAGGGAGATCGCTGATGGACCACCCGCTCAACGGACATGGCTCGCTCGGCATGACGACCCGGGACGACATTGGCGAGGCGGCGCAGCAGATCGCTGACGAAATGGGCCATGCGTTTGCACGTGTGCTGCCGGTGGGCATGCGCGGGCGGGTCAACCGTGCCGTGGGCATGCTGATCGATGCCTCGGGCATCCAGGCGCATGTGGGCGAGCTGTGTGAACTCACGACCCCGGGCGAACCCCCCTTGCTGGCTGAGGTGGTGGGCTTCGAGCAGCACACGGCCATCCTCACCCCCCTGGGGCCGATCACCGGCATCTCCACGCTGACCGAAGTGATCCCGTCCGGGCGGGGGCATGTCTGCCCGGTCGGTGCCGGCCTGTTGGGGCGCGTGATCAATGCCCTGGGGGAGCCGCTGGACGGCCTGGGTGCGCTGGAGGTGCATGCCAGTCTGCCGGTCCACCGCGAGCCGCTCAACCCGCTGGCGCGCCAGATGATCCGCAAGCCGCTGGTCACCGGTATTCGCGCGATCGATGGCCTGCTGACGCTGGGCGAGGGACAGCGCATGGGGGTGTTCTCGCCTCCGGGTGTGGGCAAGAGCACGCTGATGGGCATGGTCGCGCGCGGGTCCACGGCCGACGTCAACGTGATTGCCCTCATTGGCGAGCGAGGGCGGGAGGTCAAGGAGTTCCTCGAGCACAACCTGGGCGCCGAGGGTCTGGCACGCACCGTGATGGTGGTGTCCACGTCCGACCGGCCGCCGATGGAGCGCATCAAGTCGGCCTATGTCGCCACGACGCTGGCCGAGCACTTCAGGGACCAGGGCAAGCGGGTGCTGCTGCTGGTCGATTCGCTCACGCGGCTGGCCCGTGCCCAGCGTGAGATCGGGCTGGCCAGTGGTGAGCCGCCGACGCGGCGCAGCTATCCACCGTCGGTGTTCTCGATGCTGCCTCAGCTGCTCGAGCGTGCCGGTCAGGGGCAGACCGGGTCCATCACCGCGGTGTATTCGGTCCTCACCGAAGGGGACGAAGACAATGACCCGATCGCCGAAGAGGTGCGTTCCATCCTGGACGGCCACATCGTGCTGTCGCGCAAGCTGGCCGCGGCGCAGCAGTTCCCGGCCATTGACGTCCTGGCCAGCGTCAGCCGTGTGATGTCGCAGGTGTGCACGGCGGATCATGCCGGGGCCGCGGCGCAGTTTCGCGCCCTGCTTGCGCGCCACCAGGAGCTCGAGCTGCTGATCCAGATCGGCGAGTACAGGCCGGGCGCCGACGCCCAGGCCGACCGGGCGGTGCGGCAGCGGCCGGCCATGCTGGCCTTTCTGCAGCAGGCCTTCGACCGGCCGCAGCCGCTGCACGCCACGCTGGCCGCCTTGCGTTCACTGCTGGAGCCTGCGCATGAGCATTGACTGGTTGCGTCTGGGCGAACTGCGTGAACAACGCGCGCAGGCAGCCCGTCAACGCCTGTCCCAGGACCGGGAGCAGGCGCTGCGCGGCGAGCAGCAGCGGCACCGGGCGCAGGCCGGCCTGCAGCAAGCCATCGACGACAGACAGCAACTCTGGCAGGACAGTGCCGGGGAAGGGCGCAGCGCACCGATCGCGGTGGCGCAACTGCGCCAGGCGGGGGTCTGGAGCCGGGCGCTCGACCGCAGGATCGACGAAGCGGCCGTTGCGGCACGACAGGCACAGACCGAAGTCGACCAGCGGCAGGCGGCGCTCGAACGAAGCCGTCAGCACCTCAGGGAGGCCACGGTGGCGCTGGAACGGGCCAGGCTGATGCAGGAGCGTGTACGCCGCGAGCACGGCCGCCTTGCCGAGACCCGGATGGAGGCTCAGTGCGAGGAGGCCGCGGTGCAGACCTGGCTCGCGCATCCCGCACGATCGACGCGCACCGCGCGGGGGCGGCCTTGACGCCTGAACTGGCTGCGTTCGAAGGCACGTTTGCGGCCGCTGCCTTGACCCTGCCGCGTCTGCTGGCGATGTTTGCCGTGGTGCCCTTCCTGTCCGGCAGCATGATGACAGGCGCGGTGCGCAACGGCGTGCTGCTGATGCTGGCGCTTTTCATGTCGCCGGTGGCGGGCGATCTTCCGACGATGCACCTGCTCACCTGGGCACTGATGGCGGCCAAGGAGGCAGTGATCGGCCTGCTGCTGGGCCTGGGCTTCGGGATCTTCATCTGGGCGATCCAGAGTGTGGGTGACCTGATCGACTTCCAGACGGGGTCGGGCAATGCCTCGTTCTTCGACCCGGCCGCGGGGCACGAGAACGGGCCGACCGGTGAATTCCTGGGCTGGCTGGTGATCACGCTGTTCGTCGCTGCAGGCGGCCTGCTCGCGATGGTGGGGGTGCTGCTCGACTCCTACCGCATCTGGCCGGTGGCCTCGTTCTATCCCGACCCGGGCGAGGTGCTCGAGCAGTTTGCGATCCGCCAGGGCGACACCTTGTTCCTGTGGATCGTCAAGCTGGCGTCGCCGGTGCTGCTGGTGCTGCTGCTGGTGGAGCTGGGCATGGGCCTCATCAGCCGGGTGGCGCCCCAGCTCAATGTGTTCGTGTTTGCACAGCCGCTCAAGAGCCTGCTGGCCACCTTGATGATCATGCTGTTCCTGTTCTTTCTGTATGAGTCGCTGCAGGAGTTCCTGCGGCCCGAGAACGGTGTGCTGGAGTTCCTGCGCATCGCGCTGCAGCCTCTGGCGCCCACGCGATAGGACGAGCGCGCAATGGCCGAAAAGGACCAGGACCCCACGCCGACCCGCCTGCGCGAAGCACGCAGGAAGGGTGAGGTGGTCTTCAGCACCGATGTGTCGTCGACCACGGTGTTCGTGGTGGTCGTCGTGGCGGTGTGGGCCCTGGCCGGCACGACCTTCAGCCTGCTGCGTGAGCTGTGGCTGCACGCCACCGGCGTCGCCCTGCTGGCGCGCCCGGGCGAACGCTTCCCCGACCTGCTGCTGCACACCGGCGAGGTGTTGCTCTGGGGCTGCATACCGATCACGGTGGTTGCTGCCGTCGCCGGCGTCGTGGGCTCGTTCTTCCAGGTGGGGGGCCTGGCCGCATGGGTGCGGCTGAAGCCGGACATCAACCGCATGAACCCTGCGGAAGGCCTGAAGCGGCTCTTTTCCACGCGCAACCTGATCAATCTGCTCAAGATGGTGGTGAAGACCGCACTGCTGGGCGTGCTGATGTTCGTGGTGATCCGCGCGTTCGTCGACCCGGCGCTGCGCCTGGGCTACGGGCTGCCCGCCACCGCGATGGGAGTGGGCGGGCAGGCCATCCTGCTCGTGTTTGCGTGGGCAGGTGTGATCTATGCCGTCATGGCGGTGGTCGACTATGCGCACCAGCACCACGAGTTCATGAAGCAGCAGCGCATGTCCATCGACGAGATCAGGCGTGAATACAAGGAGCACGAAGGCGACCCGATCAACTCGGCGCGACGCCGCTCGGCGCATTTCGAGATGGTCTACGCAGGCCTGGGCGACCGGGTGCGCGCGTCCTCGGCCGTGATCCATTCGGCGCGGGTCGCCGTGGCGCTGCAGTATCTGGGCGAGCGCGACCTGCCGCGTGTCATTGCCCGCGGCGAGGGGGCCGTGGCGGCGCAGATCCGACGGCTGGCGGGCGAAGCCCTCGTGCCGATGGCGTTCGACCCCCACCTGGCGGAGCAGCTGCACGACACGGTGCCGGAGGATCAACCGATTCCTCGCCCGTTGTACGCCCCGGTGGCGCAACTCCTGCGCTGGGCACAGGGCAGCGCCTGAGCAGCGGCTCAGGCCTGCCCTTCAGGTGGTCGCGGGGAGGTAGCTCGTGCCGTTCTTGGCCTCCCACCATCGCAGCATCTGCGGGGGGCCGTCCGGCTGGCGGGAGATCAGGTGCTTGACGAGCTGGCGCACTGACACCGACACGCTTTTCAGGTCCCGGCAGCACACGTGCAGCGGGATGGCTGCCCAGACTTCATCGAGTGCGATGGTGTGCAACTGCAACGGGGCGGCATGCACCTGCGCGGTGGTGGCCGGCACGATGGCAATGCCCAGATTGGCCTCGACCATGCGGCAGGCCGCCTCGAAACCGCTGACGCGCACGCGCACCTTGACCTGGGTCCCGCAGGCGCGTGCCATCTCGGCCAGGTGCCGGTCCCAGCCGCCATGCGCTTCCAGTCCGATGTAGTCGAAGGCCAGGGTCTCGGGGAAGCGTACCGAGCTGCGCCCGGCCAGGGGATGATGTCTGTGCACGACGACCACGTAGTTCACGGTGTCGTAGTGCCAGAAGTGCAGGTCATCGGGATAGGCACTGACAGGGGCCACCAGGCCGATGTCCGCGGTGCCGCGGGTCAGCGCCTCCAGCGTCGCGAAGGTGGAGTGTTCCTCGAGGTCCACACGCACGTTGCTGTGTTCCGCATTGAACGCGGCGAGGTCGCGCGGGAGTCGATGCGTCATCGCGGTGAGGTTCGAGTAGACCCGCACCTGGCCGCGCACGCCCTTGGCGAACTCGCTCATTTCCACCATGAGCTGCTGCAGATCGCCCAGGGTGCTCTTCACACGCTGGTGCAAGGTGTCGCCGGCGTCGGTGGGAAGCACCCCGCGCGCATGGCGGTACAGCAGTTGCGTGCCGAACAGATATTCGAGATCGGCAATGCGCTTGCTTGCGGCCGACACGGCAATGTTGTTGCGCTTGGCACCCTGGTTGATGCTCAGGGTGTCCACGACATCGGTAAACAGGTGCAACGAAAATAGGTCCAGTCGCATCACGTTCCTGTCTGTCTGCCCGGGTCGGGCAGCAAGGGTCACGGTGGGATCGCGGCGGCGGCCGGGTGGGGTCGCGCGCCGTCCTGGTACTGCAGATTGTCAGCAGCTCGTGCAAGGTCGGCCGCCACACGGCGCATGCGGTGTCCGGAACTGTCAGGAGGACAGGCTCCGGCACATGCGGCAGGGCCATGATAGCGGCGCCGATTGCCTCGCTGCAATGCAGTGTGACGTCATTGCCGTTCGATGGTGTTCGTGCATGGCGAATACTGGATTTCCCAAAAAGCGCTTGTCCGCGATTGTGCGTTCCTTCACGCTTCGTGAGCCTGTGCAATGGGCCCACCCGGCCTGTCTGCACGGTGATGTCAGATCGCCAGACCGGTGATGAACGCAGCAGCAAGGACAGCCCCATGGGACCCGCCACGTACGACCAGCTCTTACGCGCCAACGACACCCCGATCAGCCTGTGTGCCCCTGATCCACGCCCGGCCTGGTCGGCGTGGCCGACACCATCGGGCCGGGACGACGCCGAGGTGG
The DNA here is from genome assembly GCA_965650765.1 of uncultured Burkholderiales bacterium. GTDB lineage: Bacteria > Pseudomonadota > Gammaproteobacteria > Burkholderiales > Burkholderiaceae_C > Caldimonas. Next base: position 15,038 of record CBFGPV010000070.1, read on the forward strand.
TGCTCTACGGTGAGCGTGACCTGGCGGTGCATGACCACTCGGCCCGCCGTGGTGCCGTGCCAGGCCTGGTGAGCGAACTGCTGGCCGCCGGCACGGCCGAGGGTCGAGAGCGCCTGGTGCGCAGCATGCTGCATGGCATGGAGTTCGAATGGCTGGCCTACGGCACGGTCGTCCAGACACGGGGGGTGTCGGTGCCCCGCAGCTTCTTCTGCCACTACGCCCATCCGGCCTGGACCCACCGCTACTTCCGGGAGCGCTATCACGAGATCGACCCGCGGCACCAGGACGCGCCCGCGTCCAGCCTGCCGCTGGTGTGGGACATCCACGATCTCGACCGCAGCGCCGCCGCACGCACGGCCCTCGGGCGGGGCCGGCGCTTCCTCGACGACTTTCGCGACAGCGGCATGCGCAGCGGCGTGTTCTTCAGCGTGGCCTCACCGGTGCACCTGCATCAGCGCACGGTGATCAGCCTGGCCTCGAGTTCGCCCAGCCGGCGATGGATCGTGGAAAGTGTCGTGGGGCAGGCGCTGACGCTGGGTTTGTCGCTGCATGAGTTCCTCACCCGCCATGCACAGATCCATCAGGCGCACGATGAGGACCGCACGCCCTTGTCCGCACTGCACCGCGACATCCTCGGCTGCCTGGTGCGTGGCCAGAGCGACAAGGAGATCGCGCAGCGTCTTCAGCTGTCGCTGCACAAGGTCGACTACCACCTGCGTCAGCTGCGGCGGCGGTTTTCGGTGCGCAATCGCGTCGAGCTGGTCAATGCGGCCATCCAGGCCTGTTCGCTCGGCTGATCGGGCCGGGCGAAGCGCTGGGGCGAGTACGCGCAGCGAGGCTGCGCAACCCACGGTTCAGTCGGCAATGCCGTTGCGCGCCTCAGGCGGCTGCAGGGCATCCAGGGCCGAGAGTCTGCGGTACTCGCCCGGCACCACCGCATACGTCCCCAGGAAGGTCCTGTGAAGGTGGCTCTGGTCGCTGAAGCCTGCGGCATGTGCCGCGTACGCGACGCGTGCGCCCCCGGCCATCAGGTCGCGGGCGTACTCGATGCGGTGGCCGACCAGCAGCTCGTGCGGCGTGAATCCCCACGCCGTCTTGAAGCGCTTCTGGAGGTGCACGGGATGCCAGCCGACTGCCTGTGCCAGTTCGTCCAGTGTGAGCCGGTGCTGGAACTCGCTGGCGATGCGGCGATAGAGCCGGCTCATGCGCTCGTCGATCAGAGCCGACCCGGGAAGCGCAGTGATGCCGGCGGCCGGCCCGGGCGAGGGCGGTATCCACTGGCACAGGCGCTCGCGCAGCAGCGCGCGGGCCGTCGCCGCGAGCGGTGCGTCACCGTGGCTCGCGCACACGCGCAGCAGGTCATGGCAGGCGATGAAATCGCGCGCCGCATCGTCCTCGTCGAACACCACGACACATGGCTGATCGCCTGCCGGCATGGGCTCGCACGCGCCCTGGGCGGCAAGGACGTGCCGCGCCATTTCACTGCTGCAGTAGATCGCCCGCTCACGCCATGGCGTGGTGCCGGCACGCAGCGAATGCCAGGCGCGCTGTGCAATGCGCACGAGCGTGTGGGCCGGAATGATGGTGCTGCCGGCGATGGTGCGAATCTGCATGGGCACATCGAATACGCACAGGGAATGGCCACCGTGACGGTGCGGACGGATGTCGCGCTGTGCAAAGCGATTGGACGTGAATTGAAGTCCGGCCAATTCCGCATCGCGCCAATAGTGGCAATCGACAAGTTCCATGAATGCTAAGAATCTACAAGTCACCCGAGCAATGCGTCGGTAGTCTCTCGGCATCGAATGACAGTGTCAATTCGACTACGAATGGGCGTAGCCGACGACTGCAAGCTGCGGTCGGTCACGACGCCGGGCGCGACACGTTCCGATCGAGCGCGTCGCAAGGCATGAATCCACACGATGGAGACTCGGAGATGAACAAGAGACAAGCGCTGAAGGCCGTGCTGAGCGTGGCGCTGCTGGCGGCCTGCCTGGGGCCGGCGGCGGCGCAGGCACCGGCGTCAAAGGATGCAGGCGAGTTGCGGGTGGGCCTGAGCAGCAACCCCGGCACGGTCGATCCGCACTTCTACAACAATGACGGCGTGAGCGCCGTCGTGGGCCATGCCTACGAGACGCTCGTGGCGCTGGATGCAGATGCGCGGCTCGTGCCTCGGCTGGCTGCCTCGTGGCGTGCGATCGATGACCGCACCTGGGAGTTCAAGCTGCGTGAGGGGGTGCGCTTTCACGATGGTGGCCTGCTCACCGCCGAGGACGTGGTGTTCTCGCTCGAACGGCCTGCAACCATCACCAACAGCCCAAGCTCATTTGCCACCTACACGCGGGCCATCTCGGGCATGCGCATCGTTGATCCGCTGACCGTCCAGATCACGACCAGCGTTCCCACCCCGCTGCTGCTCAACGACCTGACACGCATCTACATCGTGTCGAAGAAGCTGGCAGCGCAGGCGACCAGCAATGACTTCAACCAGGTGCGCTTCAGCGCCGGGACCGGTCCGTTCCGGATCACGTCGTTCGCGCCAAGCCAGGCCATCGGGTTCGAACGTTTTGACGGCTACTGGGGCGACAAGCCCGCATGGAAGACGCTGACGCTGCGCCTGCTGCCCACCGATTCGGCGCGCATGTCGGCGCTGCTGTCCGGCGACGTGCATCTGGTCGAGAACGTGCAGCCCAACCTCGTGGCGCAGTTCCGGCACAACAAGGACCTGCGCGTGTTCACGCGCGAGTCCAGCCGGGTGATGTTCCTGTACACCGATCACCGCGATCGGTCACCCTTCGTCACCGATGCGGCCGGGCGCCCCCTGGAGAAGAACCCGTTGCAGGACGTGCGCGTGCGTCAGGCGATCTCGAAGCTGATCGACCGCAAGGTGTTGTCCGAGCGTGTGCTGGACCAGTTGGGTGTGCCCACCGGCAACATCGCCGCCACCGGCATGTACGGCCACAACCCGGCGCTGGTGCCTGAGCCCGCCGATCCGGCAGGCGCGCGTCGGCTGCTGGCCGAGGCCGGCTACCCGCAGGGGTTCGGGCTCACGATCTTCGGTCCGAACGATCGCTACATCAATGACGAGCAGGTGGTGCAGACCATCGGCCAGATGCTCACACGCGGCGGCATTGCCACCAAGGTGCAGGTGTCACCGATGTCCAGCTATGTCGGGCGGGCGGCACGCAAGGAGCTCGGTTTCGGTCTGCTCGGCTTTGGTGTTGGCGGTGGCGAGCCTTCCGGCGCGTTGCGCAGCCTGCTGGCCACGCCCGACAAGGACAAGGGCATGGGCGCCAACAACTGGAGCAGCTACAGCAGTCCGCAGTTCGATGCAACCTTGCAGCAGGCCTTGCAGACGATCGACGAGGGCAAGCGGGAAGCCTTGCTGAAGGACGCCGCGGCCATCGCGCTCAGGCAGGACTATGCGCTGATCCCGCTGTACAACCAGGTGGCCACCTGGGCGGCTCGCAAGGGGATCCGTTTCGTGCCGCGGGTTGACGAGTTCACGCTCGCATCCCATGCCCAACCCGAGTGAGACCCGTCGTGCTGCATCAACTTGACCACCTTCCCGCGGGCTTCATGACGCTGGCGGCCACCGAACTGCAGCGTGTGCTGCCGGGGCCCACGCTCATCCACCTGCCCGGTGTCGAGCCGCGTCCGGTGTTTGTCTCGGTGCTGCTGCACGGCAACGAGGACGTGGGCCTGCTCGCCTTGCAGGGCCTGCTGCAGACCTACGTCGGGCGGCGCCTGCCCCGCGCTCTGTCGATCTTCGTCGGCAACGTCGATGCGGCCCGTGCCGGGGTGCGCCGGCTGGATCATCAGCCGGATTTCAACCGCATCTGGGGCCGGGTGCATCCGCAGTCGGCCTACGAGGCGATGGCCGTCGAGGTGGTCGAGGTCATGCGTCGGCGCGAGGTCTTCGTGGCGGTGGACCTGCACAACAACAGCGGGCGCAATCCGCTGTACAGCTGCCTGTGCGGCGACGGGACCGGGCACCGGCGCCTGGCCAGCATGTTCTCGCCGCTGGCTGTGCTCATCGATGGGCTGCCGTCACTGTGTTCGGCGTTTTCGCCCCTGTGCCCGACGGTCAGTTGCGAATGCGGCGAGATCGGCAATGCCGAAGGCGTGATCCAGGCGGGCGTGCTGATCGAGAAGTGTCTGCATGCCTCGCCGGCCGCGTTCGGGGAGGGCGGCGCGGGTGACGGCCCGCTCGATGTCATGCGCGCCATCGCGGTGCTCAAGGTGCCCGAGGTGCTGTCCTTGAGCAGTGACGGCGCGGA
>CBFGPV010000071.1:0-18921 GCA_965650765.1 uncultured Burkholderiales bacterium
CCCAGCGCCTTCATGATGTCCACCAGCGTGGCATCGGGCGGCACGCGCATCTTCAGGCCCTTGAGGTCTTCGGGCTTGTGGATCGGGCGCTTGCCGTTGGTCATCTGTCGGATGCCGTTATCCCAGGTGCCCAGCAGCACCAGGCCCTTGTCGGCCGACCGGTCCGCCAGCTCCTTGCCAAGCGCGCCGTCGAGCAGCTTGAACGCTGCAGCCGGGCTGGCAAACAGGAAGGGCATGCCGAAGGCCGCGTACTCGGGCACGGCATTGGCCACGGCGCCCTGGGAGTTGGCGCTCAGGTCGAGCGCGCCGGTGCGCAGCGCGGTGACCATGGCCGCGTCGTCGCCGAGCTGGGCGGACGGTGCCACCTGGACCTCGATGCGGCCACCGGACCGGGCCTTCACGGCCTCGGCAAACTTCACGGCCGCTTCATGCCGCGGATTGCCGATGGCCGCGCCATGGCCCAGCGTGAGCTTGACGGACTGCGCCTGGACGGCGGTGGCGCACAACACGCCGGTGGCTGCGGCCAGCACGGTGCGAAGAAAGGTCTGACGGTTCATGGGGGGGTGTCTCCTGGTTGTGGATGGGGCAGATGGGGGTCAGTGGATCAGCATGCCGCCGTTCACATCGAGCGTGATGCCGGTGCAGTAGGCCGAAAGCCCGCTGGCCAGAAACACGCAGGCGCCGGCCACGTCGTCGGCACGGCCCAGGCGGTTCAGCGGGATCGTCTCGGCGATCTCCTGCTTGCGCTCGGGGGTCAGCTTGCCTTGTGTGATGTCGGTCTCGATCAGGCCCGGGGTGATGCAGTTGACGCGGATGCCTTCGGCGCCGAACTCACGCGCCATCGCGCGAGCCAGGCCCAGCACACCGGCCTTGGCTGCCGAGTAATGCGGGCCGCCGAAGATGCCGCCACCCCGCTGGGCCGACACCGACGAGATGCAGACGATCGAGCCGCAGCGCTGCTCGCGCATGGCCGGCAGGGCGGCCTGCGACATGTGCAGCGTGCCGCGCAGGCTGACGTCGAGGATGCGGTCGTAGTCCGCATCGGTGATCTCCAGCGTCTTCACGGGCTGCGTGATGCCGGCGTTGTTGACGAGCACGTCGATGCGGCCGAAGGCCTTCAGCACGGCCGCCGCGGCGGCCTCGCACGAGGCCTTGTCGGTCACGTCGGCGACCAGGCCGAGGTGGGCATCACCCAGCCGTGCCGCGGCGGCGGCCGGCTCGGCCCGCGCGAGGTCGAGGATGACGACCTTCGCGCCCTGGGCGGCCATCTGGCGGGCCGTTGCAAATCCGAGGCCGTTGAGTCCGGCACCGCCGGTGATCACGGCAACCTTGTCCTTGAGCAGCATGTCATCGATCTCCATGAAGGCTTGAGTGAGGGACCGCGGCGCGGGATCAGGACAGGTGCGCGGCGGATGTCTCGAATGGTGGGATCGGACGAGGCTGATGGCAAACGATGATTCGTCAGGCTAAGATGACGATCCGTCATGCAATGCGGGGGTGAACCCTATGCCTGCGATCCCGCCGGTGTCGAACCTGCTGGCCTTCGAAGCGGTTGCGCGTCGGCGCAGCTTTGCGCTTGCCGCGGCCGAGCTGCACCTCACCCCGTCGGCCATCAGCCATCAGGTGTCACGCCTCGAACAGGAGCTGGGCGTGCGCCTGTTCGAGCGCAGTGCGCATGGTGTGCGGCTGAGCGACGCAGGCGCACGCTACCTCGAGCGCGTGGCCGGTGCGCTGGCGGCGATCGCCAGTGCGACCGAAGACCTGCGTCAGGGCGTGGGCAACAGCCTGTATGTGCACTCAGCGCCATCCATCGCGAGCCTGTGGCTCATGCCACGACTCAGACGGTTCGCGCAGGCGCATCCGGAGATCTCGCTGAACCTGTCCGCGGCACACACCCACAGCGATTTCGCGCTCGGCCAGGCCGACATCGACATCCGCTATGGCGTGCCGCAGTGGGGCGACCTGGTGGTCGAGCCGCTTTTCGAGGAGCGCATCGTGCCGCTGGCCAGCCCGGCCTTCATCCGCGAGCACCGCCTCAAGCACATCGCTCAACTCCTGGAGGTGCCGCTGATCCAGAGCAACGTCAGTGTCGTGCAGTGGTCGGACTGGCTGAATGCCTACTCCGATCGCCGCGCACCCGAACGGTATGCACTGCGTTTCGACCGCGCGCAGATGTCGCTGGACGCGGCCACCCAGGGCCTGGGCGTGGCGCTGGAGAGCGCGATGAATGCCGGCCTGCACCTGGCCGACGGCCGGCTCAAGCCGGTGTTCGGTCTCGACAAGGCGATCCGCGTGAAGGCGCACTTTGTGGTGTATCCCGCGCGGCATGCCCGCCGCCCCGCGGTGGAGGCCTTCCTGAGCTGGATCCACGGTGAGGCCGCCCGGTCGGAAGCCGGACGAGGCGCCTGAGCGGGTTGCCGCAGCCGCCACGGCCATGGACCGGGCCTACTCGATCAGCCGGCCACTGCGATCATGGACGGTCAGGCTCACGAACGGCCTGGGATGCGGGCGCGACCGCTGCCACTGGCCGCTGTAGTCGCCAAAGTCGACCGGGGGGGCGTCGGTCAGTGCCTGGGCGATGGCGGCGGGTGTGATGCGGTCCAGTCGTTTCATGGCCTCGACCATCAGCGTGGCGGCAAGCCAGGCTTCCATGCTGTGCGCCGAAGGCGTGATGCCATGGCGTGCACAGAACGCGCGATGCGTGCGTGCCACCGCCGACTTGCCGGACAGCGCAAACGGGACGACCTGCGTCACGGAGATGCCGGCCACGAGCGGCCCCAGCAACTCGCCGAGTCCCTGGGTGCCGACGCTGGACAAGGCATAGAAGTAGCCCTTGAACCCGGCCGCACGCGCGGCACGCACCACGGCCGCGCTGGCCACCGCATTGCTGCCCAGCACCACCGCCTGGGGGCCTTTTGCCAGGATCACCTCGACCACGCCGGGCAGGCTGTAGGCGCTGCCCTCCCGGTCGATGCTGGTCAGCACCACATCGCGCTGAATGCCGGCGTGCAGCAATTCAAGCGCGGTGTCGCGCAACTCCCATCCGAGGAAGTTGTACTCGTTGACGAGCGCCAGCGTGGTCACGCCGATCGTCTCGACGTGCCGGGCGATGTGGCGCATCTCGTCGGCGTGACTGGCGCGGAACGTGAAGGTGCCGGGCGCCAGCGCGCTGCGCAGCTCGACGGAACCCGAGACCGGTGCCACGTAGGGCAGGCCCTCGGCGGCCGCCGCGCGCGAACCGGCCCGGTCGGCGCCGCCGCCGACAAAGCCAAACAACGCCTGCACGCCATGTTCCGCGGCGAGCAGTTTCACGTTGACCGCTGTGCGCTCCGGCTCACCACCGTCGTCGAGCGACACGAGTTCGATGCGCGGCCCCTGCCAGCCCTGGCGCGTGAGGTCTCTGAAGGCCGCAAGGGCCGAGTTCCGGTAGGCGGTGCCCAGCACGGCGTGGGGCCCGCTCAAGGGCAGGGACTGCCCGATGCGCAGCGTGGATCCCGGGTCGACACGCGCCTGCGTCAGTGCAGGCACACCCAGCGCCGATCCGAATGCCGCCACCATCAGGTTTCGACGTTGCACAGACATCCGAGCTCCTTGTGCAGGTTGGATGGACCGCTTCGCGGCCTGACTCGCCCGGCAGCGCTACCAGCGCAGTGCCGGGGTGTGGACCGGTTCATCCCACAGGCGCTTGAGTTCGTCGTCGAGCACGGTGACCGTCAGCGACGCACCGGCCATCTCCAGCGAGGTCGTGAAGTTGCCGACCAGCGATCGCACCGGCGTCAGGCCAAGCGCCTGCAGCTGCCGGTGTGCGCTGTACTGCAGGACGTACAGCTCCATCAGCGGCGTACCCCCGAACCCATTGACGTGCAGCAGCACTTCGCTGCCGCGTGCTGGCGCCAGGTCGCGGACGATCGAACTCAGCAATTCGTCGACGATGGCGTCCGCGCGGGCAATGGGCTCGCGCCGGCGCCCCGGCTCGCCGTGGATGCCCACACCGACCTCCATCTCGAGCTCGCCGATCTCGAAGGTGGCCCGTCCGGCGGCAGGCACCGTGCAGCTGGTGAAGGCCACACCCATCGATGCGGTCGCCTTGTTCACCCGGTCGCCGAGCGCCTTGCACTCTGCGAGGCTGGCACCCAGCTCGGCTGCCGCGCCCACCATCTTCTCGACGATGACCGTGCCCGCCACGCCGCGCCGGCCGGTGGTGTGCGTCGAGTTCTCGACGGCCACGTCGTCATTGATGAGCACGGTCGCGTTCTCGATCGCAAGCATCTCGCTGGCGATCTGGAAGTTCATCGAGTCACCGGCGTAGTTCTTCACGATGAACAGCACACCCGCACCGGTGTCGACTGCAGCGGCGGCGGCAAGCATCTGGTCCGGCGTCGGCGACGTGAAGACCTGGCCGGGGCACGCAGCATCAAGCATGCCCCGGCCGATGAAGCCCACATGCAGCGGCTCATGCCCGGAGCCTCCGCCCGACAGCAGCGCGACCTTCCTGCCTGCCGGACGCTGCGCACGACGCACGAACGTCGGGTCGAACTGCGCCACGAGCAGCTCGGGATGAGCGAGCGTCATGCCGCCGAGGGCTTCCTTCAGCAGGGTCTCGGGATCATTGATGAACTTCTTCATGCGTTTCTCCTGGGGTCAGTGTTTCAGCGCTTCAGCACTTCGGCGCACACGGCGGCAATCGCCACTTCGCAGGTCTTGCAGCCGGGGTCGATATGGCCGAGCGCCCGTTCGCCGAGCGAGTACGCCCGCCCCTTCGTGGCGATCATGTCGCGCGTGGCCAGCATGTTGCGCGTGGCCTCGGCATTGAGCTGCTCGCACAGCAGGGGAAGCTCCACGCCCTCGTCGGTCAGCCGCGTCAACAGGCGCGACACCGGGATGAGCACGTCGAGCATCGTCTTTTCGCCGACATCAGCCTTGCCGCGATGCCGGATGGCATCGACCCCTGCGGCAAAGGCGAGTGCAAAGTCATGGCGTGAGGGCGTGTCGTGGCCTTTCAGTGACTTGCCCATGGCCATGAAGAAGCTGGCGATCAAGGGGCCGGAGGCGCCGCCGATGGTGGACAGCAGCTTCATGCCGATGGCATCCAGGGCGGCACTGGGCGGCAGGGCCTCCAGCTCGTAGTGCATGGCCACCAGCACTTCACAGCCTCGCTTGACGTTCAGGTAGTGGTCGCCGTCGCCGATGGCGCGGTCCAGCGACTCGATGTCGGCCTCGCTGGCGAGGATCGACGTATGCACGGCCCGCAGGCAGGCCACGATGAGTGAACTGTTCATGATTGGTTTCCTAGAAAGGTGTGGGCGACGGTTCGGGAGGGCAGTTCAGAGGGGGCCAACGCGATGGCCGGCTTCGTCGAAGAACAGGCAGCGCGAGACGGGGAAGCTCAGCGTCACCCGGTTGCCGGTGGGGACCGGATGATCGGCATGAAAGCGGGCGCGGACCTCAACGCCGCCGCGCTCGGCGACGATCAGGTGCTTCACGAGAGAACACTCGACCACCTCGAACGAGCCGTCGGCTGCGTCCAGACTCACCTGCACGTCCTCGGGACGAATCGCGACCTGCCGCGCACGCGGGTGGGCGCTGCCCTCGAACCAGTGGGCCGGCAGCACATTGATCGCTGGTGCGCCGAGCCGCTGGGCGACCGCCAGGCTGTTGGGTTCGCGGTAGATCGTCTCCGGCGTGCCGACCTGGCGGATGCGACCGCCTTCCAGGATCGCGATGCGATCGGCCATGGTGGTGGCCTCGACCTGGTCATGCGTGACGTACAGCACCGTCGCGCCTGTGCTGCGCTGGATGCGCCTGAGCTCGACGCGCAGCTCCTCGCGCAGCTTGGCATCCAGCGACGACAGCGGCTCGTCCATCAGGAAGACCTTGGGGCGGCGCACCAGCGCCCGGCCGATGGCCACACGCTGCATCTCGCCGCCGGACAGCGCCGTGGCCTTGCGCTGCAGCTTGGACTCGATGTGCAACAGGCTGGCGACCTCGCGTACACGCGCATCGATGTCCGCCGCGGCATGACGGCGCAACGGTGAACGCAGCGGGAACGCGATGTTCTCGTACACCGTCAGGTGAGGGTAGAGCGAGTACTGCTGGAAGACGAACGCGCAGTCGCGGTGCGAGGGCGGCACATGCGTGACGTTCGCGCCGCCGAGTGCGATCTCGCCGGTATCGGGCTGCTCCAGGCCGGCCACCAACCGCAGGGTCGTGGACTTGCCTGCACCGCTGGGGCCAAGCATGACGAAAAACTCGCCATCGGCCACATCGAGTTCCATGTGGTCCACGGCGTTCATGGGGCCGAAGGACTTGCTGACCTTCTGGATCGAAACACTAGCCATGGCGCATTCCTGAGCGGTGTTGCACGGTGGTGTCGCTGGGCAGCAGCAACTCGGTGGATTCGTCGAACATCACCAGCCTTTGCGTGTTCAGGCGCAGGCCGATGGCTTCACCCGGGACCGGGCGCACATCCTTGGGCGCGATGGCCTTCAGGCTCCCCAGCGGCGAGTCAAGGTCGGCGACCCAGTGCGAGCCGAAGTACTCGCAGTAGTTGACGCGTGCGGGCACGCCCTGGTCCACGGGCACCAGCTCGATGTGCTCGGGTCGCACCCCCAGCACGGCGCGCTCACTGCCCGCATGCAGCCTCGGCACGGCCACGCTCGTGCCGCCGAACCGGGCCGTGGTGTCGTCGGCACCGACGCTGTGGGTCAGCGGGAGCAGGTTCATGGCCGGGCGGCCGATGAACCCGGCCACGAACAGGCAGCTCGGAAAGTTGTAGATGCCGTCGGTGTTGTCGGCCTGGAGGATCTCGCCCTTGTTCATCACGACGATGCAGTCGGCCAGCGCCATCGCCTCGTTCTGGTCGTGCGTGACGAACACGGTGGTGGTGGCCAGCCGATCGTGCAGCTTGCGCAGCTCGACGCACATCACCTCGCGGAACTCGGCATCGAGCGTGCCCAGGGGTTCGTCCATCAGGAAGGCCTTGGGCTGGCGCACGATGGCGCGGCCCAGCGCCACGCGTTGCCGGTCGCCGCCGGCCAGCCCGCCGATGCGCTGTCCCAGCAGATGCTCGATGCGCAGGATGCCGGCCACCTCCTGGATGCGCCGGTCGATCTCGGCGCGCGACAGGCCTTCGTTGCGCAGAGGGAACTCAAGGTTGGCCCGCACGCCCATGTGGGGGTACAGGGCGAACAGCTGGAAGACCATCGCGATGTCCCGTTCCCGCGGGCGGCGATAGGTCACGTCCTCGCCATCCAGCAGGATCTGGCCTGCGCTGGGGTACTCCAGTCCGGCGATCATCCGCAGCGTGGTCGTCTTGCCGCAGCCGGACGGGCCCAGCAGCACGACGAACTTGCCGTCGTCGATGACCAGCGAGGAGTCTCTGACGGCTGTGAAGTCCGCGAACTGCTTCTTCAGATGCTTGATGTGGATTTCGGCCATGGTCAGTCCTGTGGCAGCTTGACGGCGATGGAGAACAGCACCACGCCGCTCAGCACGACGGTGAACGACCAGGAGTACATCAGCAGCGACCACGGCTGCATGAGCATCACCAGGCCGATCCCCAGCAGGCTGGCGCTCAGGCGCTCCCACATCTCGCCGCGGCGCCACCAGGGCCGTGGGGTCTTGGTTGGTGTCATTTGCGTACGGCTCCGAAGGTCACCCCGCGCAGCAGGTGCCGGCGCAGCAGGACGGTGAAGAAGAGGACGGGCAGCAGGAACAGCGTGGTGCCCGCGGCCATGGCCGGCCAGTCCAGCCCGCCCTCACCGATGATGGTCGGGATGAAGGGCGGCGAGGTCTGGGCATTGCCGCTGGTCAGCAGCAGTGCAAAGGCGTACTCGTTCCAGGCGAAGATCAGGCAGAAGATGGCCGTGGTGGCGATGCCGGTGCTGGCCTGCGGCAGCACGACCTTGATGAAGGCCTGCAGCCGGGTGTAGCCGTCGACCATGGCAGCTTCTTCGTACTCCCGCGGGATCTCGTCCATGAAGCCCTTGAGCAGCCACACCGACAGCGACAGGTTCACCACCGTGTACAGCAGCATCAGCCCGAGGTGGGTGTCCGACAGGTTCAGCGCGCGGAACATCAGGTAGATCGGGATCGCCACCGCGATCGGCGGCATCATCCGTGTGGACAGGATGAAGAACAGCCAGTCGTCCCGGGCCGGAACCCTGAAGCGAGAGAAGGCATAGGCGGCCAGCGTGCCCAGCACCACCGACAGGAAGGTCGATCCGAAACCGATGATCAGCGAGTTGCTGTAGCGATCGATGAAGCGCGACGGGCCGACCAGGATCATCTGCTGCTCACGCACGAGCTTCTCGTACCAGGTGGTCGGCGGTGGCAGCTGGGCCAGCTCATCGGCGCCCACCCGCGAGCGTGTGGTGAACAGGTTCACATAACCGATCACCGACCCTTCGGCGACCACTTTGGGCGGGTAGGCGATGGCGTCCTGCGGGGTCCGCAGACTGGTCATCACGATCCACGCCAGCGGGATCAGCGACACCAGCGCATAGGCGATCACCAGCACGGCGGCGAACCAGCGCGAGGCCAGGCTCGGCTCCAGGGGATGGGAAACGGGGGTGCTCATCGCTGCTTGACTCGGTCGAGGAATCGGACAGCCACCATGGACATGCCGTAGATCGACACGAACAGGATGATGGCCAGGGCGGAGCTGTAGCCGGTGCGCCACTTCTCGAAGGCTTCGCGCTTGAGGCGGATGGAGGCGAGCTCGGTGATCGAGCCCGGGCCGCCGTTGGTGAGCTGGTCGACCAGGTCGAACATCTTGAAGTTCTCGATGGCCCGGAACAGCACGGCCAGCACGATGAAAGGCATCACCATGGGCAGCGTGACGCGCCAGAACTTCGTCCATTCGGAGGCGCGGTCGATCTCGGCGGCCTCGTACAGGTAAGGCGGGATCGAGCGCAGGCCGGCGAGCAGCAGGAGCATCACGTAGGGGGCCCACATCCACGTGTCCACCAGGATGATGGCCCACGGCGAGAGGCTGCCGTCACCCAGCATGGTGAAGCGGGTCGGCCCGCCGAGCAGGCCCACGATGTAGTTGAAGATGCCGTACTGGGGCTCGAAGAAGTACTTCCAGAACGTGCCGACGACCGCGGGGGCCAGCATCATCGGCAGCAGGATCGCCGTGCTCCAGAAACTGTGCGAGCGGAAGCGGCGGTTCAGCAGCAGCGCCAGGCCGAAGCCGATCAGCACCTGCAGCGTGATCGACCAGCACAGGAAGTGCGCGGTGGCGCGCATGCTCTCCCACACGGACTCGTCGCTCAGCACCCGGACGTAGTTGTCCAGGCCGACCCACTGGGCTTCGAGGTTGGGCCGGTTCGCGCGGAAGTTCGTGAACGACAGGTAGATCGTCCAGAACAGCGGGAAGATGTTGAAGGCCAGCAGGAGCAGGACGGTCGGCAGGACAAAGATCCATGCGAGCGCCCGATCCGACAGACCGTGTCGGTAGGGTGATGTGATGTTCATGGTGCAGAGCAGACCGATGGCCCGGGCCCATGGGCCACGGCGGGTGGGATGCAGCGCAGGCCGCCCCGGGCGGTGATCCGGTGCACGCCGTCCGGGCGTGCACCGGCCTGCGTCGATCAGGTCCTTACTTCAGCTTGCCGTCGTCCTTGAAGACCTCGGTCCAGTCCTTGAGCAGGCCATCCAGTGCTTCCTGGGGCGTGCCCTTGCCGGCCACGACGTAGTTGTGCACGCGCCCCTGCATCGCCAGCAGCAGCTGTGCATAGCTGGGTTCGGCCCAGAAGTCCTTGACGATCTTCATCGACTCCAGGTAGACGGGCGCATAGGGCGCGCTCTTCTCGAAGCCGGGCTTGCCCAGCACACTCATGTGGGTCGATGCGCCGCCGGCATCCCACCAGCGCTGCTGGATGGCAGGCTGCGCGAACCACTTGATGTACTCGAGCGCAGCGTCCTGCTTGTCCGAGTACTTGACCACGGAGATGCCTTGTCCGCCGAGCTGCGCGAACTGCTTGTCACCCTTGGGCATCGGGAAGAAGCCGGACTTGTCGCCGCCGACCTGCGGGTCCTTCGAGATGCCGGGGAAGAAGGCGATGAAGTTCATCTGCATTGCGACCTGGCCTGACTTGTAGGCGTCGAGGTTTTCGGTCATGTAGGCATTCGAGTGCCCGGGCGGCGTGCAGCAGTCGTAGAGTTCCTTGTAGAGCGTGAGGCCCTTGACCGCGCCGGCACCGTTGATGAAGCCTTTCATGTCGTACGGCTTCTTCGGGTTGGCGTACTCCATGCCGTACGCATACATGGTGTTGGTCACGCCCATCGTGATGCCCTCGGAGCCGCGCTCGGTGTAGAGCGCTGCGCCGTACACCTTCTTGCCGTCGATGGTGCGGTTCTGGAAGAACTGGGCGATGGCCTTGAACTCGTCCCAGGTCTTGGGCGGCTCCAGGTCGCGGCCGGTCTTCTGCTTGAACTCGGCGCGCAGCTCGGGGCGGGCGAACCAGTCCTTGCGGTAGGTGAAGGCGACGGCATCGCCCATGGCCGGCAGCGCGTAGTAGTTCTTCGAGCCCTTCGGCCAGGTGGCATACCCCTCGACGGTGGCTGGCGCGAAGTCCGTCATCTTGATGCCGTTCTTGTCGAAGAACTCGTTCAGCCTGACGTAGTGGCCTTCGGTGGCTGCCGAGCCGATCCACTGGCTGTCGCCGATCAGCAGATCGCACAGCTTGCCCCGCGAGTTGAGCTCGTTGAGCATGCGCTGCGCGAAGTTCGGCCAGGGCACGAACTCGAACTTCATCTGGATGCCGGTGCGGGTCGTGAAGTCCTTGGACAGCTCCACCAGCGCATTGGCCGGGTCCCATGCCGCCCAGCACAGGGTCAGCTGCTTGCCCTGGGCCTGGGCAGAGGTGGCCAGCAGTGTCGACGCAGTGGCCAGCGCGGCCATGACCAGCTTCGAACGGATCGTCTTCATTCAGTTGTCTCCGTGGATCGATGAATCTGAAGGCGGCGCTTCGGCACCGCTTCGACTTCGACGTGCATCGCGAAGACCGGCGTCATGCTGCCCGCCGCCTCGAAACCACATCAAGGCGCGAGTCTATATACATCACTAAATACATCACTCAGTGTTTTCCATAACTCCATCATCTGCGCCGGCGGTGGGGGTCGGCAGGTCGGGGGCATGGGGTGGCCCCGGTGCGGGAAGGTCGGGCAGCGGTCGGATGGGCTGGCGTACACCCGGGCGTCTGTCAGGCGTACAAATGGGAGACAATATTGATTGACTTATTTGCCCTTCACCCCGATGTCCTCGCCTGCATCCGTCACCATCCCGCAGATCGCCAAAGCGGCCGGCGTCAGTACGGCCACCGTGGACCGGGTGCTGAACGACCGTGCCGGCGTCAACCCGGCCACCGCCCGTCGGGTCAAGGAGGCGCTGGCCAGCCTGGGGGGCGCCGTACCGCAGCCGGGGCGCCCCAAGAGCACGCCGAACTACCGGTTCGCCTTTGTGCTGCCTGATGCACGCACCGGGTTCTTCGATGCGGTGGATCGCATCGTGGCGCAGAGCGCCGGGGAGTTCCGGCACCAGCACATCACCGAGGTGACGTTGCGGCTGCCCTCCCACGATCCGAACGCCTTTGCCCAGGAGCTGGCCAAGCTCACCGGCTATGGCGGGCTGGCGTTGCTGGCGCCGGACGCGCCGCAGGTCAAGATCGCCATCAATGAACTCGTGCAGGCCGGCGTTCAGATCATCACGCTGTTCTCCGATGTGCCCGGCTCGATGCGGGCTGCATTCCTGGGCACGGACAACCGCGCCGCGGGGCGCACCGCCGGGCTGCTGCTCGGGCATGCCATGGCCGCCCGGGTGCCGGCGCGCACGGCGCTCTTTTCCCCGCCGACCCGGTTTGCGGCCGAGATCGATCGACGCATCGGGTACGCGCAGGTCATGGAAGAGCGCTTCCCGCATGTCGAGGTGAAGCGGTTCCTGGAGGTGCCTGACAACGAGGAAGAGGCCTACCGCTACGCACTCGACTGCCTGCCGCCGGCTGACTCCAAGGACGCGATCGTGTCGGCCTACAGCGTGGCCGGCGGCAGCTTCGGCATCGGACGCGCGCTCGCCCAGCGGGGTTACCTCGGCAAGGCCCTGTTCGCGGTGCATGACCTGATCGAGGTGCATCGTTCCATGCTGGCCTCCGGCGCCGCGGACTATGTGCTGCACCAGGATGCGTACCTGTCGGTGTCTGCGGCGGCCAAGACGCTGCGGGCCCTGGAGGACGGGGTGCGCGGCGCGCTGACGACCTTCAGAAATCCCAGGGTGGAGATCGTGACTCAGGAGAATCTGGCATGACGTGCGATCACATCACGCAGGTGCATCACTCATCCGGGGCCGGTCATGGCGCCACACCCCTGCAGTGATGCCATGAAGAAGTTCCTCAACCAGCCTGAAGACTTTGTCGTCGAGAGCCTGAGCGGATTTGTCGAGGCGCACGCCGACCTGGTGTCGCTGAGCCGCTCGCCGCTGTATGTGCGGCGCCGGTCACTCAAACGCCGGGGCGTGGCCGTCCTCTCGGGCGGCGGCTCCGGACACGAGCCGCTGGACGTCGGCTACGTGGGCACCGGCATGCTCGATGCGGCCTGCCCGGGCCAGGTGTTCACCGCGCCCACCCCGGGGCAGATCGTCGCTGCCGCCGAGCATGTGGCCCGTGCGGAGGGGGTGGTGCTGATCGTCAAGAACTACGCGGGCGACCTCAAGAGCTTCGAGCTGGCGCGCGACATGCTCGACGTGCCGGTGAGCTGGGTGCTGGTGGACGACGACGTCTCGGGCGTCGGCCCGGATCGGCCGGCGGGTCGCCGCGGTGTGGCCGGCACGGTGGTGGTGCAGAAGATGGTGGGCGCGGCCGCTGAACGCGGCATGTCGCTGGACGACTGCAAGCGGGTGGGTGACAAGGCCAACAAGGCCACCGCCACGATGGGGGTGGCGCTCTCGAACTGTTCCGTCCCCGGGGCGGCCGCCACCTTCGACATCGGTCCCCAGGAGATGGAGCTGGGTGTCGGGCTGCACGGTGAACCGGGGCAGGCACGCGTACCGGCGCAGTCGGCACGCCAGATTGCCGCGGCCTTGCTCGATCCCATCGCCCAGGACCTGAAGCTGGGCCGCGGCAGCTCGGTGCTGCTGCTGACCAACGGCCTGGGTGGCACACCGGCCAGCGAGCTCCATCTGCTGCATGGGTGTGCCCGTGCCGAGTTGATGCGCCAGGGCATCGAGGTGAAACGCTCGCTGGTGGGCAACTTTGCGACCGCGCTCGAGACCGCCGGCGCGTCGCTCACGATCTGTGTCCTGGACGATGAGCTGCTGGCACTCTGGGACGCCCCGGTCCGCACGGCCGCATTGCGCTGGTAGCTGGCAGGTCTGAGGGTCCGCCGGGGCGCGGCCCCCCTCAGGCCAGCCGAAAGACCGCCATCTGCGCAGCCAGGTGCTCCGCCTGGGTCTGCAGGCGCGTGGTCGCCGCGGCCGACTGTTCCACGAGGGCGGCGTTCTGCTGTGTCATCGCATCCACGGTCCCCATCGAGTCACTGACCTGACCCAGCCGACGTGTCTGCGCCGATGCGCCATCGTTGATCGTGCGCAGGCTGTCGGACAGATGCTGCATGCTTGACGCGAGGTCGTGCATGCGCTCGCGCGCCGACTGGGCCCGCCCCGATCCCGCCTGCACCCTGGCCGCGCTGTCGTCCAGCAGCAGCTTGATCTCGTGCGCGGCTTGTGTTGCGCGATGCGCCAGGGAGCGCACCTCGGCGGCAACAACGGCAAATCCGCGGCCGCGGTCGCCGGCACGCGCGGCCTCGACCGCGGCATTCAATGCCAGCAGGTTGGTCTGGAATGCGATGCCGTCGATCACGCCCGTGATCTCGCTGATGCGCTGGCTGCTGGCCTGGATGGCGCTCATGCATTCGACCACCTCGTCCACCGCTGCGCCGCCGCGCGCGGCCGCGCGTGCCGCCTCGCCTGAGCGCTGATCCGCCGCATGCGCGGCCTGGGCGGCCTGCTCCACGCTGACACAGACCTGCGCCATGGCCGAGGCGGTCTCCTGCAGTCGTGCGGCGGTCTTTTCGGTGCGCTGGCTCAGATCCTGATTGCCAGCCGCGATCTCGGTCGATGCGATGGAAAGGGTCTGGGCTGACTCTCGCAGCGACGTCAACAAGGCGACAAACCGCAGCCGCATGGCTTCCACGCCGCGCTTCATGCTGCCGATCTCGTCATCGCGGCCCGGCGCAATGGGCACGGACAGGTCGCCGCTGGCCACCCGCTCCAGGTCATGCGTGAGCTGCGCCAGCGGCCAGGCCACCCAGCGCCGGATCAGCGCGTACTGGCCGGCACACAGCGCGACCGCCGTCAGGGCGAGCAGGGCCAGGAAGGGGATCAGCGCCGCGCGCTGGGCCTGCGTGGCTTCACGCTCCGAGGCTTCGCCCACCACCAGCCAGCCCGTGCCTCGGCTCGACCGGGCCACGGCAAAACGATCGTCGTCGTCAGGCCTCAGCAGGAGCGGCAAGCCGCGCAGTGCCTGCCCCTCACCGGCGGCAGTGTGGGCCGCCACGATGCCCGGCAGGGCGGCGTCACCGGCCGGCCCGGACAGGGCGTCGCGCGGGGCCAGCGCCACCGCGGGCTTCGCCCCCGGTGCGCCGCCGGGGTCGAGCACGTAGACGCCGCCGGTGTCGAAGAACCGCGTGTCCTCGATCGTGCGGCGCAGGGAAGCGTCAAACGCAGTGAGGTCGAATGCGATGAAAAGCGCCCCCACGATGCGGCCCTGCAGGTCGCGCACGGGCTGGATGCGGGTCATGTACGCCCGCGAGAACAGGGTGGCGCGCCCGACATGGGGCTGGCCCGCCTCCAGCGCGGCGTGGGCAGGGTGGCTGGCGTCGATCACGAGCGACAGGGCGCGCTCGCCGTTCTGGTCAGTCAGGGAGCTGCTGATCGCCTTGTACCCACCTTCGTGCTTCATCAGCACCGCGGCGGCTGCGCCGGTGAACTCGGTGAACTTGTCGCAGGGGTTGTGATAGTCGTTGAGAGCGATGCCGAGCTGCGTCAACCGGCCTGCCGTTTCGTCCAGGGTGAAGGTCCTGCCGAACTGGTCGCTGAACACCTTGAAGAAGCGCTCCACCATCAACCTGGACGTCTGGTCGTGCGCGTCCAGCGCCTGGGCCACGGCCTCGACCTTGGCGTCCATCCAGGCGAGCGTCAGCGCCTGCGATCGTTTCAGCAACATCGACACCATGGCTGCGCTCAGCAGCCCGATCACGACCAGCAGGAATGCGCCGCTGGCCAGCGTGATCCGGCGCGCCACGCCGGATCGGATCTCAGGTCTTGGGGCTCGAACCATGATGTCTCCAGGTTGTTCTTGCGGCGGCCCACTGCCGGCGCGCTGATGGAGTCGGTTTCGACATGAGGCTGTTAATCTTTAGCCATCAATCAGTGACGGAGTTATTTATTGTCAGTGGCGCCATCAACCTGTCCTGCAAGGGGATACGGCAGCCCGGCCAGGCCGGACGCCTTCGCCGTCGCCGGACAGGGGCCTGCCAAGCGGGCGGGTGAGGGCCCAGGCAGGGGCCCCGGCCGGTGCGCAAGCCGCCACCATCAGGGCCAAGCTGCCACGTTCGCCAGGAGCCGAAGGCATTGAGAAAAGTTGAAGATGGCCATCAGAACAACGTGATGGCCGTGAGCGCGACCGCGCCATACAGTCGAACGCCTCCAGACCATCGGTGCCGGACGTCGGCGCCAGCTTTGGCCAACCAGGCGCATCCCATGGCGACCGCGAGACCCTTGCTGCTGAACCCCGCTCTGCGAACATTTGTTGCGCTGGGCGAATTGGGCACGCTGCCGCTGACGGCTGAGCGGATGCATCGATCCGCGTCGGCCATCAGCCTTCAGATGACAAACCTGGAGGAGCGACTGGGGCGGCAATTGTTCGTTCGATCTGCCCGCGGCATGACCCTCACGCCTGCGGGGCAGCGTCTGCTCCAGCATGCCCAGGCCATGCTGGCGCTCGAGAACGCAGCCCAGCGCGACATGGCCGACCTGGAGGTGGCCGGCAAGGTGCGCTTCGGCATGCCGCAGGACTTCGCCGCCTCGCGGCTTGCGGGAGCCCTCGCTGCATTTCGCAAGGCTCACTCCCGCGTTTCGGTCACGGCGGTCGTCGAGCGTTGCAACACGATTGCAGCCATGGTCGCCCGAGGCGAGCTTGATCTGGCCGTGCTGATCGGCCGCAGGGCGGCACCGCATTCCCTCGTGGTGTCCAGGCAGCCCACCCTGTGGCAGGCGGCGGCCGGTTTTGAGTGGGACGGGCGTGCTGCGCTGCCGCTGGTGCTGATGGAGCCTCCCTGCATCTACCGCGATGATGCTCTGCAGACCCTGGAGCGCATGGGCATCCGCTACGAACTCGCGTTTGCCACGGCCAGCGTTTCGGGCATGTGGGCGGCTGTGCAGGCAGGCGTCGGTGTCACTGCCCGCATGGGGTTGGGTGCGCCGGCGGATGTTGTCGACGTCACGGCGCAGGTGCACGGCGCACGGCTGAGCGCGGCAACACTGTCGTTGGTGCGGCCTTGCAGGACAGCCGACGATGCGGTGGCAGCACTCGCCAGCCATGTGGCCGCAGAGATCGGCGGCAAGCATTGATGGCCGGGGCGGTCGCGTCGCGAGATGTCAACTGGAGTGGACCATGTTCAGCCATATCACCGTGGGATGTCGGGACCTTGTGCGGGCAGGTCGTTTCTACGATGCCGTGCTCATGCCGCTGGGCCTTGTGCAGCGTCCCGTCCAGCCTGACGGAACACCCGCCAGCCTGTGCTGGATCCAGCCCGGCGGCCTGCTGCCGAGGTTCTACGTTCGTCTGCCCTGGAATGGCGCGCCCAGCACTTGGGGCAATGGCTGCATGGTGGCCTTCCTGGCGCCAAGCCGGCATGCCGTCGACGCGGCCTGGCACGCCGGGATGGAGGCGGGCGGAACCGATGAAGGGCAACCTGGTCCACGCCCGCACTACGGCCCCGGCTACTACGGTGCCTACCTGCGGGATCCGGATGGCAACAAGCTGCACATCGTGCTGCGCGCCGATCTGCTGCCGCCGGGCGATGGTGGCGATCTGACTGAATCACGCTGAATGATGACGAACGGACTGACACTCGAGACCGTGCTGCTGTTTTCGGGGGCGGTGATGCTGCTGCTCCTGTCTCCGGGCCCGAACATGGCACTGGTGGTGGGCCATGGGGCGGCACTGGGGTGGAGGGGCGGGTTGGCTGCCGCCACAGGGATCGCACTGGCCGATCTGGCCATGACGGTCCTGACCGCAGCCGGTGTGGCCGCGGTGTTCTCGTCAGAGCCTGCACGGCGCTGGCTGCATGTTGCAGCTGCGGGCTACCTGCTTTACCTCGCCTGGCAATCCTGGGTGCGACCACCGCGCTTCGTGTCCACACAGGCCTCGCAGGCCGAGCTGGCGGTGGTGGTGCGGCGAGCCGCACTGAACAGCCTGCTGAATCCCAAATCGCTGCTGTTCTTCATGGCTTTCCTGCCGTCGTTTGCCGATGCACAAGCGCCTCTGGGTCCGCAGATCCTGGTGCTCGGTCTGCTCCTGACCGCGATAGCGCTTGCGTTTCATGTGCTGCTGGGCATGGTCGGTACGGTGGTGGCGCGCACCTTGGCAAGCCATCGCACGTACCGGCTCGATGCCGTGGTGGCGGGCAGATTGCTCGCCTTGCTGTTCGCAGCGCTGGCCGTCAGACTGATGCTGTCCTGGTGATCGCTCGCGCGCTGGCCGGACCGACTGCGGCAGTTGAATCCTTCGCCGTCCGGCCTGCACCGGTCACGATCCGTGGGTCTGCAGCCAGTCCAGAATGTGCCGGGTCACCTGCTGTGGATGTTCGCGCTGGGGGAAATGCCCGCAGCGTTCGATGAGCAGCCGCAGATAGGCGCCACCGAACAGCGATTCCTTGTTCTCGGAAGTCGCCGGGTCGTTGCACGGGTCCTGCGCGCCGTGCAGCACCAGCGTGGGCCGGGTGATGAGCGGCGGGGCTGAGAGGCGGGCTTCCAGGCCGGCGTAGTCAGGGTCCGCGGGGGCCCATCCCCAGCGGTGGCGATATGAATGCAGCACCACCTCGGCCCAGTCCGGGTTCTCGAACGCCGCCGCGGTCCGCACGAATTCGTCCTCGTCGATCTTCCAGTACGGGCACCAGGTGTCCCAGAGATGGCGGGTCAGTTCCAGCCGCGCGTGTTTCACCAGTTCGGCGCCTCGCGGCGTCGCCATGTACCACTGATACCAGTAGTTCTGGACCTGCCGCATCGAGAGCTTCTGCGCCGCACTGTTGGTGCCCCAGCCCACGGACAACGCCACACAGGCGCTCACCCGTTGCGGCCAGAGGCATGTGGCAATGTAGGCAGCGCGGGCGCCCCAGTCATGGCCCACCACGGCAAAGGTGTCAATGTCCAGCGCGTCGGCAAGCTCGACGGCATCCTGGCCCAACGACGCCAGTTGGCCGGTACGTGCCGTGAAGCCTCCACGCAGGCGCGTGCCCCCGAACCCTCTCAATGCGGGGATCACGACACGGTATCCCTCCGCTGCCAGGCCGGGCGCCACCTCGGCCCAGGTTCGCGGAGCATCTGGCCAGCCGTGCAGAAGCATGACAGCAGGCCCGTCGCGAGGTCCGAGCATCGACACTTCGACGTCCAGATCCGGTGTGCAGGCGAAAAGTGTTTCGTATGAATGCATGGCAATGGCTGATCCTGTGTGGCGGTGAAGACCCCTTGCATGTCATGTCGTCTCGCAGGGGTGGGGATCAGCGTACCGGCGGCCTTGGCGCGGCACCATCGAGAACTTCAGGCCACGCCTTCAGAAAGCCTCAAGCGTCGGAAGAGGCGAGCTGCGACGCTGCCGCCTGGGCGGACGCCGTGAAGCAGAGGTTCCAGTTCAGCGGGATCGGCGC
>CBFGPV010000072.1:0-18674 GCA_965650765.1 uncultured Burkholderiales bacterium
CTGCCCCAACATCGGCGAGTGTTTCGGCAAGGGCACCGCCACCTTCATGATCATGGGCGACAAGTGCACCCGGCGCTGCCCGTTCTGCGACGTGGGCCACGGCCGCCCCGACCCGCTGGATGCCGATGAGCCGCTGAATCTGGCCCGCACGATCGCCGCCTTGCGCCTGAAATACGTGGTGATCACCAGCGTCGACCGCGACGACCTGCGCGACGGTGGCGCAGCGCATTTTGTCGAGTGCATCCGCAAGACGCGCGAGCTGAGCCCCAACACCCGCATCGAGATCCTGACGCCCGACTTCCGTGGCCGCCTCGACCGCGCGCTGGACATCCTGAAGGCGGCCCCGCCCGACGTGATGAACCACAACCTCGAGACGGTGCCCCGCCTCTACAAGGAGGCCCGGCCCGGCTCGGACTACCAGTTCAGCCTGAGCCTGCTGCAGCGCTTCAAGGAGTTTGCGCCCGGTGTGCCCACCAAGAGCGGCCTGATGGTCGGCCTGGGCGAAACCGACGAGGAAATCCTGGACGTGATGCGCGACATGCGTGCACACCACATCGACATGCTGACCATCGGCCAGTACCTGGCCCCCAGCGGCCACCACCTGCCGGTGCGCCGCTACGTGCACCCCGACACCTTCAAGATGTTCGAGGCCAAGGCCTACGAGATGGGCTTCACCCATGCCGCCGTGGGCGCCATGGTGCGTTCGAGCTATCACGCCGACCAGCAGGCCCACGAGGCCGGTGTGGCCGACGCCGTCTGAGGCCCTTGGCCGTGGCAGCGCTGGCGACCCCGGCCCTGAGCCTGCGGCGCTATGGCGCCTCGCCCGGCAGCCACGCACACGACCACTTCCAGGTGCTGTGGGGCTGGGAAGGCACCCTGGAACTCGAGATCGAGGGCCGCGGCACCCGCATGCAGTGCGGGCGTGTCGCGATCATCCCCCCCGGCGACCGCCATGACTTCTGGTCACGTGCGGGCAGCGCCTGTTTCGTGATCGACACCTGCGACAGCAGCCCGGCGCTGGCCGCCCTGGCCGGCCGGGTGGTCGACAGCGACCTGTCCGCACGGCACCTGTTGCGCTTCCTGGCCAGCCGGGCCGACATGGACAGACCGCTGCAGGACCACGCCAGCGCCCTGTTGCTGGCCACGCTGCCCGCCGCAACGGCCGGTGGCGTGACCCGCAACGCCCGCCCGATCGATTGGCCCGCCCTGGATCGCTGGGTCGATGCCCATTTGCATGCGCCGCTGAGCGTAGCCATGCTGGCCGCCCAGGCGCACCTGAGCGCATCGCAGTTCGCGGCCCGCTGCCAGGCCGAACTGGGGCAGTCGCCGATGGCCTATGTGCGCGAGCGGCGGCTGTTGACAGCGCGACGTCTGCGCGCCGCCGGATGGCAGGTGCAGGCAGTGGCGCAACACTGCGGCTACCGCTCGCCGTCGGCCCTGACCGCCGCCTTGCGACGCCAGTAGAGCCCGTTCAGGCGTCCTGCGACGACGCTCCCGCGTTGCGCGACGACCGGCCCGGCAATCCGCCCGTATCCTCCGGGCGCATGAACCACACCGCCACCTCGACGCTGTACGCCCTGGGCGCCATCGCGCTGTGGGCCACGCTGGCCACCCTGGGCGTGGCCCTGTCGCATGTGCCACCCTTCCTGCTGACGGGCCTGGCCCTGCTGCTGGGCAGCCTGCCTGCCTGGCCGTTGTGGCGTCAATGGCGCATTCCGCCCGGCACCCTGCTGCTGGGAGTCTACGGCCTGTTCGGCTTTCATTTCCTGCTGTTCGTGGCCCTGCGCATGGCACCGGCCGTCGAGGCCAACCTGGTGAACTACCTCTGGCCCCTGTTCATCGTGGTGCTGGCACCGCTGTTCCTGCCGGCCGTCGCGCTGCGCCCGGTCCATGTGGTCGCGGCGCTGGTCGGTTTTGCCGGAGCAGCCCTGGCCATCGTTGGCGGCCGCGAACTGCAGGGCGACTTCGCCTGGGGCTATCTGCCAGCGCTCGGTTCGGCCTTCATCTGGGCCAGCTATTCCTTGCTGACAAAACGGGTGGCGCATTTCCCGACGGCAGCCATCGGGCTGTTCGGTGTGGTGTCGGGGCTGCTGTCCCTGGTGTGCCACGTCGCGCTCGAACCGGCGGCCACGCTCAGCGTGCGGGACTGGAGCCTGATCGCGGTCATGGGCCTGGGGCCGCTGGGAGCGGCGTTTTTTCTGTGGGACAAGGCCCTGAAAGGTGGGGATCCGCGCGTGATCGGCATCCTGAGCTATCTGACGCCGCTCGCCTCGACCGTGCTGCTGGTGCTGGTCACGGGCCGGCAGTTCACCGGCTGGGTCCTGGCCGCAGCGGCGTTGATCGTCGGTGCCGCCGTGCTGGGCATGAGGGCGCGGGCGTGAGCCCCGCACCGCAGCGCCCTCAGGCCTCGGCCAGGAGCTTTTCGACCAGCTGGTGCAAGGCGGCGAAGTCGGGCTCGCCCACGTACCGCTTGACGATCTCGCCGCGCTTGTTCAGCAGGTAGGTGGTGGGCGTGAGCTTCACGTCGCCGAACTCGCGGGCAATCTGCCCGGTGTTGTCGATCGCCACCTTGAAGGGCAGCTTGCGGGTCTCGGCGAAGTTCGCCACATAGGCCGGCGGGTCGTAGCTCATCGCCACGGCAACAAAGTCCAGGCCCCGCTCGCGGTACTTCTGGTAGGTCTCGACCATCTGCGGCATCTCCTTGACGCAGGTGACGCAGCTGGTGGCCCAGAAGTTGACCAGCACCACCTTGCCCCGCAGGTCGGCCATGTTGCTCTTGCTGCCGTCGAGCAGCACCATGTCGACGGGCGGCGCGGTGTCGCGCTGACCCAGCGCAAGGTAACCCACACCCGCCAGGGCAAGGGCGAGGGCGCAGGCGGCAATCAATGCCGGTTTTTTCATGATGGACTCCGGGAACAGGCTCGATTTTAGTGCCCTGGGTGGAGCCCGCCCGGCGGCAAAAGTTCGATCAGATCGTGCGTGACAGCTCGAACAGCAGTGCCGACGGCAGCGACGTCAGGATGGCATCGCGGCCCACCCGGGCCATCGCCCCCCCGCCGAAGCCCGAGACCTCGAACATGGCGCCCTCTTCGATGATCTCGACAAACACGAAATCGGGCACCTCGCGCAGGACGTCCTCGCGCAGTTGATTGAATCGTTCGCCCCGCAGCACCGACTCGAAAACGATCGCATGCGGCAGGCTTTCCTCGCAGAACGCACTCGCCTCGCTGATCGACGTGACGAAATCGACCACCAGCCCCATGTGGCGGATGGCCTCCCGCACCTGGATGCGCACATCGCGACGCGACGCGACGACCAGCACGTGGCTACCGGCCAGCGGCTTGGAGTTGGCCGACGAATGCGCAAAACCATCGTCAACCTCGGTCACGGTCAGGCCTTGCAGGTCGGGGCTCACGGTGCGCGGGAATTCGATCACCAGCGCTGTCGACGAGCCTTCGGCCTGCCGTTCCAGCACCAGGCCCATCACCGCGGCGGCGTGCTCGATCAGGCGCCAGTCGAGGTCGTCCAGTGGAAGCTCCAGCCCGTCCGGCGGAGCGGTCTGGGCAAAACCGGCATCGTCGACCTGGTCCAGGGGGGTCAGGCGGAAACGGCAGGACAGCCGTGCATGCATCGGCCAGGACTTGACGTCCAGGCGCAGCGCGATGTTCGAGCGGGCATGGCGCAGGGCCCAGTCGAGCACCGCATTGAGCAGCGAAAACAGCAGGGCGGGGTCGACGATCACCTCGACCGGACGCATCACCTGTCGCACCTCGATGCCGCGGGCCTCCGTCTCGCGCCGGCGATGCGCCAGGACCTGCTGGACTGTCTGGGTCAGGTGCACCTTCTCGACCGATTGCCGCACCCGGCCGGAGCGGAACCGGGCAATCTGCTGGCCCACCATGCCGGCGCGGCGCGCGTGTTCCAGCTCCTCGCGCAACTGGCGCAGGCTCTGACGGTCGATCTGGCCGGTCGTCGTGAGCGCCAGCACCCGCTCGAGGGCCAGGCTCAACGGGCCGGCGATCTCTTCGCCGACCTGGGTGAGCAGCCGGCGCCAGACCTCGGCCTCGGAGGGCTCTGGTACGGCCGGCAAGGTTGCCGGCGCGCGGTCATCGCCTTGCGGCAGTTCGGACAGGTCCATGCAGGCGCCAGCAATCAGGAAGGGATGTTCGGATCCTGGAGTATTGAAAACACCACTGCCCCCGTCCACCCCCCGAACAAGGGTGGCTGGCCCGCCGGTCGGTCCGCCGGTGAGCCCGCTGGAACGGCGCGCTCAGGGGCGCGCGCGGATCGCCTGGCGGGCAGCCGCAAGGCGCTCGTCGAGGTAGGCGTTGTAGAAGTCCGGGATGCTCGCACCGACCAGCCGCTCGGCAACCTCCCGGCCACGGGCATCGAAAAACAGCACCGTGGGCGCTGC
This sequence comes from uncultured Burkholderiales bacterium, assembly GCA_965650765.1. Lineage (GTDB taxonomy): Bacteria > Pseudomonadota > Gammaproteobacteria > Burkholderiales > Burkholderiaceae_C > Caldimonas. The sequence goes on from CBFGPV010000072.1 coordinate 4,415, forward strand.
GCGCACCGCCCAGCGGCGGATCAGCGCGTCGTGTGTCGATGCCGTGCCGTCGAAGTCCTGCACCGCGGTCGCATGACGCATGTCCAGCTGAACCACCCGACCCTCGCGGGCCTGCAGCGGCAGCAGGGCATCGCGGCGAACCCGCTCGCAGAACGCACAGCCGTCCAGGCTCACCAGCACCACGAGCGGTTCCCCGCGTGCGGTGGCGTCACGCGCCAGGTCGCGCAACGAAGCCGGCGCAGGCAAGGCGTGCGCATCGCCGGCCCGCGCGATGCCGGTGGGAGCCGCCAGCACCACGGCCAGCGCGGCCCCGGCCGCGTGGCGCAGCCAGATGCGACGTGACGGATGCAAAGGCATTGAGCTCGCCGCCGAGCCGCGATGGGAAAGGGAGTGGCTCATGCAAACAGCGCCCGGGCCAGTTCCTCCGGGGCACTGACCATCGGGTCATGCCCGGTCTGCAGCGTGATGATCCGCCAGCCCGGCGCCTGCCGCACCCGCTGACGGGCCACCGCGATCGTGGGCAGGGCCGGCGCCACGCAGTCGATGAAACTGCGCGGGCGGTCGAACACATGCTTCGCATCGAAGTGCAGCGCATCGTCGTAGACCCCGCCGGGCTGCGGCGTCTGGCGCCGCGCCACCCAGGCCCGATCGTCCCCGGACAGGCCAAAGACCGCCGGATCGGGTGGCGCGATGCTGCCATCGCGAGCGATGTCGTCACGCCGCCGGGCCTGCGTTGCTGCATCGTGGGTGCTCGACCAGCACTCGCCAGGCTCGGGCACCACCGCATCGACATACACCAGCCGGCCGATGCGCCCGGGCAGGCGGTCGGTCGCGCCGGTGATCACCATGCCGGCATAGCTGTGTCCGACCAGCACGACGTCGTCCAGTTCTTCGGCTTCGATCAGCGACACGACGTCCTGCACGTGCGTGTCCAGCCGGATCTGCGGTGACAGCAGATGGGCCCGTTCGCCCAGTCCGGTGAGCGTCAGCGCGTGCACGGCATGACCGGCTGCACGCAGCCCCGGCAGAACCCGGCGCCAGCACCAGCCCCCATGCCAGGCGCCATGGACAAGTACAACGTTGGCCATCTCGATTTCCTCCGTGCGCGATGCCTGCCGCGGCCCGCAGCCCGATTGTGGTGCAAGCGCGGATAATTGATCGGATGTTTGCACAAGCCCCCACCCCCGTCCTGCGCCGGGCCCTCGGCCTGGTGGCGCTTCTGGCAACGCTGGCGTGCACGCCCGCGCTGGACTGGCGCCAGGTGCGGCCGGATGCCGCCGGCATCGAGGCGCTGTTTCCGTGCAAGCCCGACAGCCATGCCCGCCAGGTGCCCCTGGCCGAGCAGTCCGTGCGCATGACGATGTACGCCTGCACGGCGCAAGGTCATACCTATGCCCTCACCCATGCCGATCTGGGCGACCCGGCCCGCGTGCGGCCGGCGCTGGGCGCGCTGCGTGCCGCGGCCGCCGCCAACCTCCAGGGCACCGAAACGCTGGACCGGGACCTGAATGTGCCGGGCATGACCCCCCATCCCGAGGCACGCCGGCTGGATGTGAGCGGCCGGCTGCCCGATGGCACACCCGTCAAGCAGCAGATGGTGATCCTGGCGCGTGGCACGGTGGTCTACCAGCTCAGCCGGGTCGGCCCGCCCGCCACGCAAGGGGCGGACGCCGACACGGAAGCCGCCGAGACCTTCCTGGGCAGCATCAGGCTGCCGTGATGCACAACGCCCCCGCCCCCGACGACGCCCGCCCGCCCCCACCGCCTCCGGCCAGTGCGAGCGCGGAGGCGTCGCACCCTGACCTGCTGACGGCAGCCGGTGCGGTGCGGGTGTTTGTGGTGTTTGCCGCCGCCTACCTGCTGTCAGCCCTGGTGCGTGCCGTGACGGCCACGCTGGCGCCCACGCTGACGGCCGACCTGGGCCTGACCCCCGGCAATCTGGGCCTGCTGGCCGGCGCGTATTTCCTCGGCTTTTCGCTGACGCAGCTGCCGCTGGGGCGCTGGCTCGACCGCTTCGGCCCGCGCCGGGTGCTGATTGCCTTCCTCGCAGTGGCCGTTGCCGGCTGCCTGGCCTTCGCGGCGGCACGCAGCTTTACGAGCCTGACGGTGGCGCGGGCCCTGATCGGCGCCGGCGTGAGTGCCTGCCTGATGGCGCCGCTGACCGGCTTCCGACGCTGGTACAGCCTGCCCGCGCAGCTGCGAGCGAACTCATGGATGCTGATGGCCGGCTCGACCGGCATGGTGGCGTCGACCCTGCCGGTTCAATGGTTGCTGCCGGTGACTGGCTGGCGCGGACTGTTCGTGCTGCTGGCGGGCCTGTTCGTGGTGTGCATCCTCGCGGTGATCGCGTGGATCCCGCGCGACCGCCCGGCGCCGCCGGTCGCCGCCGACGCTCCCGCAGACGGCGGCGGCTACCGCGAGATCTGGCGCCACCCGGTGTTTCGTCGCTACCTCGGGCTGGGCTTTGTCAACTACGGCGGGATGATCGCGCTGCAGACACTGTGGATCGGGCCCTGGCTGGTGACGGTGTCCGGCTGGTCCCCCCAGGCCTCGGCGGCCGGGCTGTTCGTGGTGAACGGCGCGATGCTGCTGACCTTTCTGTCCTGGGGCCTGCTGATGCCCCGGCTGCTGCGCGCGGGCTGGACGGTGGACCGGCTGGTCGCCTGGGGCACACCGGTCAGCCTGGCCGTGCTGGCGATGAACCTGGTGCTCGGCGCCGGGGCCACCGCCTGGGCCTGGGCGGCCTTCTGCACGAGTTCGACCTTCCTCTCGCTGGCGCAGCCCCGCGTCGGGCAGGCGTTCGGCCCGCATCTGGCCGGTCGGGCCCTGTCGGCCTACAACCTGGTGATCTTCGCCGGAGTGTTTGCGATGCAGTGGGGCATCGGCCTGACCATCGATGCCCTGCAGGCGCTGCAGGTCGACCGCGAATCGGCACACCGCGGCGCGATTGCAGTCTATGCACTGGCCTGTGTGGCCGCCTATCTGGACCACCTGCGGTGTCTTCGACGCCACACCGCGGACGAGGTGTCTACCGCAGTGCAGCATCTGCGCTGATAATCGCCGGACGTCCCGAGCTGTATGTCAGGCATCCTCATCATCGCCCACACCCCGCTGGCCAGCGCCCTGAAAGCCTGTGCGACGCATACCTTCCCGGATTGCGCAGCCAGCCTTGAGGTACTGGACGTCGGTCCCCAGGACTCGCCCGAGCAGGTCGAGGCCCAGGCGCGTGCGCTGCTCGCACGCATCCAGCGGCCCGATGCCCTGATCCTCACCGACGTGTTCGGGGCCACGCCCTGCAACGTCGCGCTGAAACTGGCCGACGGCGTGACCGTGAAGGTGGTGGCCGGGGTGAACGTGCCCATGCTGTGGCGCAGCTTGTGTTACCAGAACGAACCGGTCGACATGCTGGCCGCCCGCGCCGTGGCAGGCGCCACCCAGGGCGTGATGCAGGTCGCCGTGTCACGACCCCAGAATCAGGCCTCACCCCCGGGACATGATCAAGACCACCATCACCATCAGCAATAAGCTCGGGCTGCACGCCCGGGCGTCGGCCAAACTCACCAAACTGGCCGGCAGCTTCAAGAGCGAAGTCTTCATGAGCCGCAATGCGCGGCGCGTCAATGCCAAGAGCATCATGGGCGTCATGATGCTGGCCGCCGGTCTGGGCACCGAGGTCGAGATCGAGATCGACGGCGAGGACGAACAGGCCGCGATGGACGCGCTGGTGGCGCTGATCAATGACAAGTTTGGGGAAGGGGAGTGATGACAACCCCTCGGTCGACGGGTACGTCGACCGATCCCCCGAGGGGATAGCGGGCCGGCTTGGGGCGGCCCGGCGCTCGGCCCGCTGGGAGACAACCCCTCGGTCGACGGGTACGTCGACCGGCCTTGCAGGCCGCGCTGGGCACACAGGCCCAGCCCTTCGCCAGGCTTGAACAGTCCCCCGGACTGTTCAAGTCCGGGCTCAGCCCCCAAGGGGATAGCGGGCCGGCTTGGGGCGGCCCGGCGCTCGGCCCGCTGGGAGACAACCCCTCGGTCGACGGGTACGTCGACCGGCCTTGCAGGCCGCGCTGGGCACACAGGCCCAGCCCTTCGCCAGGCTTGAACAGTCCCCCGGACTGTTCAAGTCCGGGCTCAGCCCCCAAGGGGATAGCGGGCCGGCTTGGGGCGGCCCGGCGCTCGGCCCGCTGGGAGACAACCCCTCGGTCGACGGGTACGTCGACCGGCCTTGCAGGCCGCGCTGGGCACACAGGCCCAGCCCTTCGCCAGGCTTGAACTGTCCCCCGGACTGTTCAGGTCCGGGCTCAGGCGCCCAGGAAGTGCTTGCGGTACTTGGCCGGCAGGTCGCCGATGCGCATCATCATGGGCAGGTCGGCGGTGTTGAAGTCCGGGTCCCAGGCGGGGGCGCCGAGGATGCGGGCGCCGCAGCGCAGGTAGCCCTTGATCAGGGCCGGCGGTTCGACGTCGAGGTGGCGGTTGAGCTCCTGCACCGGCAGGGCGAGGCGGGGTTGGACCTGCCATTCGATCGGTGCGAGGTGGGTGTGGCGCAACTGCTCCCACAAGCTCGCGGCCACGTGGCCGCCGTCGCGCATGCTGACGCTGGCGCAGCCGATCATCGTGTCCAGGCCATTGCGCACCATGAACTCGGCGAGCGCGCCCCACAGGGCCAGGATGGCGCCGCCGTTGCGGTGGTCCGGATGCACACAGGATCGGCCCAGTTCGACCATGCGTGAGCGCAGCGGGCGCAGGCGGGTCAGGTCGAACTCGGTTTCGCTGTAGAGGCCGCCGACGCGCTTGGCAGCGGCCGGGGTGAGAACGCGATAGGTGCCGATCACCGGGCCGGGATCACCATCGGCACCGGGCGCTCGCACCAGCAGGTGTTCGCAATACGCATCGAACACGTCGATGTCATGGCCGGCCGGCGCGCCCTTGGGGCAGGACAGCCGGGCCCCCATCTCCTCGGCGAAGATCTGATACCTCAGGCGCTGCGCCTCCAGAACTTCGTCTTCATCGCGCGCCCAAGCCACCGCCAGCCGGGGGCGCCCAGCAGGTGCAGCGACTTGCGTGCCATCGGATCGGTCGTGAAGTGACCTCCGTGGGGCACGAATCTCTGAAATGGGCAAGGTCGGCAGCGGCAGATCCCTCATCGTGTGCTCCTGCTGGATTTGCCCGCAAGGCTAGGCAGGTGCCATGACGCTGCCGTGAACCGCACGTGACGCTTGCATGACGGTCCGTCACTCGAGCACTGTGATCTGAATGCAACAGCCCGCACGGCGCCGCAGGGCCATACGGGCACGGGAGGGGACCGATCGGCGTTTCCCTGTGCAGGAAGCGTGGCGGATGCGTGTTACTTTCACGTACCGGACCACACAGGACGTTGCCCACCCCACCATGGCCTCGCCGCCGGACACCTCTGCCTCGCCGCCCCGTCCCCGGCCCGCGTGGGACCTCTGGGTCGAGCAGTGGCGCGACTTCGAAAGCCCCCTGCCCCAGCACGACCTGCAGCGCCTGACCGTCCATGTGCTGACGATCATCGGCGTGACGGCCTTCCTGGGCACGACCGGCATCGCCTTGCTCGGCCCGCTGGCCAACCCCACCGGGCTGTTTGCCTCGTATGCGCTGGTGGCCGCGGTGTTCGCCTTGCAGGCCCTGGTGCGACGTCACTTCTCGACCACCACGGCCGTTTCGGTGGTGGTGGTGATCATGGCCGGCTGCGCGGCCTGGCTTGCCTTTGCCGGCACGGTGCAGACCGTGCATGCGGCCTTGCTGCTGGTGCCGGTGATCTTCGCCAGCTTCCTGTTCGGCGCCCGGATGGCCCTGGCCACCGGGGCGATCGCGGTGGGCACGATGCTGGGTCTGGCCTGGCTGCAGGCCTCGGGCGTGCATGGCAGCTCACGGCTCATCGACCCGTTCAACCAGGTCTGGGTGTTTGTCATCGTGACGGCACTGGCCGCGATGGTGACCTTGTCGCTGCGGGCCTATGTGAGCCGCGCCCATCGCCAGGCCATGGCCGAACGCGCATTGCGCATCCGTGAAGGTGCGGTGCGCGAGATCAACAACCGCCTGTCGCTGGCCGTGCAGGCCGGGCATTTCGGACTGTGGGAATACGACATCGCGGCGGACCAGTTCGTGCTCAACGAGGCCCAGTGCCACCTGTACGGCCTGCCCGGTCCGACAGGGAGGGCACGGCGCGCTGACTGGGAGCGCGTGATCCACCGCGAGGACATGCCGTCGATCCGCGAGCAGTTCGACCGCATCCTGGCGGGTATCGGGGTGTACGAACTGCAGTTCCGCATCGTGCTGCCCGGCCATCGCATCCGGTGGCTGCACAGCACCGGCCAGATCGAGCGGGATGCACAAGGGCAACCCTTGCGTGTGGTGGGTTTCGACCGGGACGTGACCGAGGACGTGGAGACGCGGCTGCATCTGCAGGCCACGCTGCATCGCCACGATCTGGCCACGCGCGCGGTGCGCGGGCTGGTGTGGGAATACGACGGTCGCACCGGCCTGGTGATCCGCAACCAGGACACCGCGTCGCTGATCGGTCTGCCCGAAGGCCTGGCCGAGGCCAGTTTCGAGGACATGGAGCAGTTGCTCGCGCCTTCCTGCCTGAACGACTACCGGGCATTCGTGGCCCGCCTCAGGCAAGGCACCGAATCGCATGTCGAGCAGCTGTTGCTGTTCCGCCATCCCGATGGCGGTGAACGGCACGTGCGCTCGCTGGCCTATGTGGAGCGCGACGCAGGCGGGCGCGCGCTGCGGGCCTACGGCATGAACATCGACGTGACCGAGGAGATGCACCGCCAGCATCACATGCACGAACTGTCCGAGCGCCTGCGCCTGGCCACGGAAGCAGCACGTCTTGGCGTATGGGAACTGGACGTCACCACGGGACGCTTCCTCGCCGACGAGACCGAGCGCGAACTGCTGGGCATCACCGGGCCCGCCCCCCGCACCCACGAGGCCTTCCTGGCGTGTGTGGCGCCCCCGGACCGCGAACACATCGAGCGCGCATTGGTGCGCACCTGCGATGAGGGGGTGCCTTATCAGTCCCGTTTCCGGGTGATGGTCGACGGCCGCGAGCGCTGGCTGCGCGGCGTGGGGCGCCTGGAACGCGACGCGAACGGCCGCGCGCAGCGCCTGCTCGGTGTCAACTGGGACATCACGCAGGATGTCGAGGCCGAGGCCCGCCTGCAGCAAGTCAACGAACGGCTGCGCATGGCCCTGTCGGCCGTGCAGGCCTCGGTGTGGGAGTACAACGCCAGCACGCGACGGCTGCTGTGGGACGAACGGGCGGCCGAGCTATACGGCGCCGACCTGAATGTCGACCGCCAGGCCTGGGAGGCCTGCCTCACCCCCGATCTGGCCGGTGCCACCCGCGACCGGATCTACGCCTACCTGCGCGACCCGGCCTGCGCATCGTTCGAGATCGAATACACGATCGCCCACCCGCAGCGCGGGCTGCGCTACATCCGCTCCGTGGCCCGCAACGAACGTGACGCGCAGGGGCGCCTGGTGCGCAGTGTCGGCCTGGACCTGGACGTCACATCCCAGCGCATGACGGCCATCCGCGCCGAGGAGCTGGCCAGCCGGCTGCAGCTGGCGATCTCGGCCTCGGGGCTGGGCATCTGGATCACCAACCCGCAGGACGGCAGCACCGAATGGAACGGCGAACAGTACGCGATCTACGGTGTCGACCCGGGCAGGTTCCAGCCGAGCACCGCGGCCTGGGAGGCGCTGGTGCATCCCGACGACATCGAACGGGTGCGTGACGCGACGATGCAGACCTGGGATGGTCGGCAGTCCGACGTGCTCGAGTACCGCATCGTGCGCCCCGATGGCCAGGTACGGCACGTGCGCACCATGCAGCGCAACCTGCGCGATGCACAGGGCCGCCTGCTGCGCTCGGTGCGCGCGACCTTCGACATCACGGCCGAGAAGCTCGCCACCGAAACCATCGAGCGGGCCCGCAAGGCCGCCGAGGAAGCCAACCAGCTCAAGAGCGAGTTCCTGGCGAACGTGAGCCATGAGATCCGCACACCGATGAACGCGATCATCGGCATGACCGAACTGGCCCTGTCCGGCGAGCTGCCCACACGCGAGCACAACCATGTGGCCAAGGCCAACGCCGCCGCGCGCAATCTGCTGGCGGTCCTGAACGACATCCTCGACTTCTCGAAGATCGAGGCCGGGAAGCTGGAGGTCGAGCGCACCGAATTCGACCTGCGCGATGCGGTGGCCCAGGTGCTCGATGTGGTCGGCCTGCAGGCCGCCGAGAAGCAGCTCTCGCTGACGGTGCACGTCGCGGACGACCTGCCCCCGCGCTATCTCGGCGACCCGACGCGGCTGTGCCAGGTGCTCACCAACCTGCTGTCGAACGCCGTCAAGTTCACCGACCGCGGCAGTGTGGAGCTGCGCGTGGCCCGCGTGGCCGGCAGCGAGGCAGCGCCGGGAGGGCTGCGGCTGAGGTTCGAAGTGCACGACACCGGCATCGGCCTGAGCGACGAACAGCAGGCCCGGTTGTTCGAGGCCTTCAGCCAGGCGGACTCGTCCACCACCCGGCGCTTCGGCGGCACCGGTCTGGGGCTGGTGATCTCGCGGCGACTGCTGGAGCTCATGGGTGGGCGCATCGGTGTGACGTCCGGGCTGGGTCAAGGCGCCACCTTTTGGTTCGAGGTGCCACTGGCGCTCGCCTCCAGCGCAGACCCCGATCGCCCGGTGCCGGCAGCCCGGCCGGACACCGACCCCGCACACCGCCTCAAGGGCCTGCGGGTGCTGCTGGCCGAGGACAATCTGCTGAACCGGGAACTCGCGGTCGAGCTGCTGCAGCGCGCCGGCATCGAGGTGCAGGCGGTTGCCAGCGGCGTGCAGGCCGTCCAGACGGTGCAGTCCTGGCCGTGCGATCTGGTGCTGATGGACGTGCAGATGCCCGAGATGGACGGCATCGAGGCCGCCCGCCGCATCCGCGGCCTGGGGGGCCGATTTGCTCGCCTGCCGATCGTCGCGATGACAGCCCACGCGATGGCTGGTGACCGCGAGCGTTCGCTGGCCGCCGGGATGAACGATCACCTGGCCAAGCCGATCGATACCGCGGCGCTGTGGCATACGCTGGCCCGGCTGAGCGGGCGCGCCCGCATGGGAGCGCAGGAGGCACCGCCGGCGGGGCCCGCACCGGCGCAGCGGCCCGCAGCCGACACGTCGCCGGGCTCACCCGACCCCCGGGTGCTCGACATCGCCGCCGGCATCTCGCTGTGCGGCGGCCTGGAGCAGATCCACCGCAAGGCGCTGCAGCGTTTTGTCGAGATCTACGCGGGCGCACCGTTCCAGCCCGATCACCCGCAGGCCCTCGAACGGGATGCACACAGCCTCAAGGGCGTGGCCGCCAGCCTGGCCATGCCCCAGCTGCAGGCGCTGTGCCAGGACGCCGAGCAGCGCAGCCGCCAGGGCGACACCCTGTCGCCGGCCGAGGTGCTGCGTCTGAACGAGGCGCTGCGCCAGGCCTGGACGGCGGCGCAGGCCTATCTGACACAGCTCGCTTGATTTCTGGATACATACAACCCGTGGTTTACCCTTAGATTGCGCTGTTTTGCTCGTTTTTTGGGCATTGCTGTATACAATGAATCCACTGTGTCAAAGCACTGGAGTCATTGATGTCGTCGCCCTTCCCGCTGAACGCCTGGTATGCCGCCGCCTGGGACACCGAGCTCAAGCACGCCCTGCTGCCACGCACGATCTGCAATCAGAAGCTGGTGCTGTACCGCACCAGCGCCGGGCAGGCGGTCGCGCTCGAAGACGCCTGCTGGCACCGTCTGCTGCCGCTGTCCAAGGGGCGGCTCGAAGGCGACGAGGTGGTCTGCGGCTACCACGGGCTGGTCTACAACGCCCATGGCCGCTGCACCCACATGCCCTCGCAGGAGACGATCAACCCCAGTGCCTGCGTGCGCTCCTTCCCGGTGGTCGAGAAGCACCGCTACGTCTGGGTCTGGCCCGGTGACCCCGCCCTGGCCGACCCCGCCAAGGTGCCCGACATGCACTGGAACCTCGACCCGGCCTGGGCCGGCGACGGCAAGACCATCCAGGTGAAGTGCGACTACCGGCTGGTGATCGACAACCTGATGGACCTCACGCACGAGACCTTCGTGCACGGCAGCTCGATCGGCAACCGCGCCGTGGCCGAAGCCCCCTTCGTGGCCACCCACGGTGATCGCACCGCCACCATCACGCGCTGGATGCGCAACATCGAGGCGCCCCCCTTCTGGGCCGGGCAGCTCAAGCACAAGAGCGGCTACACCGGCCCGGTCGACCGCTGGCAGATCATCCGCTTCGAGGCGCCATGCACGGTCACCATCGACGTGGGCGTGGCGCCCACCGGCACCGGTGCCCCCGAGGGCGACCGCTCCCAGGGGGTCAACGGCTTCGTGCTCAACACCATCACCCCGGAGACCGACCGCACCTGCCACTACTTCTGGGCGTTCGTGCGCAACTACAACCTGCATGAGCAGAAGCTCACGACCGACCTGCGCGAGGGTGTGTCGCGCATCTTTGCCGAGGACGAAGCCATCCTTGAAGCCCAGCAGGTGGCGATCGACGAGCATCCCGATCACCGCTTCTACAACCTCAACATCGACGCCGGCTCGATGTGGGCCCGCCGCCTGATCGACCGCATGATCGAGGCCGAACGCCCCAGCGCCGGTGCGCCGGTGATCCCGATCCGCGCGGCGGCCTGACCATGGCCAAGCCGCCGCTGACACTCGCCGAGGCCGAGGCCGACGGCAGTCCGTCCCAGACCGTGCAGACGCAGCTGCGCCTGCGCGAGCTGATCCTCTCGGGTGAACTGGCACCGGGCGCACGCATTGCCGAGCTGGCCCTGGTCGACCGGCTCGGGGTGTCGCGCACCCCGATCCGTGCCGCGCTGATCCGGCTCGAACAGGAAGGCCTGCTCGAGGCCTTGAGCGCCGGGGGCTACAAGGTGCGCCGCTTCAGCGAGGCCGACATCGAGGACGCCATCGAGGTGCGCGGCACGCTCGAAGGCCTGGCCGCCCGGCTGGCAGCCGAACGCGGCGTCAGCACCGCCGTGATGCGCGATGCACGCCAGTGCGTGCAGTCCATCGACCGCGTGTTTGCCCGCGGCAGCTTTGGCGCCGCCGAGTTCGAGGAATACGTCGCCCTGAACGAGCGCTTTCATGCGCTGCTGGCCGAGATGTCCGGCAGTGACGTCGTGCGCCGCCAGCTCGACCGTGCGGTCAGCATGCCGTTTGCATCACCCAACGCCTTCATGAGCGTGCAGGCCGCCCAGCCTGGCGGACGGGATACCCTGGTCGTCGCCCAGGACCACCATCTGCAGGTGCTTGATGCCATCGAGCGCCGCGAGGGCAGCCGTGCCGAGGCGCTGATGCGCGAACACGCCCGCCTGGCGCGACGCAACCTGCAGCGCGCCCTGGAACACCACCCTTCCCTGCAACTGCTGCCCGGCGTGGCCCTGCTCAGCCGGCGCACCACGATCTAGACACCACCATGCGCCACTCCGATCACTGGACCATCGCCACCGTGCGTCGCACGACCGACCTCACCCCGACCGTGCGGGAGTTCGAACTGGTGCCCGAGGGCCCGGCCCCTGCGGCCTGGGCGCCGGGCAGCCATCTCAATGTGCGGGTGCAGATCGGCCCCCGGCAGGAAACCCGCACCTACTCGCTCGTGGGCCAGTCGCGCGGTGACGGTGTGCTGCGCATCGCCGTCAAGCGCCTGGACCCGGGCCGCGGCGGCTCGCAGTACATGTGGACCCTGCAACCCGGCGCCCGAGTGTCGATCTCGGAGCCCGGCAACCATTTCGCGCTGGACCTGGGTGCGCCCGGCTACCTGCTGGTCGCCGGCGGCATCGGCGTGACGCCGCTGGTGGGCATGGCCGAACTGCTGGGCACGCGAACAGCCCCGGTGCGCATGCTGTATGCCGCCCGCCAGCGCAGCGAACTGGCCTGCCTGGATCGCCTGCAGGCGGCACTGGGCGAGCGGCTCGTCACCCGGGTGGCCGACGAAGGCGAAATGATCGACTTTGCCGCCGAGTTCGCGGCCCTGCCCGCCGGCACCCAGGTCTACCTGTGCGGGCCGGTGCCGATGATGGACGCCGCACGGCGGGCCTGGGCCGAAGCCGGCCGCGACATCGCCGACCTGCGCTATGAAACCTTCGGCAGCAGCGGCCGCCATGCGCCCCAGGCCTTTACCGTCAAGCTACCCCGCCACCGCATCGAGCTCACGGTGGAACCCGGGCGATCGCTGCTCGACACGCTGGAGGCTCACGGCGTCGAGGTGCTGTCCGACTGCCGCCGCGGCGAATGCGGACTGTGCACGATGGACGTGCTGGCCTGCGAAGGCACGATCGATCACCGCGACGTCTTTCTGAGCGACCACGAAAAAGCCGAAGGCAAACGCCTGTGCGCCTGCGTGTCGCGCATTGCCGGCCCGGGCGCCACGGTGGTGCTCGACACCGCCTGGCGTGACGACAGCCTCGCCGCCTGAACGACCCGATCCGCCACGACCCCGAGGAGACCGCCATGAACCCCCCCTTCCGCGCCGACCACGTCGGCAGCTTCCTGCGCCCGGCCTACCTGCTGGAGGCGCGTGAACAGGCCGCCCGCGGCGAGATCACCCGCGAACAGCTGCGTGCGGTCGAAGACCGGGCCATCACCGAGATCGTCAAGTTCCAGCAGGACGTCGGCCTGCACAGCATCACCGACGGCGAATTCCGGCGCACCTACTTCCACATCGACTTTCTTGAACAGCTCGGCGGCGTGAAGACCGACGTGCCGGTGACCATCCGCAAGCCCGACGGCACCGAGGAACTCGCGCCGCCGGTGATGCGCGTCATCGACAAGGTGCGCCACGACCGCAGCATCCAGCGGGCCGACTTCGAGTACCTGCAAAGCCAGGTGGCCCCGGGCTGCGTGCCCAAGGTGACGATCCCCTCGCCCACGATGCTGCACTTCCGCGGCGGGCGTGCCGGCATCAGCCGCGAGGCCTACCCCGAGCTGGAACCCGACTTCTACCAGGACGTGGCCAATGCCTACGGTGACGAGCTGCGTTCACTGTACGATGCCGGCTGCCGCTATGTGCAGATGGACGACACCAACATGGCCTACCTGTGCGACGAGAAGATGCGCGAGGCGGCCCGCGCTCGCGGCGACGACCCCAACGAGCTGCCGCACCGGTATGCAAAGTTCATCAACCTCGTGGTGGCCCAGAAGCCCGAGGGCATGACCCTGGCCATGCACCTGTGCCGAGGCAACTTCAAGAGCACCCATGCCGCGGCCGGCAACTACGAGCCGGTGGCCGAGGCCCTGCTGTCCGAGATGCACCTCGACGCCTACTTCATGGAGTACGACGACGACCGTTCCGGCGACTTCCGCCCGCTGCGCTACCTGCCCAAGGGCAAGATCGTGGTGCTGGGCCTGGTGACCACCAAGTTCGGCCAGCTTGAAAGCAAGGACAGCCTCAAGCGCCGCATCGACGAGGCTGCGCAGTACGCCCCGCTGGAGCAACTGGCGCTGAGCCCGCAATGCGGCTTCTCGTCCACGGTGCACGGCAACAACATCGCGGTGGAAGACCAGCGGCGCAAGCTGCAACTGGTGGTCGAGACCGCCCGGGAGGTATGGGGCGACGCCTGAGGGACACCATGCGGGAGAGGGTGCTTCGAGTTGCTGCCGATGTGGCTTGTGGCGCCGTTGTTTCGCCCCTGGCGGGGCGAGCCGGGAGTTCGCCCCGGCGGGCGAGTTCCTGTTCTTTGCGTGCCCAAAGAAAAGGAACCAAAAGAAAGGGCACCCCCGAGTGCTCGGTTTCCGTTGGCACGGAAACTCCCCTGCGCTGCTCGGTCCGGGCGGGAAGGGGGCAAACTCGCCCTGCGGGCTCAGACAAGCCCCCTTCTTTTTCCGCCCGGCCCTGCGCTGCTCAGCGACCCCAAGGGGGCCCCGAACACGAACCGCACGAACAGCAGGACGAGCCCGGTCCCTGACGGGACCGGTCAGGCCGCAGCAGTGCAGGCTCCCTCTCCCGCTTGCGGGAGAGGGTTGGGGAGAGGGTGCTTCGAGGTGCTGCCGCAGTCGTTTGCTGGCGCCGTGTTTCGCCCCTGGCGGGGCGAGCCGGGTCTCGGCCCGGCGGCCGAGTTCCCTTTCTTGCGTCCCAAGAAAGGGAACCCAAAGAAGGGGACCCCGACTGTGGCGCCCCGCTGCGCGGGGTGCCCTGCGGTGCTCGCGGCTGCAAGGTGGCTGCG